>CAMJNC010000293.1 GCA_946407195.1 uncultured Treponema sp. | reverse complement strand
GGAATGACAATCCGCCAGGTAAGGGTTCCTCTTGGAGTTGTTGCTATTATTTACGAAAACCGCCCTAACGTTACTGTAGACGCCTTTAGTCTTGCATATAAAAGCGGAAACGCAATTCTGCTTCGCGGTTCTTCATCTTCATATAAATCAAATGTAGAAATTGTCCGCGTAATTCGCGATGCACTTGCCAGTGTTGAAGGCGGTGTTCCAGAAGCAATTGAACTTGTAGAAGTAAAGGAGCACGACCACAGCGATGTAGACCAGATTTTAAATGCCGTAGGAATGATTGATGTATGTCTCCCACGCGGTGGAAAAAAGCTGATTGAAAATGTAGTTCGCAATGCAAGAGTTCCGGTAATCGAAACTGGAAGCGGTGTATGCCACCTTTATGTTGATGAATTTGCTAATCTGGATATGGCTGCAAAAATTGCAGAGAACGCAAAAATTCAGCGCCCATCAGTTTGCAATGCAATTGAGTGCGTTGTTGTTCACAGCAAGGTAGCTGCAGACTTCCTGCCAAAGCTGGAAAAGACCTTTGCTGGCCGCGTAAAGCTGCATGCCGACGAGCGTGCCATTAAGTATTTAAAGGACGCTATCCCAGCAACTGATGCAGACTTCGGCAACGAGTATCTTGATTACGAATGCTGCATCAAAGTGGTAGATTCACTTGAAGAAGCAATCAGCTATATCAACTCGCATAACACAAAGCACAGCGAAAGCATTATTTCGGAAAGCCGTGCTAACACAAGACTCTTCCAGTCTATGGTTGATGCAAGCTGTGTTTATGTAAATGCCAGCACACGTTTTACAGACGGCGGCGAGTTTGGCTTTGGCGCTGAGCTTGGAATTTCTACCCAGAAGCTGCATGCCCGCGGCCCAATGGGAATTAAAGTGCTTACTACGACTAAATATTTGGTAGAAGGAGACGGTCAAATTAGATAGTCAATTTTACGAAGTAAAATTGATGTGCAGCCTACGATAATTAAAGTGTGAACAATAATTAAATTGGCTGCACAGGTGAAGGACAGGTAAGATAATGGGAAATATAAACGAAAGCCTTAAAAAGGCACGAAAAATAGTAATTAAAATTGGTTCGAATACTTTGGCTAAAGCTGACGGAACTGTAAACACAGAGTTTATGGCAGACTTTGCCGAGCAGTGTGCAAACCTCATTAAACAGGGAAAACAGATTATTCTTGTTTCTTCGGGAGCACAGGTTGCCGGAGTTTCTACAACAGAAGAATGGGCCCGCAAAAAGGACGTGCATTATCGCCAGGCACTTTGTGCAATCGGCCAGGTTGAGCTTATGCACCAGTGGCGCAAAGCCTTCCAGAAGCAGGATCTTCACATTGGTCAGCTGCTGCTCACAAAAGATGATTTTGAAAACGAGCACCGCAGTCTCAATATCCGCAATACTTTGTTTACTCTTGTGGACGAAGGTGTTGTACCCATCATCAACGAAAACGACAGCGTAAGCTACGACGAAATTAAAATCGGCGATAACGACAACCTCAGCGCACTCACCGCAATTCTCTGGTCTGCAGATGTGCTTATCCTCTTCAGCGACATTGACGGCGTTTATTCTGATAATCCTAAAACTAACCCGGATGCAAAGCTGATTGAAACAGTTGAGTCTATTCCAGAGCTCCGTAAGTCAATTAAGATTGGCGATACAAATGCATTTGGAACCGGCGGCATGGAAACAAAGATTCAGGCTGCAGAAAAGGTTAACGAGTACGGTATTGAGATGCTGCTTGCAAACGGCGGCAAACCAAAAGCACTCGCTTCGCTGTACGACGATAACGCAACTGGAACTCTGTTCCTTTCGTAAATAGCCGAAAATTTTACACCATTTAGAAAATTATCAAACTTTCATAATCCCAGATCCGTGTTTATACTACAGGCATGAAAATTGAAAAGCTTTATGAAACTGCAAAAGACACGGCGGAACGCATCTGGGAGCTTTCGCCTGAAGAACGAATTTACGAAGGCGGCGGCTGGATTCCAACCACCCTTACTCTCAAACCGGAAGAAAGCTATCAAAAGTTTTATGGCTTTGGCGGCGCTTTAACAGAGTCTTCCGGCTATGTACTTTCCCGTTTACCTTTAGCCTTACGTAAGCAGGCAATAGAAGCTTATTACAATACTAAAACAGGAAATGCTTACCATTTCGCGCGCATCCATATGAATTCCTGCGACTTTTCTCTTGATAACTGGGCCTGCCTTCCAGAGAAGGATGAAACACTAAAGTCTTTTTCAATGGAACGCACCGACAAATATATTTCTCCATTGGCCATGGATGTTCAGAAGACTGCAGAAAATGAAGGTAGCGATGTGCAGTTCCTTATGAGCCCGTGGTCACCTCCATTATGGATGAAAGACAACGGTGATATGAACCACGGCGGTCACCTCTTGGACTGCTACAGGGAATTATGGGCTCAGTATTTTGTGACTTTTATTAAAAAGATGGCAGAGCGCAATATTAAAATCAGCTTTGTCACAATACAGAATGA
>CAMJNC010000292.1 GCA_946407195.1 uncultured Treponema sp. | reverse complement strand
TCATAGATTTTCATTATAACATAGTATGGAATGCAATGCCATAGTGTGTTATAATCTAAATATGGCTAATACTTTGTTGATTGGAAAAGATTTACCAGATGGCCTTGCTTTTGCTGAGGCACTGGCTGATTCCGGACGTTCAGTTTTTTGTGTTGCAAAATCAGAGGCAGACGCTTCTAAATTTGATTCAGAAAAGATTTATGCAACTACCTGGAACAAATCTTCTGCAGTTTCGGCACATTCTGTAATCATTAAGGCCGAAACAAAGCTCGAAGCCCTGGATGAAGTTGTTTTTTACTTTGACGCTTCAACCTTCTGCTCTCAGTTTGAGCTGGACCGCACAGAAGACCTTTCAAATGGTATTGATACAATGATTGGCGGCTTTATTTTTTCTGCAACAGAGCTTTTAAAACGCATTGATCAGAGAAAAGAAAAGATTTCCGTTTTATTCCTTATTAAAGAATATCCTTCTAAATATGATATGCTTTCTTCTAAAACTGCGGGTATAGTTCCGGCAAGCACAGTAGTAAGTGCTGCTCAGGCAGCCTTCTGTTCAATGGCAGAAAACTTTTCTACAAATGTTGCAGACAGAGATTACCTTTCTGTAATTCTTTCAAAATGTGCCTATTCAAATGAGCTTTACAAAAACGAAGATGCCATTGCCGACTGGGTTGTTTCTGCTTTTGATTCTGTAAAAGCCATGAAAAATCTGCAGACAGTAAAACAGGCAACCACCTGGAATAAGGTTGGCGCAAAGGTTGCAACAGGCTTTGCATTATTCCGTTAATTGGGAGATTTTATGAACTACGAACTTTATGCTGATTATGCCATTAGAATTGCCGTAAGCTTTGCATGCGGCTTTTGTCTTGGAATTGAACGAAAATCCCGCCAGCATTCGGTTGGTATAAGAACCCTTGTTTTAATCAGCATTTCTTCGTGTCTGCTTTCAATTCTTTCTATCTACATGGCAGAAAGCTTTAACGTTACCGGTGACCCTACCCGTATTGCAGCCGGAGTTGCTTCTGGAATCGGCTTTATTGGTGGTGGTGCAATTATGCGCTACGGTCTGAATATCCGCGGACTTACAACTGCCGCAATTATTTTTACAGCCTCGGCCGTAGGTCTTGCCTGTGGTGCAGCTCTTTATGTTCCGGCTCTTCTTACAATGCTTGCGCTTGCCGTAGTTCTTTTTATTATGAATCGTCTTGAAAAGAAGATTTTCCCGGCTGCTAAATCTAAGCTGGTTACAATAACCTTTAACGGAACTGATATTCCTAAAAGCTTTTTAACAGAAACAATGCAGCGCTATGGCTTTATTATTCATGATATGAATATTGAATACGACAAGCCGCTGAATCAGACAAAGCTTGTGTTTACTTCTAAGGCACCAGACAGACTTAACCTGATGGAATTTACAAAGGAAATTGAGAGTCTCGAGAATCTGGTGATTTTCAAATTGGATGACAAAATTGGAGAATAAGTCGGCAAGCACAGCTTGCCTCTGAGGCATTTTTTCGATGAACCTAAAACGACCCTGTCGGCTCGTTTTTTAACGGTTCTTCGATTATAGCCTGGTTACAACTACAGAATTGTCTGCATTGCTGAAAGGTGCTGGAATGTATTTGTCAGCCTTCCAGTCGTTTTCCCAGCGGCAGCCGTCTAAAAGATAGCGGAACTGATATTCGCGGTCTGCTGCAAGATCAAGGCTTACAGAAAAGCTTCCGTCATTTCCAAGTGTAAGGGGTGTATCAGTACTACTCCAGCTGTTGAAATCTCCAGCAAGGTTAATTGTTTTTGCTCCCTGAGCAGCTTCTTTTGATACAATAAAGGTAACAGTGCAGGTCTTCTTATCCTTTGAAAAAGATTTTTTAAGTGACATTAATAGACTCCTGAGTTTTTACTTTTTCCCCTAACCTTTATAGTAAAAATATTGCATTTTTCTATTTTATGCAATATAGTACACTTACAAATTAGTGCACATCAATTACCCGTCGATTTATCCAAATTGCAGGGCGGGCTTCTTCTCGTATGAGAGGAAAAAATCTTGCTAAATAGGAGACAAATATGTCTATCTTATCTAACAATCACTATTTATTTACATCTGAATCAGTTGGTGAAGGACACCCGGACAAGCTTTGCGATCAGGTATCTGATGCAGTACTCGATTACTGCCTTTCTCTTGACCCTGATGCTCACGTTGCCTGTGAATCGTTCTCTACAACAGACTTTTTACTTGTTGGTGGTGAAATCGGCTTCCAGAATATTAATGTAGATGCTGATTTTACAAAGAAATTCAATGCACAGATTGAAAAAATTGCCAGGGGGGTTGCCCTCGACATTGGTTACAATGCTCCGGAAGTAGGTCTTGATGGTGCTAACTGTATCTTTATGAACAGACTTCACGCACAGTCAGCTGATATTAACCAGGGAGTTGTAGGAACCGGGCTTGCAGAATATGAAGGCCAGCAGGGTGCCGGAGACCAGGGTATGATGTTCGGTTATGCCTGCAACGAAACTCCAAGCT
>CAMJNC010000291.1 GCA_946407195.1 uncultured Treponema sp. | reverse complement strand
CCCATATTCATAACGCCCTTTTTGATTCCTGCAGAATAGTTACCGTTTTTGAATTCCGGAACAATAACATTTCGGAGAATCAGGCCGCACTTTGCATCGGTAAGAGAACCTTCAAGTCCATCCCCTACTTCAATGCGTAAATCATGCTCAGCATAGGCAACAATCAGAATTGCACCGTTATCTTTTTCCTTATCACCAAGCTGCCATTTATCGGCAACCTTAATTCCAAAGGAAGCAATGTCATCGCCATCAAGAGAAGGCATAGTAAGAACCGCAATCTGAACACCACTAGTCTGCTCAATTCCAGCAAGGTATTCTTCTATTTCGCGTTCATCGCTGTCGCGGATTATTTTTGCATAATCGTTTACACGGCCTTTTAGAGCCGGCACTGTGGCTGCAAAAAGTGGAGAAGAAATCATAAGAACAGCAAGGGTAAGCCCTGCCAAAAATCTTTTTACCATTCCGCATCCTCCAGAATAACAAGTCCGTCAGGAAGCTCATTAGGATTTTCCTCATGAGGAGGAAAGTTCTCTGCGAGCAGCTGGCCGCATTTTTCAATAGCTGTAGTAAAAGCCTTAGCTGCCTCACCCTTACGGAGATTTTCTGCCAGCTCATCTGCAATAAGATTCCATAAATCCTGAGAAATATGCTTTGCAATTCCTGAATCAGCTACAATACGAACCTGACGTTCCATATAAGAAACAAAAATCAAAATACCGGAATGCTCTGCTGTGTCGTAAACACCACTTTCTGTAAAATAACGGAAGGCTCTGTTAGTAACGCAGGTCTTTCTTACAGAGCGTGGAATTACAAGACGGTCAACTGCCGGAACATTGCATACATAAAAACCAATTACAACAGCAGCCAGACAGCTGATTACGAAAAACAGCGGTAATATCCAGCTCGGCTCGTTCTGCCAGTAGAGTCTGTGATACAGTGCAAGAATCGTTTTGGAAAAAGGAAGCATGCACACAAGTACAAGAGCCGCAAAGAAATCAGCAGCAAGCAGCTCCCAGAAGCAGTAACGCGCACTTTCCGGAGTAACTGCAACAGCAATTTCTCCGGTAGTTTTTGATTCTGCCGAAGCAACAGCGTCCTTTATAGCCTTAAAGTCTGCATCACTAAGATGCAGCTTTTTAATCAATGTCTTATATTTCATTAAAACTCAACCTTTGGAGCGCTCTGTGCCTCTGCACTTGCACTAAAATACGGGCGTTTTTCAAAGCCGCTCATGTTAGCAATAATGCTTGCCGGGAACTGGCGGATTTTCTTGTTATAAGCTTTAGCTGTATCATTAAAGCGGTTTCGGGCAACAGTAATACGGTTTTCTGTTCCTTCAAGCTGATCCTGAAGTGCCATAAAGTTCTGATCTGCCTTAAGCTCCGGATACTGCTCTGTTACCATCAAAAGTCTCTGAAGGCTTGCACCAAGGTTATCCTGAATCTGCTGATAGCGTGCAAAAGCTTCCGGATCATTCAAAACTTCATCAGAAATATTGATCTGGCCGCCAGCCTTTGAACGGGCTTCTGAAACCTGGGTAAATACATCGCTTTCGTGCTTAGCATAGCCCTTTACTGTAGCAACAAGGTTTGGAATCAGATCCAGACGGCGCTGATACTGGTTCTGCACCTCTGCCCAGCTGGCAGAAACATCTTCATCCAGAGAAACCATAGAGTTATAGGTGTTCTTGTAGAAAGAAAAAATTCCAAGCACACAAACAAGTACAATAATAAGAGCCACAAGCCCCTTCGAAATCTTTTTCATTATTATCCTCTCAAATGTAATATATAATATAAATTTATTAATGATTTTCCATATAGTCAACAAAAATACCACACGGATTCGGAATTACTAACGTAATTCCCTATATATAATAAAAAAGATTTTGCGTTAGCAAAATCCAATCCGTGTGGCAAAAAAAATCCCTTGCCCGAAAACGACTTTCATAATAAAATATAATAATCAGATTTTTAATACAAAGAGGTTTAGAATGAACAATTTCGTATTTTTGGGACCACCAGGAGCTGGAAAAGGCTCTCTCGCAGTAAAGGTAGCAGAAGACTACAAAATCCCACACATTTCAACTGGCGATATTTTCCGTGCAAATATCAAGGCTCAGACTCCACTCGGAGTTAAAGTAAAGGCTATTATTGATTCAGGTTCTCTCGTAAGCGATGAACTCACATTTGAACTTGTAAAAGACCGCCTCGCTCAGGATGACTGCAAAAACGGATACATCCTCGACGGATTCCCACGCACAATCCCACAGGCAGAAATGCTCGACGGACTTGTTGCAGACCTTAAGGTTGTAAACTTCCAGATTTCAGATGATATCGTAATCGGTCGTCTTTCTACACGCCGTGTTTGTAAGGCTTGTGGTGCTAACTACAACATCAAAACTCTTCCACCAAAAGTAGAAGGTGTTTGCGACAAGTGTGGCGGCGAGCTCTATCAGCGCGATGACGACAAGCAGGAATCTATCCTTCACCGTATGGACGTTTACCGCGAGCAGACAGAACCGCTCATCAACTACTACAAGAACAAGGGCAAGATTAC
>CAMJNC010000290.1 GCA_946407195.1 uncultured Treponema sp. | reverse complement strand
CTGCCCGCAATGATGATATTTCTCACGCCCTCTGCCGCAGCGGCTGTGTTGTTCTGGTTCCTCATCACAGGGGTGCCTGGGGAAGTCAGGGAAAGTATTTGATTTCCAACTGTATTGAAGATGCCTATAACCTTGCAGAGTACGCACATTCAGAAAGCTTTACAGAAAAGTACAATGTAAATCCAAATCAGATTTTCCTGCTTGGCCACAGCATGGGAGCAAACTCTTCGCTGAATGCCGGCAAAAAGCTGGACTGGCTTGCAGGAATCATAATGCTTACTCCTTACGACCCTACCCGCTATCTCAATTGTGCCAAGGAAGTTTATCTTCGCTCTCTTCTGGAAGAAGGCCGTATTCTTCATTCAGACGGAATTGATGTTATTTATGATGACGTATTACGCCGCCGCGAAGAAATCAGCCACCCTAATGCCTTCGAAGATGTGAAAGATAAAAACATTCTTGTTTTTGCCGGTAAGTATGATTCGGTTTCTCCGATTGAAGAAATGATTCTGCCCCTGTGGAATAAGCTTGCAGCTCACAAAACAAGCGCCGTTCAGAAGCTGGTTGAATACCCGACAGAGCACGGTTTGATTGGCCGCCGCATTTCCATGATTCGCGAGATTGCAGAATTTATAAATCTGGTAACAAAAAATTAGTCTTTTACCTAGTAACCATGTATGCAAATGCATGTTATAGTAGTGTCTTATGAATAAACACTACTATGTAAAAATAGACGGGATTTACTGCGCGCATTGCAGAACTGTAATTACATCTTTCATTAAAAAAGCAGACCCGGATGCTGATATAAAGATTTCAGGAAACATAGCAAGAATAAAATCTGACAAGCTTACTGAAGCAAAAATTGTTGATGCGGTTACGCAGGCAGGCTATACGACAAAAAAAGAATGGATTTGTACCGGTTATAATAAATGGAAGCTTTTTCAAATCTTTGAGTTTGTGGGATTTGCTTTATTAATTGTCCTTTTGCGTTTTATCTTAAAATCTCTTTTGGGTTATGACATTCTGAATGTAATTCCCGTAATTGATACAAGACTTTCTTTTGCGGGACTTTTGATTGCCGGATTTTTGACAAGCTTTCACTGCATCGGAATGTGCGGAGCAATTAATCTTGCAGTTTCAAAAGACTGGAAAAAATCTCTTTTATATAATGGCGGAAGGATTTTCTGTTACACTGCAGTTGGATTTTTTGCGGGACTTTTAGGAAAGACACTTTCTATAAATCAAACTCTTTTAAGTGTAATTATTGTAGTACTCAGTTTTTTTATGATTTCCCTCGGGCTTTCGATGGCAGGCTTGTTTTCTGTAAGTTTCAATCATTTTTCCCTGCCCTCAAAACTTAAAACTTCAAGCGTTTTTCTGACAGGATTTTTGAACGGCTTTATGCCCTGCACTCCTTTAATCACCATGCAGGTTTACGCAGTGTCTACCGCAAGTCCTTTTAAGGGTGGCCTGGCCATGCTGATGTTCGGACTTGGAACGCTTCCTTTAATGATGGGCTTTGCATTTTTTCAGAATATGCTTGCCGGTAAAAAAGCTCTGCTTCAAAAAATCCTTGCTGCTTTTATCCTGCTTATGGGATTTACAATGTTCCTTCGCGGGCTTACAGGGCTTGGAATCAATACAGACACTTCAGATTCAAAGCTCAAAAACTGGAAGACGGCTCAGATTAATTCTGAAAAAACAGAACAGAAAATTGAAATCAATCTTTCGTATAATGGTTATGAAGATTTTGCCGTTCAGGAAGGAATTCCTGTAACTTTGATAATTAATGCAGAAGAAGACTATATCACCGGCTGCAACAACAGAGTTATAAGTAATGATTTTGGTTTTGATGTAACTCTGGAGCCCGGACAGAATGAAGTCAGATTTCTGCCCGATAAAAATGGAACTTTCATATACAGCTGCTGGATGTATATGTTAAAAAATAAAATTTATGTTTATGAGGATTAATATGAAAAAAACAATTGTAGTCACAATGCTATTTGCTTTAATTTCTACTTTTACTTTTGCTGCTAAAAAGCCAAAGTATATTACGCCAATCCCAAAAAACGGCCAGATTGTCATTAAAAAATCGCAGCTCTCAAAGGACGCTTCGTATATTAATTATAGTGCTGGTGGTGTTTCAGTTCAGCTGATTGCAGTAATCGCTGATGATAATACTTACAGACTTTCTTTTAATACCTGCCAGAGCTGTAATCCATCTCCTAATGCATATTTTGCACAGAAGGGGAAAAATCTTGTCTGCCAGAACTGTGGAAATCAGTTTACTATGAATGATGTTGGAGCAGCTTCTTACGGTTGTAATCCGGCAATGCTTCCTTATACGCAGACTGATTCTGAACTTATAGTTTCAACAGAGATTCTGGAAAAGGTAGCGCCAGCTTTTAAACGCTGGCAGGGACCTGTGGATTAATTCACTTGGGCAACTAATTCACAGAAACAAATTTTCTGATTCTGTGAGTTACCCCTAACCTCTCGCAAAGCCGGGTACACTCCTCTTCATCTTCTTTTGAGATGGTTGTTTCAACCGTACTCA
>CAMJNC010000289.1 GCA_946407195.1 uncultured Treponema sp. | reverse complement strand
TATCACGGAAAATTTAGTGCGAAAAGTTTTCAAATGATGATGAAATCACATTGTTATTGTATAATTAAGCAATATACGGAGGTAAACATGTGCCAGGTAACAGTAAAAATACCAGAAGCAGTTTTATATGATACTCATATGACAACAGTTCAGGTTAGTGATTATGCAAAGAAAATAATTGCATTAGACTATTATACCCGTCACCATGTTTCTATAGGTTATTGTGCCCAGATAGCAGAAATGCCTGAAGAAGATTTCATAAAATTTCTTGGACAGAATAAAATATCTATTTTCCAATTCGACGATAAAAATGAATTTCTTGAAGAGATGAATAATGCTTAGCGTAAGCAGGTGAATAAATCTTTAAAACTTAAAACTATTTCATAAGATTTATCTGACTTTCAATTCTTTCTTGTATAAGTTTTACAAAACTCTGAGGTTCAATCACCTTTACCATAGGACCAAAGCTTAAAACGCGGACAACAAGTTCTGTTTCATCGAAGCTGTCATAATTGAGGGTAAGCCGATATACATCATCGCTAATCTGAACAGCACTTTTTTCGAAGTGAGCAAAGGCAAGCATTACTCTTTCCATTGCTTTTCGCTCGTCATAGATTTCGAGAGTTACGCTTGTTCTTCTGTTATCTGGTAAGTCTTCTTCGGAAATATCATCAACCTTTGAGTTTTCTGTCAATTCACAGGAATTGATTCTTGCGATGTTTAATATTGAATGACGATTCCTAACCTTTGAGATAATACGGAATTTATCATCCTTTTCTGAGTATTCAATTTTACAAGGAGCACAGATAAATCTTTTTTGCTGACCAAAACGACCGGTATATTCTACGCTTATTGTTTTCTTCTGATGAATAGCTTCTAGTACAGTTCGGAAGTTTTTGATGTAATCCGGATCGTCATAGGGGTCTCCATCAGAATATTTATCATAAAGATAATAGTCGTTCTCATTAAAAAGTGCTTCCACATCCTGGAGCTGGTTTTTAAGCCGCTCAAGAACCTCATCACTTACAAAAAGACGAATTCTCGTATCATTGCAAAGAGCTTTAAGCCATCTCTTCTGCAGAACCGAAAGAGGCATTGTGGGAATGTTCTGAATATTTGTACTGTAATCTTTTTTTATTAGAGGCCATTTTCCAGTTTCTAAGGCGCTGCCAATTGTCATAAAGCTTTCAGGGAAAGCAGATTCTTTTACAATTTTGAAGAGTAAATCAGAATCCAGTTTTCCCTGCTGGCTGCAGGAGATTATTGAGGCAACGGTGTTGTAATAGGCACTGTATATTTCACTGAATAGCATCGTCGTCAGCCTCCTCTCCTTCTCCAGAATACAAGCGATACATTTTACGAATGTCTCCGTAAAAACGTCGTGCTATATATTTTTCAGAACAATCAAAGAAAGTAATCCTACAAATAAAGCTTCTTGCCCACGGAATTATTTCCTGCGGATCAAAAACATCTGCATCAAACTGAGCATTGTTATCATCAAGCAGCGTTACAGTACCGCAGCGTTTTTCCCGCAAAAGACGCTGATAAATGAACTTCTCTTCCTCTTCAAAATGAACGCGGAAAGTTACGTGCACAGTTGTTGTATCGTTATGCTTTTTATTCTGCTTTAGTGCTACACCCCAGATGTGCTTTCGGAGTTCTTCAAACTCTGCCCTCTTCTGTTCAAAACCGGCATATACTCCACCAGTGGTAATTCCAATAATATAGTCAAATCGAAGAGCGAGGAAATATTTTCCGTTTGGACGGTAAGCCATCAAATACATACGACCACCCTGAGTACTCTGATAAATCATCAGCGGAATAACTTCATTCGGGAAAGTTCTGTCGTCCTCAGCACGCCGCTGTTCAATTGTAAGATAGCGGTGCTCCCGGATTGCTTCAAAAACCTGTTCTACAAAATCAGATTCAATTGAGGATGTGATATAATGATGCTTAAACTGGAATACCTCGCTTTCCTTCTGAACATCACCAGGAAGTTTATCAAAGAGGAAGCTGCCCGTAACACCACAAGGAGCAATCTCTGAAAAGAAGGACAGCGCATCTTCCAATCCATCCAAATCAGTCATCGGATTACGGAAATATAGCATTGTCTTCCCATCTTTTTCTGACGAGATTAAACCTAACTCTTCATATTCCTTCAGCTTCTTTCTGAGGCTGGATTCTTCGGGCAATATTTCAGACGAGAAATCATTTAGATAGGTATCATTAATTTCATCCAGCAACTGATTTAAGGTCTTCTTCGAACCGTCCGCCAGAATATCCATCAGCATAAAATGAAGCGAGATATCCATTGCTGTAAAAGATTTTGCCTTGAAGATTTTATACAGAGGATTGTGAGTAGTATGACGGCTATCGATTGAAAGAAAAGTTACCTTACCGTTTTCATCCGGCCGAAAGGTCATATAGCCGTCCAGATAATTTTCCAGACGGCGTTTTTCATCATCATAAGTACGTGGACTCTTACTAAAAAACTGATCCCTCGTTTTAAATCCATAGATATAAAAACTTCGGATATAAGTTCTGAGAGTATCAAGATTTTTAATCAGCTCCGAGTA
>CAMJNC010000288.1 GCA_946407195.1 uncultured Treponema sp. | reverse complement strand
CAACAGATCCTTGGGGAATCAAGGTAAACCGTGTAGAGGTTAAGAACATTGAGCCACCAGCAGCTATCCGCGATGCAATGGAAAAGCAGATGAAGGCTGAACGCGAACGCCGTGAACAGATTCTTATTGCAGAAGGTCATAAGCAGTCTGCAATTCTTGAAGCTGAAGGACAGAAGCAGGCCTTGATTCTCGAAGCAGAAGCTCACAAGGAAGCTGCAATTCAGAAGGCAAAGGGTGAAGCAGAAGCTATCCGTGAAGTTCAGCAGGCTAAGGCCGAAGGTCTTAAGATGCTTAAGGATGCAGGTATGGATGATAAGGTTTTGAAGCTGAGAAGTCTTGAAGCCTTTGAGGTTGCAAGCAATGGTCAGGCAACAAAGATTATCGTACCGTCAGATTTACAGAATCTTGCTGGTGTGGTTACCAGCGTAGCAGAGATTGCTAAGAAATAAGTGATTATACAGGAGATTGTCATGAAAAGAATATTGATACTTTTATTTGCTTTACTTACGGTTTTTATTTCAATCTCCTGTAAAAATCAAAAAGAAGCTGTTACTCCGGAAGAGCTTTATTTTGATATCCAGAAAATACAATTGGATATGGAGTATTCTTCACTTAGAGAGCTTTATAATCCGGAGCCTTTTGAACAATTGAAAGCAGATGTTATGGCTGGTAAGGCAGACCGGCTGGAATGTTTTTTCAGAATTCAAAAGATTCTTAAAGAATACAAATGTCTTCATCTTAGTCTTGTACCACGAGATGCTTCAGTTTTGTATTCAAAAATGCTGCCGTTTTACTTTTACTGTTTTGGAAATGATTATCATATTTACTGGGCTGTTCCTGAATATAAGAAATATCTTGGCTGGAAGCTTGTAAAAATTGGTGACTGTTCAGTTGAAGAAGCCCGCCGCAGACTTCTTGATTATTCTGTTCTCTCGTATGAAACAGTTACTGGAGAAAAATATGAATTGGAATTACCAATCAGCTATATTAATTTGCAGACTGCCGGGCTTGTACAGAAGAATGGAAAAGTAAATCTGACTCTTGAATCACGCGATGGAGAAATTAAAAACGTAAATGTCCGCGCTCTTAAGCCTTTAAGAATCAGGAGATTTATAAAGTTATCACCAGAAAAAGAAAATCAGTTTTATCATAGCGATAGAAGCAAAAAATACCGGATTATTACTTCGGTGGAAAAGAAGACGGTATATGTTCAGTATAATTCTTGTCAGGAAGATGAATCTTATACCTGTCAAAAATGGTTTGCAGATATAATTTCAGAATTACAGACTGGAAAATATAATACTTTAGTTTTTGATCTGCGATATAATCCAGGCGGATATGGAACTATGGAATATATGATTAATAATGAACTGTGGAGAAATAAAGCTGAATTTGATAAATATAATCTTGCAATTATTACTTCAGGAAGAACAGCGTCTTGTGCAACCTGGTTTATGAATGATTTTATACGAAATTATCCGGATGTAAAAATCTTTGGAGAAGAAACCGGACAGGCAGTTTTTAATTATACAAACAGACCATTAACCAATAAGTTAAAAGCCTTGAATTGTGAGTTTGCCTTTCCAAAACAGCTTGATGAAGATGTTCCAGAGTTATATAAGCGTGCGAGGGAAGTAACTCATTCTGATGTTCACCGTGGAACCTTGCCGGATGTGGAAGTATCTGAATGCTTTGAAGATTTTATGAAGGGAGAAGATACTATTTACAATACAATTTATGATTATTTTAATAAGTAATCTGAATTTTGTGGTATAATTAAGGTATGAATTTTAAAAAGTTTTTAGATAAGCCGTTCCGTCTCATGTCACTCATTGGTAGTTTATATTTAATCATAATGATATTGATGAATATATTTACCGATTTTTCTTACGAACTGAGTGTTATGCCTTTTTCAAGAATTGTTTCATATTCTGCAGAAGGAGCTGCTCTGGTACTTTGTATATTCTCATTTTTCTTTTATACACATCATAGTATCTATTATATTGCTCTTGAAACTCTGGCCTTTTCGTATCTTTATACGGGTAGGGTTTATACAGCACTGTTTCTGACGGCAATTCTTTTTATTCTTCTGCTTATTGAAAACAGACTGGCATCAAAGGTCCGCCTTAGTGTTTATCTTGTGCTGGAGGTTATAAAGCTTGCTCTGGTAATTCCTTATGGAGTCCGCAGCTTTTTTGAATATATAGGAATTACACTTTTCTCACTTGCTACAATAGGTTGTATAAATCTTTTATTCCGTCATGCATATGAAAAGAAAGGTTCTGGTACAATTAATCTTGATGATTATAAGTTCTCAGACCGTCAGATTGATTGTATAAAAGAAACTGTTGTAAATAATACTACAATAAAGGCTCTTGCAATTACACATAATGTAAGCGAGAGTGCAATTAAAAAAGATCTTGCTCATATTTATTCTGTTCTGGGAATTACAGGTAAGGCTGATTTGAAGGCTCTTTTTATAGGCTATCAGTTCTAAAAATAATCAAAAAAAACATTAAAAATTCTATCTCTGCTCTTGACGAAAGTCCAGGAAAGATATATATTCATTTTCACCGTCGCAACACAGCGGCGCTGTTCTTTGA
>CAMJNC010000287.1 GCA_946407195.1 uncultured Treponema sp. | reverse complement strand
TTTCTAACAAGGGACAGTCAATCATCGCTAAGACAACTGCAAATGCTGAATTCCGTCTTGGTGACTCAGTAAACGTTGTTCCTAACATGGAAAAGGCTAAGTTCTTTGCTCTTGACGAAGGCGAATTGAACATCTGTGACAGCATTGAAAAGAAGTGGTAATCCACTTTTACTGTCATAGTTAATACAAAGACCGTCCTTATGGGCGGTCTTTTTTTTATCTTTTTTTTCTGATAGTATAGGCGCTATGAATAAACTTTCTGTTGTCTTGTATAAAAATCAGCCAGCAATTGTAAACGACCGCGATGGTGATAAATATATCATTAAATTCTGTACACAGCCTGCGACTCCCGGTGGAAAAAAAGCCGTTTACGGAGAACAGAAGGTTCGTGAAAAGGATGTGGTGCTTCTGCATGAAGGTCCATGTTCTTCTCTAGATGCTGTGCTTGGTTTTTCAACAGAAGGAATGGCGGCTCAGCTTGTAGAAACTTACGAGCTTTTGATGTCTGATGAGTCTACTGCCAGTGAAGCAATTTCTCTTTCTGATTTAGCTGAATATTCACGCGGCGGTTTTAAGGCAGATGAAGCGTGGGCGTTGTTTTCTACGGTAAACGGCGATGTTCATTATCAGCTTTCTCAGGATGATTTAAAAAACGGTAAGGTTTGTTTTACACTTCGTTCTGCAGAAGAAATTGATTCTCTGAATAAAAAGCAGTATGAAAAAGAGCATGAGTCAGAAATCCGTGCAGCCTTTATAGCCCGCCTAAAAGCTCGAAAGCTTGAGCTTCCGGAAGATGCAAAATTTATGGGTGAGGTAGAAGCCTTTGCTCTTTGTAAAACCGATAAGTCAAAGGTGCTTGCTGATGCTGGAATTTCTCAGACAGTTGAAGCAGCACATAAGCTTTTAATAGATACTGGTGTTTGGGATTTTACAAAAAATCCTTATCCGACACGCTTTGGCTTCAGTTTTGATTCTGCAAAAGATCAGCTTGGTGCAATGCCGGAAGAAGAACGCCTTGAGGTTCCTGGAATTGCTTATGCAATCGACAGCGAACATTCTGCAGACCCGGATGATGCGGTTGCCTTTGATGGAGAATATCTTTGGGTTCATATTGCAGATCCTGCATCATCTGTTGAACCGGATTCTAAAATTGATATTGCGGCCAGAGATCGTGGAACTACGCTTTATATTCCGGAAGGAACTTCGCGTATGCTTTGTGAAAGCTGCCTTGAAGATTATGCACTTGGACTTAAGGAAGACAGTCATGCGCTTTCGTTCCGTATAAAGGTTGATGAAGAAAGTCAGATAGAGGAGTGTGAGGTTTTTAAGACCTCTGTAAAGGTTAAGCGTTTGACATATAAATATGCAGAAGAACATAAGGATTCGCTGGAGTTGAAGCCGCTCTTTGAAATTGCCCGTAAAAACCGTGAGCGCCGTGAAAAAAATGGTGCCATTACAATTCAGATGCCTGAGGTAAATATTTCTGTAGATAAGGAAACTAAAAAGGTTACCGTTGAGCCGGAAGCCCGTCTTGAATCTAACGAAATGATTGCCGAGCTTATGATTATGGCAGGTGAGGGTGCAGCTCGCTTTGCTTTTAAAAATCAGATTCCTTTTATGTATATAAGTCAGGAAGCTCCTGATTTTCCAGCTAACCTTCCGGAAGGCTGGGCTGGTCAGTTTGCACGAATTAAGTGTATGAGAAAGCGTTCTGTAGGAATTACACCGGCTCCCCATGCGGGGCTGGGAGTTTCTTTCTACAGTCAGGTAACTTCACCGCTGCGCCGTTATGGTGATTTGATTTCTCATGAACAGCTCCGGGCCTTTATTGATGGCCGCCGTCTTATTCAAAAAGATGATATGCTCGAGCGTGTAGCTGCCGGAGATGCTGCATCAGTTGCCGCAAAAAAAGCAAGCCGTTTGAGCGATACTCACTGGAAGCTCGTTTATCTTCTTCAAAATCCGGATGCCACCTACGAAGCCTTCTGTATTGACCGCCGTGGAAATGATGCTTTGTTCCTGATACCTGCACTTGATATGCAGGCTACGCTTCATAACTGCAGCGATGTAAAACTGAATGATTGCGCTATGCTCAAGATGTCAAAGGTTGATATTCCAGAGCAGAAAGTAGACTTCTCCCGCAAAGCGTAACTAAAGTTACCTTCTATATAACAAAAGTCACCCCAAAAGTAACCATTGTCACCATTGCGTTCCTGCCAGACTGGTCGTATATTAGACTCAGGAGGTAAGGCCATGGACAGTATAGTTTCAGTTTTAGCTGATAATCTTCCCTGGGTCTGGGTTGCAGTAACAATTATCTGTGTTGTAATTGAATCACTCACCCTTTCACTTACTACCATCTGGTTTGGAATCAGTGCGTTTGTAATGGTTTTTCTAGCTTTTACGCCTCTTCCTTTTCCAGCTCAGTTATTCATCTTTGTTGCACTTGCTCTTGTGCTTTTGATTTTTACACGTCCTGTTGTAAAGCAGAAGCTTAATCAGAAAAAGATAGCAACAAACTATGAGCGGATTATTGGACAGATTGCCGTAGTTACAAAGAAAATCACAGCACTCGACAAGGGTTCTGTAAAAATCAATGGTATGGAATGGACTG
>CAMJNC010000286.1 GCA_946407195.1 uncultured Treponema sp. | reverse complement strand
GATGTAAGCAGGGTTTTTGTAATAACCATGAAAAGGGCTGCGGGAACGCCTTTGCCGGAGACATCGCCTACAGAAAGCAAAAGGTGGTCATCATCAATCATAAAATAATCGTACAAATCGCCACCGACCTCTTTTGCCGGTTCCATGCTTGCAAAGAGATCAAAATCATTACGGTCCGGGTATGCAGGATAATCGGTGGGAAGCATATTTGCCTGAATTTCGGTGGCAACATTGAGCTCCGTGCTGATACGCTGATTTTCTGCAGTCATGGTGGTGAGTTCGTTAATGTAATTGGTCATGTCTATGCTCATTTTTTCGACAGACCGGGCCAGAATGCCAAATTCATCTTTGTTGCGGACTTTTTTTAATGCGCCGGTAAGGGCACCGCCATGTTCTGCAAAGTGTGATGTTTCAAAAGTGATGAAATGCAGCGGGCGGAGAATGTTAAAGATAATCATAAAAATGTAGATTACTACGATGACAAGTGTTATGACGATGGATGTTATAAATGTAGCCCGCAGATAACGCTGACGGAGGAAAATAGGCTCGGTCATAGTTTTTTTGACAAAGAGGGCGGCAACTACTTCACCATTGGAATTTTTTACGGGAACGCCACTCAAAACATAGGGACCGGACTCGTCATCGTCAATATATTCAGAATGGTTTATGCCCAAATCGTAAACGAGCATCAGTTTATCGTGAATGCTTTCTTTTCCTTTAATTGCTTTTGTTTCTCTTGAGCCCAAAGGATGCGGGGTAGCGGTAAAATTGACTGATGTGTTTGCGGTTTCAAAAATGTAGATATAGGAATTGTACTCTTCATTTTCCGGGATGATAACTGAAATAGACTCTAGGTAGCCGACATCCGTAATGTAGCGGAGTTTTTCATTTGTGGCTTTCCATTCTTCGTCGGCGTGATGGGTCTGGGCGTATTCGGAAATTTTATCCGGATTGATATATGAAAGTGCAGTATAGGCAAACTGGTTTGAAAACTTTGTATATTCGGTATCAGAAAGATTTTTGAATTCAGTATATCCGATGAAACCGATTGCACAGGCAACAAGTGCACAAAAGAGAATGACATAAGCGGGCATACGGAAAGAAATGCTCTTAAAGAAATTAAATTTTTTCATACATTCAGTATATAATGGAAATAGGGAAAATAAAACCCCCGCGCATGAACGTGCATGACTGAAGTGCACCCCTGAAGTTGGACAAATAAAGTTCAATTTTAGGAGGTGCATTTTTTATGTCCAAATACTCAGAAGAACTTAAAATTAAAATTGTTCTAGATCATAAGAGCAAAGGTTTCGGAGCCAGAGTTCTTTCTCATATTTATGGTCCAGACCGTAAATGCATAGAGCAATGGATAGCCCAGTACGAATTAAATGGAAAATTTACCAAGCCAACACGACATTTTAGCGGAGATTTTAAGCTAAAAGTGTTAAACTATCAGCAAGAGCATAATCTTTCGGATCAATCTACGGCATTGATTTTTGGAATAACAGATAAGTCGACAGTCAGTGCATGGCGAAAGAAATATATTACCGGTGGTACAGAAGCTCTGTTTCAGAAACAAGGCAGGCGATCAAAAATGCCAAAGAAAAGCTTAATACCAAACAAACCAAGAGAAGAATGGACAAAGGATGAAGAACTTGCTTATCTTCGTATGGAGAATGATTTCCTAAAAAAATATCTGGCCTTAGTTCAGGAAGACGACAGGAAGAAACAGCAGCAGAAAAAAGACAGAGAACAATCGATGCTGTCAGAGAACTAAGGTCAAAATACAATGTTTCAGATTTAACAAAACTTACAGGTTTACCAAGAAGTTCATTTTATTACTCAGAAACGCATCCGAAACAGGATAAGCACAAGGAAGAGCGAGAACTTGTCCAGCAGATTTATCATGCCAACAAAGGTCGTTATGGCTACAGAAGGATTACTTTAGAGTTCAGAAACAGAGGAAAGTCAACAAACCACAAAGTAATTCAGAAACTTATGCATGAAGAACACATCGTGTGTAAGGTCCGCCAGCACAAATACAATTCCTATAAGGGCCAGATAGGCAAAGTGGCTCCTAATCTTTTGCAGCGAGATTTCACTACAACAAAATCAAATGAAAAATGGGTTACTGATGTTACACAATTCAATCTGTTTGGAACAAAGCTTTATCTTTCTCCAATTTTGGATTTACATGACCAGTCACTAATCAGCTGGAATCTTTCAGAAAGTCCGAATTATGCCCAGACGGTCGATATGCTTGAAAAGGCATTTGCACAAATTCCTGATGGAACAAATCTGATTCTTCATTCTGATCAGGGTTGGCAGTACCAGATGTATGATTATCAGCGGCGTTTGAAAGAAAAAGGAATCCGACAGAGCATGTCCAGAAAAGGAAATTGTCTTGATAATTCGGTGATGGAAAATTTCTTTGGTTTATTAAAATCTGAGCTTTTGTATTTACAGGAGTTTGAATCTGTTGAACATTTCAAAAAAGAATTGATTGAATACTTGTCTTGGTACAACGAAAAGAGAATTAAGGTTAAATTAAAAGGACTGACCCCTTTACAATTTAGGAATCAGTCCTTAAAATCAGCCTAGTTAAAGTGTCCAATAATTGGGGTGCACTTCA
>CAMJNC010000285.1 GCA_946407195.1 uncultured Treponema sp. | reverse complement strand
CTAATTTTATTTAATACGTTTTTTTCTGAATATAAAAAGCCAGATAATGTATATGATGATTACCAGCGGCCAGGCTGCCGGATATACCAGAGCAATCAAGGTAAAGGAATTTGAAGTCTGGGAAATTATCAGAAGCATTATCTGGCGGAATAAAACGAATCCTACAAATGTAATAATGGTTGGACGGAATGCAATTCCAAAGCCCCTCATTACATTTGAAAAAAGCATTGAAAAACCACATAAAACAAAAAAAGGTGCGGTGAGATAAATAAAGCGTTCTGCGAAATAAATGACTTCTGCATCATCAGAAAAAAGACTGGCAAAGAAGTTTGCCTGAAAAATCAATAACAGACTTAAAATACTGATAACGCTGAAATTCAGTATAAATGATTTTTTTATTCCATCACGAATTCTTTCTGATTTTTTTGCACCGTAATTTTGAGCAACAAAGGTAGTCGCTCCGCTTGCAAGACTATGCATTGGTAATATAGCAAACTGATCGAATTTAGAAAAAATTGCCCAGCCAGCCATGCAGGATGTTCCAAAATAATTAATGTATTTCTGCATAAATGTATTTGAAAAAGATGTGATGGAAGAAGAAATTGCACCTGGTAAACCGAGTTTCATAATCTTTCTCAAAATCAAAAAATCAATTTGAGGATGCTTAAGTTCAAGCCGCATTTTGACTTCCAGTCTCTGAAGTGAAATTATAACCAGAATGGCACTTAAGAGTTCGCTGAGTACAGTAGCATAAGCTGCTCCCGCGATTCCTTTGCCAAGCAAAACTACAAAAAGAATATCAAGAATAATATTCGAAACGGAGGAGATAACCAGAAAAATAAGAGCTCGTGTTGAATCTCCAAGTGCTCTTAAAATTCCAGAACCCATGTTGTAAATGGTGAGGGCGGCTGTTCCAAGAAAGTAAATTTTCAGATATTGGTTTGCCTGAACTAATACATCCGGCGGTGTAGAAATTAATCTTAATACAAAAGGAGAAAGAATTATTTGAATGACGGTGGCGAGGATGCTGAAAATAAAGCTTGCATAAATTGTAGTATTTATTGCTTTTTTCAGACTTGGAAAATTTTTTGCTCCAAAAAACTGTGATATTACAACCTGTGCTCCGATTGCAAGTCCGTTGAAAAAATTAATTACAGTATTTACAAAATGTGAGGTTGAGCCTATTGCGGCCAGTGCCTGACTTCCAATGACCCGTCCAACAATAAAAGTGTCGAAAGTGTTATAAAACTGCTGGAAGAGATTTCCCAGCAGCAGAGGAGCGGAAAATTTTAATAAAAGGGGAACTATCTTCCCCTGTGTCATATCAGTTGTCATTTTAGAAATGATTGTACAAATCTTCGACTAAAGAAATGCAGCCGTGCGTACCTATATGAGAACGGTTGAGTATTTCTTTATCAAGACAAGGATTTGAAGTAATTGCAAAAAAAGCATTCAGTTTTTGTGCAAGTTTCTTTTCATAAGAGCTGCCCATAAAAAGGGTTGCTCTACCATCATACTTTTGTGCAAGCTGCTCAATTTCCCAGACATCATTTTCAAAATAAACATCTGCCTTACGAGGGCATTCAAGTTTAAAAACTTCTTCGCGGATGCTGTCCTGATACTGCTTTGGAATAGAATCTGTAAATATGATTGCAAGAGGAATGTGACCGTGTACATTTACCAGGAAGCGGGCAAGTCCCAGAGCCTTTGCACTTTCGCCAACCAGAATAAAACGATGGCGTTCAAAGTTTCCAAAAAGGGAATCAAGATATTCGTAGACGTAGAGTTCTTCTTCGTGAATCACTTTGTCTACAAGCTCAGAGTCGAGGTCAAGCCGCTCGGCCACTGTTCTCAAAAAGTTTGCAGTGTCTTTAGGACCAACTGGCCAGCCGTTAAATCTTAGGGGTTCAATTCCAAAGGTTTCTTTATAATAGGTGTCTACATTCTTAGCAAGCCATGGTGAAAGGTTGATATTAAGGGCAGCGTTGCCTGAATTTTTCAACTGTTCAATTCCGTCGCGACGGATAAAAAAGGTATTTGCCTTTACGCCGATTCTTGCAAGAAGTCTTGTAATTTCTTCAAGGTCACCACGCAATGTGATGTCTGAACTTGGCGGCTGGCCGTAAATGTTTACAAGACGGGAATCTGTTTTTGTCTTCTTTGCAAGTTTTTTTACAGTTGCAAGAAGGGCCATGTTGTAGCCTGTGTAGGTGTCGCCTCGGAAACCTGCTGTGTCAATGCTTGTAATAGGATAAGGAGAAGCTTCAAACTCTTTTACTACGCTATCTACATCATCACCATTAATTCCCATGGAACAGCCAGTGAGAACTGCGTAATAGTCGCCATCCATAATTTCGAGGCTGCCTTTAATTGTTTCACGCAACCTTTGAGTTCCGCCGAATACAACTTCCTTTTCATAGGCATTTGAACTTGGAAGCCCGTGATAGCCGCCAAGGTAATAAAGGTTTGTGCGGCTGGAAGCCTGCATTGAACATCCGGGGCTTGCGTGAAGAATCGGAATAGCGCGATAAATATTTCCTATTACATCAAGAGCTCCGTGAAGGGAACAGAGGTTTCTTGGTCTTTCTATACATTTTTCCATTTTGAAAACTCCTTGTCTGGTTCTGCCACTTAATTCTCTTCCGGCAACTGAAGATAGCTGA
>CAMJNC010000284.1 GCA_946407195.1 uncultured Treponema sp. | reverse complement strand
GCTCTTGAAGGTATTACTCTTCTTTTGCAGACAGTTCAGAAGGTTCAGAAGGGAATCAATCCGGATCTTAAAATCGGTGGTATTTTCTTTACTATGTATGATTCACGTACCCGCCTTGCTCAGGATGTTGTAATGCAGGTTAAATCATATTTTAAGGATGTTGTTTTCAATACAATCATTCCTCGTAATGTTAGACTTTCAGAAGCTCCTTCACACGGACTTCCTATCTGTAAATATGACCCTGAGTGTGTAGGTGCTCGCAGTTACGCAAAGCTTGCAGAAGAGGTGATTCGCCGTGGCTAAAAATGCATTAGGAAAAGGACTTGGTGCACTGCTGGGTGAAAATCCGGCTGCACAGGAAGAAGTTGCAGTTTCTACAGGTGCTGCTGTTGCCGGCGGACTGCATTCAACTACATTAAAGAGAACAAAAATTCCTGCCGCAATCGAAATGAAGGAAGACGGCAGCATGTGGCTGGACCCGGCTCTTCTTAAGCCTAATCCAAAGCAGCCTCGTATAGAGTTTAATCAGAAGCAGCTCGATGAGCTTTGTGAATCAATTAAAGTAAACGGAATTCTTCAGCCAATCATTATTGAAGATGCCGGAGACGGAAGTTTCTATATTATTGCAGGTGAACGCCGTACACGCGCTGCTAAAATGGCAGGGCTTACAAAGGTTCCTGTTCAGCTCCGCAAGTTTGACGAGCAGCAGAAGCTCGAAATGGCACTTATTGAAAATATTCAGCGTGCCGACTTAAATCCGATAGAAGAAGCAACTGCTTACTATAATCTTATTCAGATGGGCGACCTTAATCAGGAAGAGGTTGCAAAGCGTGTTGGTAAAGCCCGCGCTACTGTTGCAAATGCAATCCGCCTTTTGAAGCTGCCTGAAGATATTCAGCATGCACTTGTAAATGGTCAGATTACTTCTGGTCATGCCCGTGCACTTCTTATGGTAAAAAATGATGCTGATATGCGCGTTATGTTTGCAAAGATTCTTGGCAGCGGACTTTCGGTTCGTGAGGCTGAAGCTCTTGCAGAAACCTATAACGGTGGTGGACGCGCTGCAAAGAACACTGATGATAAAAAGGCTGCTAAAAAAGACCCTGATGTTCTTGCCTTTGAGCAGGAGCTCCGCAATATCTTTGGAACCCGCGATGTAAGCCTCAAGGGCGACATCAACAAAGGTTCGATTGTAATCGGTTTTGACAATAAAAAAGACTTCGATAGAATCTACGAAGTCCTTATGTCGAAAAAAGCCTAATTCAATCCAAGGAAGGCCTTGCAGCATTCAAACATCTGGCTGATGTCTTCCTTGCTTGTTATTTCCCACGGTGCGTGCATGCTCAAAACTGCAACGCCGCCGTCCAATACATTCATTCCGTATTTTGCAGCGTGGTAGGCAATTGTTCCGCCGCCACCCTGGTCTACCTTTCCAAGCTCTGCCATCTGATATGTTACATTTGAGTCGTACATTGCGGCGCGAACCTTTGCAATAAACTCTGGGTTTGCATCGCTGGCTCCAGATTTACCGCGGCTTCCTGTATATTTCTGGAAGGTAACTCCACCACCAAGAAGGCTTGCATTTTCCTTGTCGTAAAGGCTTGCATTCATAGGGTCATAAGCAGCATTTACATCGCTAGAAAGCATGTAGCTGTTAGAAAGGCAGCGGCGCAGTGTAAGCTCGCTGTAGTTAGCTTCTGTAAGGGCAATAATTTCTGCAGTCATGTTTTCAAAAAGGTTAGAAGCCATACCGGTTGCACCAACGCTTCCGATTTCTTCTTTATCTACACAAAGGCAGCAGGTAGTGCGCTTTCCGGCGTGCATTTCGAGCATAGCAGCAACAGAAGAGTAAGCACATGAGCGGTCGTCCTGGCCGTAGCCGAGAATCATTGAGCGGTCGAGACCCATATCGCGAGCCTTACCGGCAGGTACAATCTCGAGCTCTGCAGATTCAAAGTCTTTTTCTTCTATTCCGTACATTTCCTTTAAGAGGGCAAGTACGGTCTTTTTGCTTTTTTCTTTAAGCTCTTTCTTTTCTTCTTTTGTAAGGTTTTCGCTGTTGCTTGGAGAAACAGAGCCCATAATAACGTCTAAATCTTCGCCCTTAATAAAGTCACTTGCCTTTTCCTTCATCTGGTCCTGTGCAAGGTGTGGGAGAATATCAGAAATGCAGAAAACCGGTTCATCCTGATTTTCGCCGATTACTACGTTTACAGATTTTCCATCCTTTTTTACAACGACACCATGAATGGCGAGCGGAATTGTAGTCCACTGGTACTTTTTGATTCCGCCATAGTAGTGGGTGTTCATATAGGTAATATTGTCTTTTTCGTAGAATGGATTCTGCTTTGCATCGAGGCGGGGAGAGTCTATGTGGGCGCAGAGAATGTTCATGCCCTTTTCAATTGGTTCAAAGCCGATTTCAAAGAGGGCAACGGCCTTGTTCATTTTTGTAATGTAAACCTTGTCGCCCGGGCTGAGCTTTTTATATTTGGAAATATCCTTATAGCCGTTTTTATTGGCCATTTTGATAATCTGTTCAACGCATTCGCGTTCTGTTTTTCCGTTGTTCAAAAAGTTTTTGTAGTCGACAATTAACTGTTCATTCATTTAAATCTCCTTATAGTCGGCAAGCACAGCTTGCCTCTGAGCCGTTCTTTCGATAATCCTAAAACGACC
>CAMJNC010000283.1 GCA_946407195.1 uncultured Treponema sp. | reverse complement strand
GAAATTGGTGAAGTATTCGAGTACTTTGCTGCAACTCAGGTTGGTTCTTCAACAATGCCACAGAAACGTAACCCATGGAACAGCGAACACGTTAAGTCTTTGTGGAAGGCAATGTGTCCACGTGTAATCACTTTCTATATGGATCAGATTTCTGAACATCAGCGTGACCTTACAAACTCTGCTTCACAGCGCTTTATTGCTGATTATGTTTCTGGCTTTACAATGGCAGTTGCACGTATGAACAGCGTTGTTAAGGGACTTCAGGCTGATAAAGAAGGCATGGCTCGTAACCTCGAAAATGCCGGCGGTAAGGTAAAGGGTGGAGTTCTCGCAGAACCAGCTTATATCCTTCTTGGCGAAGCAGGCTACAACGACGGACACGAGGTTATCCGTAAGATTACTCTTGAAGCAGAGCAGAGCGGAAAGACCTTCTTCGAGGTTCTCAAAACTCATGAAAAAGAATATGCAGATATTACAGCTCAGCTCGAAAAGCTCGGCGTAGAAAATCCTGCAAACTTCTTCGAACATCCAAGCAACTACTGCGGACTTGCCGCAGTTAAGTCAAAGAGACTTGCTCAGAAATACAAAGGTTTAATGAAATAATTCTACGAATCTTTCAAATGCGGCGCGGCCATTTTCGTCGCGCTTATATACACCGGCATCTTCCAGCACTCTGCTGAATACGATGCCGGTTTCTTGTTTTAAAATAGAGTCTGCATTTTCTTTATTAAAATCAGGGTGGCGGGCAAGAACTTCTTCTGCCCAGTCTGCGTGCTTAGAAAGAACTTCATCCTTTCGTAAATCTGCGCCACTGCACATTGCTTCCCTTAAATCAGCCAGCTCCTTTTTAAGGCGGCTTGGTAAAACGGCAAGACCCATAACTTCAATCAAACCGATGTTTTCTTTTTTGATATGATGAAGCTCTGCATGTGGATGGAAAACTCCAAGCGGATGCTTTTCTGTGGTGATGTTGTTGCGTAAAACTAAATCCAGTTCAAAGAATTCGCCGCGGCGGCGTGCAATAGGTGTAATTGTGTTATGAGGTTCGCCGTTTGTTTCTGCAAAAATGAAGGCAGCCTCATCTGTATAGCCACGCCAGGTCTGTAATATAAAATCAGCTGCAGCTATAAGCTCATCAGTATTTTCACTATCCAGCCTGATTACGCTCATAGGCCATTTTACAATGCCTGCCTTTACGTTCGGGAACTTTGCAAGCTGGAAGGATTTTTCAACTTCTGCACGAGCCATTGGGAACTCATAGTTTCCACCCTGGAAATGGTTGTGAGTAAGAATTGAACCACCTACAATAGGGATGTCGGCATTGCTGCCAAGCGTATAATGCGGGAACAGCTTTATAAAGTCTAGCAGGCGTTCAAAGGTTTTGCGTTCAATTTTCATTGGTTCATGCTTTGCATCAAAGACAATACAATGCTCGTTATAATAAACATAAGGTGAATACTGAAGGTACCACTGTTCTCCGGCAAGAGTAATAGGAATTATTCTGTGATTCTGGCGTGCAGCATGATTCATGCGGCCTGCATAACCTTCATTTTCACGGCACAAAAGGCAGGCAGGGTAGGAGCTTTGCTTTGCGTTTCGTGCAGCAGCAATTGCCTTAGGATCTTTTTCCGGTTTTGAAAGATTAATTGTAATATCGAGGTTTCCGTATTCTGTGCTTGTATTCCATTTAAGATCCTTGCAAACCCTGTATCGGCGGATATAGTCTGTGTCTCCGCTGAATTTATAATACCAGTTGGTTGCGGTCTTAGCACCATTTTCAGCATAAAGTGTATTAAACTGATTTCTAATAACGCTTGGAGGCGGAACAAGCATTCCCATGATTTTTGTATCAAACAAGTCGCGGCTTACAATACCGGTATCTTTAAAAACACCGTTTCCGGCTGCCCAGTCGAGCAGCTCCTTGAGAATGTATTCGAGCTCTTCGGTTTTTACTTCTGGAAGTTTGTCTGCTTCTGGAGTTTCAAAGCCATCCAGCTTAAAAAGCTCAAGCAGTTTGTTTTGTGTATAAATAATGTCATCAGGGGAAATAAGGTTTGTAGAAAGTGCGTAGGAAGTAAGACGATTAATATTTTCAAAAATAGTCATATCCGCCTCTTTAGTATATGATAGTGTTACTATCATATACTAAAGAGTGGAGTACTGCAAGCAGACTATTTCAAATTAATCATTGATTTGTCGTAGTCAGTAGGCTCTTTGTAACCCATTAAGTTCATTAAAGTTGCAGGCCAGCTTGAAATGCCAAGACCGCTGTTGAGTTCGAGGTCGTATTCTCCCTTGTACTCTGGGTCGTAGATGATACCTGGAACCGGGTTCAATGAGTGAGATGTCTTTGGCTTTGGTTCGCCGTCAGCTCCCATAGCAACTGAACCGTCCTTCTTGTGTTCGTACATATCGTCTGAGTTTCCGTGGTCAGCTGTAAGACAGAGGATACCGCCTGCCTTTTCAATAGCTGCCTTAAGACGACCAAGCTGAAGATCCATACCTTCCATAGAGCAAACTACAGCGTTGAATACACCTGTGTGTCCAACCATATCACCGTTAGGGTAGTTGAGGCGGATGTGGTCATATTTTCCGCTTTCGATAGCTTCGATTACCTTGTCAGTAATCTCAGCACACTTCATCCATGGGCGCTGTTCGAATGGAACAACATCAGATGGAACTTCAATATATGTTTCAAGATTCTTGTCGAACTCAC
>CAMJNC010000282.1 GCA_946407195.1 uncultured Treponema sp. | reverse complement strand
ATGTTTGGGTAGTAACAAAGCAGGGTGAAAATCTGGATTTCGTTTCTAACTGGGCTGATCAGGTTGAAGCTCGTGCTCAGATTTCTGCTTCTATCAAACAGGGTATTTCTGATTTTGTCGGTGCTCATCTGGTTGGTGATGATGGTGATGTTGAAGAGACTGTTGAAAGATATTCAGCTCGTGCTTCTGCTATTACAGTTTCCGGCCTCAATAAAGAAGCTGACTGGTGGTTCCGCGGAATTACAAAGGCTGATAAGAAGGCTGGTCGTGAGCCAAAATACACTTACCTTGTTGTGTATTCGCTTGATGAGGACTTGTATCAGAAGCAGATAAAGAAAGCTTTTAATGGCGAGGATGACAAGGTTGTTGATGATTTAATCCAGTATTTGATGAATTACACAATGGTTCTGGGCAAGGAATAACTTTGCTGACAGGAGGGCTGAATATGAAAATGAAGAAGCATACAGTTTTTCTATCCCTGTTGATTTTGTATTCAGCCCTCTGCTTTACGGCTGCTCCTGCCTGGAAGCTGAATCTTGAAAAGCAGTTTCCATCTGAGAGATATGTTCGTGCTATTGGGGAAGGACCAACAGAATCGGCTGCCAAAAAATCTGCACTTGCAGAATTGAGCGGATATTTTTCTCAGACAATTATTGCCGAGTCAGAAAGCTATCAGAAGCTCCGGCAGGCAGGAGCTGGCAATGGAACAAGTTCAGATTTACGGGAGAACGTAATTATTCATTCCGATACAGAGCTTTTTTGTGTCAGATATACAGCTGCCTGGACTGATCCAAAATCAAAGAAGGTATTCGTTTGTGCTTTTATAGATCGCAAGGAAGTGTGGGACCTTATCACTCAGAAAATGAAGGGACTCGAAGACAAATGTAATCAGCTTTCAAAACTAGTAGATAAGGAAAAGGAGCCATTCCAGAAACTACTGCTGCTTACTAAGACCAGGACTCTTTATTCTGAGTATTCCCTGCTTTATGAAACGGCTGTCGCCTTATTCCCAAAACGCGGCCAGCAATTTGAAGCCTTTATCAGAAAAATGGATGGCTATATGAATGACCTGCTGCTTCTGAAGTCTTCTACTGCAATTCAGGTTAAGGTCTTTGGAGATAAGGGAAATTCAATCTATAGCAAAATATCAGAATTGCTGACGCAAAAGGGCTTTCTGATTTCTCCTGATGGTCGCTATCAGCTTTCGGCTACTGTGAACTGGAATGAAGCAAAACTGAATGAGGTTTATTCGGCTTATCCAAATATCAAAATTGTTATTACTGGAAATGGGCGGACCTTTGCTTCATTCAACGGAGAATGTGAAAAGGTGGCAGCTTATAACCTAGAGAGTATGCAAAGAAGTGCAATTTTTCGCCTGGAAGAGTTGCTTGAAGAAAGCTTTGTCAAAGAGTGTTTTGAGTAATCTGGAGGTGCTTATGAATAAACGAATAGTCATAGTTCTTTTTTATGCGCTTTGCTATTTTTCTCTATCAGCAAAAGAGAAAATTGATAATGTAATTGCACGTGCAGCGGAGGACATTGTTCAGAAATGTGACGCAAAATCAATTCTTGTTATTGATGATTTTGAGAGCCCAACTCAGAAGATGACTCTCTATATTCGTGAGCAGCTTGCAGATTCAATTTATGCAGAAGATGGTTTACTCAAGCTTGTTACCCGTGAGCATATGGATATTGCAGAGAAGGAATTGAAGTTTCAGAACTCGGGAGTTGTAAGCGAAAAAACTATTCTTTCCGTTGCAGAAAGGCTTGGAGCCCGCTTTGCAATTTTTGGAAAGCTTGAGGAATTCAACAGCGGTTTTATTTTACGGGTTCGGATGCTGGATGTAAAAACAGGAGCTTATCTTTTTCGTAAAACTTATGAGTTTGGATATTCGCAGAAAACAGCTCAGCTTTTGGGGAATGCATCTTCATATAAGAAAGTTGCGGTTGGTGGCATTGGAGAGATAAATAAAAACTCTATAGAGTTTATTGCTCCCGCAGCAGGTCTTTCTTTTGATTTTAGCCTGTGGAGGAAATTCTCTGTAGGGGCAAAAGTCCTTCTGAGTTATGACTATCATGAAAAACAGAATCAGATTTTAACAATCGAAACTCTTGGGACTTTGCGTTATTACATTGTTTCCTTTAGCGGGGAACCGGTTTCTGGAATCTATCTGGAAGCTCAGGCAGGGGCATCTTCTCTTCTTGTTGATTCAAAACTAAAAACTGTATTTAACGCAGGCGGAGCTGCAGGCTATAGATTTACGCTTGGAAGCTTTTATGTGGAACCGGAAATCCGCTTTGGATATCCCTACATGTGCGGTGCCGGTCTTGCCGCAGGAATGAGATTTTAGTTCTGGAGGTATTGGTATGAAATATTTATCACGAGCTCTTATAGCTTTTTTTTCAATCATAATGTCTCTTAATTTTCTGTCTTGTGAAAACCTGATGTTCATTGATGCAGCCCAGCTTTACCGAGTCAGCTTTGAAACAAACGGGGGAACAGAAATTGAAGCCTATAGAACTGATATAATTGCGAAGGTTCCCGATTGTAAGAAAGAGGACGCAGAGTTTCTTGGCTGGTATACATCATCCGACTTCTCAAGTGAAAGAATCACATTTCCTTATGAACTTAAAGAAGATACTACTCTGTACGCAAAGTGGGTGCAAAAATATCAGGTTCTTTTTGAAACCAATGGTGGTTCTGAAATTGCCGGCTATAAAA
>CAMJNC010000281.1 GCA_946407195.1 uncultured Treponema sp. | reverse complement strand
ATTCTGCCAAAAATCTTTCTACAGAAGCTATTGTTCAGCCTTCTTATTGTGCTGTAAGGGTTGGAACCTTTGGAATTGAAGGTAAGCAGCTTTGTTCTTATTATCCTGTTAAACAGGTTAAATTCAGCAGCAAACCTTTTGAAATCATTGTAGACAATAAATACTTTAATGATAATAAAATCGGTGGCTTTATTAATGTTCCAGACGAAGAAAAAGCTGCTCATCCGGAGCTGCTTTGCGATGCCGGTTATGCAAAATGGGACATCAGCTATTCCGTAAAAAAAGATTATAAAAATGGTTATAAATCTGATTTACTCAGATGGTTCCCGTTTGGCCTTCAGACTGTATTCTCCGGCACTATGCATTTTGATGGTAATGAATACGCAATTGATCCAAAACGCTGCTGCGGATATTCTGAACGCTTCTGGGGTAAGGGTGTACCAGAGCCTTACTTCCATCTTTCTGCTGCTAACCTTACCAGTGTAATTTCTGGTAAAACGCTTTTTGAGTCATCTTTTGCCGTAAATGGTATTTTTGATGAACGCGTTTCTTTTATAGGTAAATTCGAAGATATTGATATTGAGCTTTGCGCTGATGGTTCTAAACGTCAGTTCTCTGTTGTATGGGATTGCGCACAGATGCCTGAAAATGAGAATCCGGAAGAAAATCTCCTTCACTGGAGTGCAAGCCTTAACAGCAAGGAATGGGTAATTGATATTGATGTCTTCTGCAAAATCCGCGAATTAAATAACCGTACCATTGAGCTTCCGGAAGGTCAGAGACAGGTTCTTAATCTTCTGGAAGGCGGAACTGGTACGGGCGAAATCAAGCTTTACAAGCACATTGGAAACACTCTCGAACAGATCGAACACGCAACCTTAGCAAAGGTATTCTGCGAGTTCGGTCACATCGAAGAGGGCGAGTTTTAGCGGGTAAAAATCAACTTACCTTCCGCAGACTTTATCTTAATTGTATCTCCGTCACGCACATTTCCAGCCAGCAGTTCTCTTGCGAGTGTATTTTCTACATATGTCTGAATTGCACGCTTAACAGGTCGCGCACCCATTGTCGGGTCGTAACCTTTTTCGCAGAGGAAGTCCATTGCGCTCTGGTCAAAGTCCAGGGTGATTTTACGATCTGTAAGGCGAGCCTGTACACGGTCCAGCTGAAGCTTAATGATAGATGCAATATGCTCTTTTCCAAGCTGCTGGAACATTACAATTTCGTCGATACGGTTAAGGAACTCAGGACGGAAGGTCTGACGCAGCAACACGTTGATTTTGTCTTTTACACTGTCACCACTTTCACCTTTTTCTGCAGCTTCAAGAATCAAATCGCTTCCAAGGTTGCTTGTCATTATGATGATTGTGTTCTTAAAGTCTACAATGCGGCCCTGACCATCTGTAAGACGTCCATCATCAAGTACCTGAAGAAGTACATTGAAAACATCAGGGTGAGCCTTCTCAACCTCATCAAAAAGAATAACGCTGTATGGACGGCGACGAACGGCTTCTGTAAGCTGACCACCTTCATCATAACCAACATATCCTGGAGGCGCTCCAATAAGACGTGTCACACTGAACTTTTCCATGTACTCAGACATATCAATTCGGGTGAGTGCCTTTTCGTCGTTGAACAGGAAGTCTGCAAGAGTTTTTGCAAGCTCTGTTTTACCAACACCAGTTGGTCCTATAAACATAAAGCTTCCCAGCGGGCGGTTAGGATCATTAAGGCCGCTGCGGTTACGGCGGATTGCATCACTTACAACATTTACAGCTTCGTCCTGTCCGACAACTCGTTTGTGGAGTACATTCTCCAGTTCAAGATATTTCTGCTTTTCACCAGTCATCATTTTAGCTACCGGAATACCTGTCCAGGTAGAAACTACCTTTGCAATATCTTCTTCGGTAACTGATTGGCGGAGGAGTGAGTCACGGCCACCTTCTGCTCTTTCTTTATCAGCAGCAAGAGCGGCGTCAAGTTCCTTCTGGAGGGCAGGAATAGTTGAATATTTGAGTTCTGCAGCTTTTTCAAGGTTGCCTTCGCGGGTCTGTTTTTCTTCTTCAAAGCGTGCCTGCTCAAGCTGTTCTTTTATCTTGCGTGACTTATCAATATTTTCCTTTTCATTCTGCCACTGAAGCTTCATGGCATCGCGTTTTGCGGTAATTTCTGCAAGTTCTTTTTCAAGTTTCTCAAGACGCTCATGGCTTGCCTGGTCATCTTCCTTGCTTAAAGACTGCTTTTCAATCTGCAGCTGAAGCATCTTACGTTCAACCTGATCGAGCTCTGTAGGCTGGCTTTCTATTTCCATCTTAAGTCGGCTTGCTGCTTCATCAACGAGGTCAATTGCCTTATCTGGCATAAAGCGCGAGGTGATATATCGGTTAGAAAGAGTTGCTGCGGCAACAAGCGCTTCATCTTCAATTCTAACTCCGTGGTGAATTTCGTATTTTTCGCGAAGTCCACGAAGAATAGCAATTGTGTCTTCTACACTAGGTTCCGCGCAGTATACCTGCTGGAAGCGTCGTTCAAGGGCGGCATCCTTTTCAATGTACTTGCGGTATTCGTCGAGTGTAGTTGCACCAATGGCACGGAGCTCACCACGTGCGAGAGCTGGCTTCAACAGATTGCTGGCATCCATGCTGCCTTCACTTGCACCTGCTCCAACGAGGGTATGCAGCTCATCAATAAAGAGGATAATCTGTCCTTCGCTTTTAGTAACCTCTGTGATAA
>CAMJNC010000280.1 GCA_946407195.1 uncultured Treponema sp. | reverse complement strand
AAACCAGGAAGTTGTCGTAAAGACCAAGGTTCTTCAACGTAATGAAGTAAGGAATAAGTCCACCACCAAAGAACATTGTAATTGTTCCAATGATTGTATAAATCTTATTCCCCATAATGTACTTTTTAGAAAAAGCATAACCAACCATAGCTGTAAAGAAAACGCTTGTTACAGTACCAATCACAGTACGCAAAACAGTAATCATAAATGCGCGGATAATTGTGTTATCCTGAAAAACCGTTTTGTAGCTCTGAAAACTGAACTTTCTAGGCAGCAGATAAATACCACCACGGAGTGCATCATTTGCATCGTTGAACGAAATAATGATTGTATACCATACCGGGTAAAGGGCTGTAAAGCAGAGCAGCACCATAATTGCTCCGATAACAATGTCTCCAGTTGTAACTCTATTTAATCTTGAATGTGACATATTTTCCTCTCTTGGTGGTTTCGACAAGCTCAACCACCGTATTTCCTAGAACAACGATATGTCGTTCAGCTTCTTTGTTACCTGGTTAGCAATGAACAACAGTATGAAAGCAACAACCGACTTAAACAAACCGATTGCCGAAGCATATGAATATCTCATACCACGCATAGCAGTCTGGTAAACATAGATATCAAGTACGTTACTGCGAGGTGCGTTCAAAGGATTATTCAAAACCAAAATCTGATCGAAGTTAGTATTCAAAAGTCCACCAACAGCAAGAATGAACATGATTGTTACAGTAGGTGCAATTGAAGGAAGTGTAATTGTCCAGATCTGCTTCCAGCGGCTTGCACCGTCAACCTTAGCAGCCTCATACATTTCCTGATCAATTCCGGAAATTGCAGCAAGGTAGATAATTGCAGACCAGCCAAGCTCCTTCCACAAATCAGAAATTACAGTAATAGCCCAGAAGTATTTAGGATAAGCAAGGAAAGCAACACCTTCTTTTAAGATACCCATCTTAATCAGCAGCTCATTGAAAAGTCCGCCTTCTCCAAGCCAGGTAGTGAGAATACCTCCAAGTACAACCCACGAAAGGAAGTGCGGCATATAAGTAATAGTCTGAACAGCTTTCTTAAACTTAATATTGCGAACTTCATTCAAAAGAAGTGCAAAAACAATCGGAAGGGTAAAGTTGAAAATCAGCTTAAGGATACTGATTCCCAAAGTGTTTGCCATTACGTTGAAAAATTCCTCATCCTTGAAAAAGTTCAAAAAGTGCTGGAATCCGCCGTTAGGAGCCCAAGGGGTAGTAAAAAACTTTTTGCTGAACAATGGAGTAGTAATATAAAAGTTTTTCTTAAAAGCAATAAGAATTCCGTACATAGGGATGTAATTGAAAATCAGCATCCATACGATTCCAAGAAGTGCCATAACCTGCAGGTATTTTTCTTCGTGCAGTCTGGCCCAGAATGATTTCTTTGGAATTACTGGCAATTCATTGTTTTTCTTTTTCATGACAGTACCTCGCTTACATTTTGGAGTATAGACGCACTCGTAGTATCTGAAAAGTTTGTAAATTTTCATAAAGGTGTAAATATTTCGGTTTTATGCCGAAATTCACACACTTTCTTATTGATTTATGGGATATGTTCGTTTAGTTTTAAGTTAGAAAGATATGTAGGGGAAAGCCTTCCCCTCGCTCGCACTGCGTTGCTCGCTACCCCTTCTCCTAGGGGCAAAGCCCCTAAGACCCCGCGAGTTATATTTTACATTGAGGTGAATATGAAAAAAGCAAACGGATACTTCACAACATTAAATGGTGAACAATTCTACAAAATCGAAAACTACGATTACATGGACGACTTCTTTATGACCATCACCAGCTCTTCCGACATCTGGAATTTCTGCTGGTCACAGGGCGGAATCACCGCCGGCCGCATAGACTGCGATCATGCAGTTTTTCCATATTACACAGCAGATAAGGTAAGCGATGCAAAAAGCTACACAGGCTCATACACCGCAATTCGTGTTGGAGACGGCGACAAGGCCGTTGTGTGGGAGCCATTTGCAACTCTCGGCGCAAGCCCTGCCCTCCGCCGCTTAGCAGAAAAAAACATCAGCAGAAACATTTATAAAAATGCGGCAGGTACCGAAGTCTGGTTCGAAGAAATAAACGAAGAGCTTAAGCTTTCGTTCCGCTACGGCTGGACCTCTTCTCCAAAATACGGCCTCGTAAAAAAGAGCGTAATTACAAATCTTTCAGATAAAAGCATCACCGTAAAGGTGCTCGACGGCTGCCGCAATATTCTGCCGGCCTGCGTTACTGCAGACTTCCAGAATAACAACAGCGTTCTTCTCGACGCCTACAAAAAAACAGATTTAGACGCAGCTTCAAATCTCGCACTTTTTGCAGTTTCCTCTATTGTTACAGATAAAGCAGAACCAAGCGAAGGCCTGTTTGCAAATATCAGCTGGTTCAACACAAAAGACACTCTGCTGCTTTCACCAGAAGCACCACAGCAGTTTGCAGAAAACGGCAAGGTCGAGGTTGTAGAAGTAGTAAAAGGTAAACGTCCTGCGGCTTATATTTGCAAGGATGTGTCACTGGCTGCCGCAACTTGTTCAGAATGGTACCAGGTATTCGACACACGCCGTAACGCTGCAAAAATCGCAGCACTCAAAAACGAACTCGCAGATCGTACAAAGCTCACAAAGGCACTCGAAGCCGATATCAGCGAGGGTAAAAAACTTATGGAAACCTACATTGCAGAAGCAGACGGCTTCCAGACAACCGCAGAAACAA
>CAMJNC010000279.1 GCA_946407195.1 uncultured Treponema sp. | reverse complement strand
TTCAGATTGGAACTCCATACGAAATTTACGAAAGCCCTGCAACTCAGTTTGTTGCTCAGTTTATCGGTGAAACAAATCTTTTTGATGCAGAAGTTGTAGACTGCGTTCCTCACAAGGATGCTAACGGTAACGATGATTTTATGGCTACCCTGAGCGTACCTGAGCTTGGAAAGCAGGCTCCTCTTGCAACCGATACTGCCGCAGAAGCTGCCCTCGACCGCTTTATGCAGGTTACAGACTACGAGCACACAGATAAGGGTCAGAAGGTTGCCTTTACAATCCGCCCTGAAAAAATCCGTATTACTCTTGAGCCACCGTCAACCGGCGGTCGTACAGATATCAACGTATTCAGTGGAATTGTAGAAGAGCCTATTTATTCAGGCTTCCAGTCTAAATTCTACGTAAAGCTCGAAACAGGCAAAATCATCAAGGTTTTCAAGCAGCATACTGACTATATGGATGATGGTCCTGTTATCCAGTGGAAAGACAAGGTTTATGTTTCCTGGTCTGCAGAAGATGCATATATCGTTGAGGACATTAACAAATAATGAAGAATAATAAGCTTTCTAAAGAATTACACGACTCTCATGTCGGTATGATTTACGGATGGCCTATGGGTCTCTGGTTTATAATTTTCTTCGTTGCGCCTCTCGTAATCATCTTCATCTACAGTTTTCTCAAAAAAGGTATTTACGGCGGCGTAGAATGGAAGTTCTCGCTTAAGGCCTACAAGCAGATGTGCAAGCCTGAATACGGGCTGATTGTACTGCGAACCCTTAAAATCACTATTATATCTACTATAGTAACGATTTTAGTTTCTATTCCGAGTGCCTATGCCATGGCCCGAAGCCGTCATCAGACTCTTTTCCTCTTCCTGGTAATCATTCCTTTCTGGACAAACTCCCTGATTCGTATTTTTGCCTGGATGAGCATTTTGAACAACGACGGTATTTTGAATCAGCTTTTGATGAAGCTTCATATAATAAAAGAATATCTGCCCTTCCTCTATAATACAAAGGCCGTTATTCTTGTAAGCGTTTACATGTACATTCCGTATGCCATTCTCCCGATTTTTACTGCAGTAGACCGCTTTGACTTTTCTCTGCTTGAAGCTGCACGTGACCTTGGAGCAACTAAGCCACAGTCTATGTTCAAGGTTTTAATTCCTGGAATCCGCAGCGGTATTATTTCTGCCCTGATTTTTACCTTTATTCCGATTTTTGGTGCCTATACTGTTCCTCTCCTCGTTGGTGGAAAGGATTCTTACATGCTCGGAAACATTATTGTAGATCAGGTTCAGAAGACCCGTAACTGGCCGCTCGCTGCTGCCTTCTCTATGGTAATTACTTTGATTTCTGTAATCGGAATTATGATGATTACACGTTCTAATTCTCAGGAAGCTCAACTTAAGAAAAAGAATACAAAAGAAGATAACTATGTGGGAGGTGTACAGTAATGGCAAGAACTCTTGGTATGCTGATTCACAGTGCCCTATCCGGCATAAACCGTCCACGTTCTGAAAATGCCCGTCATGCAAAACGCGCCTGGCGCCGTCATGGACACAAATTTTCTTTCTCTAAGTTAGTACTCTGGCTCACAATTGTATTCCTGTTTCTGCCGCTGTTCGTAATCATCATTTATTCGTTCAACGCAAGCAAGGGAGCCGAGTTTACACGCCCAAGCCTTACCTGGTATAAGGAGCTTTTCTTTAATTCAAAGGCCCTCTGGCAGGCACTGCTTAACAGTATTCTTGTTGCTTTTTCTTCGGCTGCAGTTTCTACCGTGCTTGGAACAATGGCTTCCATTGGCGTAAACTGGTATAAGTTCAAGGGAAAGAAGTTTATTCAGACCCTCACCTATCTTCCTATGGTTTTACCGGAAGTTATTATCGGTATTTCTATGGTAATCTTCTTCAGCGGCATTCATCTGCCGCTCGGACTCTTTACCGTATTTGCCGCACATACAACCTTCTGTCTTCCGTTCGTTTTCCTTATGGTAAATGCACGCCTTGATGAGTTTGATTTTTCTATCGTAGAGGCTGCTCATGACCTTGGTGCAACAGAAAAGCAGACAATGTTTAAGGTTGTTGTTCCTGCAATTATGCCTGGAATCCTTTCCGGCTTCCTCATGGCAATTACCATGTCTCTTGAAGACTTTGTAATTACCTTCTTTGTTGCAGGACCTGGAAGTACAACACTTCCGCTTTATGTTTACTCGATGATCCGCTTCGGTGTTTCACCGGTAATAAACTCACTTTCTGTTATTATGATTATTTTTACCTGTAGTATTGCCTTTATCTGCCGTAAGGGACTCAAAGGCTTTGCAGCAGGACATTAATTTATAGGAGAATCAGGATGAAAAAATTCATTCTTGCTGCACTCACACTTGCAGCTGTTGTTTTTGGTTTCACATCATGTGGAGACGAAAAAGATGACGGAACACTTTACCTCTACAACTGGACTTACTACACTCCAGATTCAGTACTTCGTGCATTTGAAAAAGAATTCAACTGTACAGTAAAGGTAGACACTTTCGATTCAAACGAAGTTATGTATGCAAAGCTTAAGGCTGGAGCAAAGGGATACGATATTACCTTTCCTTCTCAGGACTACACTTCTATTATGATTAATCAGAAGATGCTTCAAAAAATCGATCAGACAAAGTTCACAAACAAAAAATACATCAACCTTGACTGCAAAAAGCTTATGACCTTTGACCCTGAAATGGAATGGCAGGTTCCTTACTATCTTGGTATGGCTGGTATTGCCGTAAACA
>CAMJNC010000278.1 GCA_946407195.1 uncultured Treponema sp. | reverse complement strand
AGATTGCTGCGCACTGCTCGCAATCTTTCTTAACGCTTCTACGATGTTATATGGTACGAAGTTTATGGACAGCAGCTACCGGTATGAACGGTCAGCAGTCAAATATAGATGCAATTTCTAACAACCTTTCAAACGTAAATACAACTGGTTATAAGCAGCAGCGCGTTGAGTTTGAGGATCTTGTTTATCAGAATGTAAAGCTTGCAGGAACTCCTGCAACAGAAGATACAGTAACTCCTGTTGGAATTCAGCAGGGTACTGGTGTTAAAGTTGGAGCTACCCAGCGTATTATGAACCAGGGTTCTTTACAGAACACTGGTGTAGATACTGATGTTGCTATCGTTGGTGAAGGCTTTTTCCGTGTTCAGAAATATGACGGAAGCTATGCTTATACACGCGATGGTTCTTTTAAGGTAGATTCAGCTGGTCAGTTAGTAACAAACAACGGTCTTAGAGTAATCCCGGAAATTATTCTTCCAGAAGGTTATGACGTTTCTACTTTGAACGTAACTCAGACAGGTCTTGTTTCTGTAAAAATTAATGGTGAAAATGATCCTGTAGAAGTTGGTCAGCTTGAGCTTTACAGATTCCCTAATGCAGTAGGTCTTCAGGCAGACGGCGATAACCTTTTTAAGGTAACAGCTGCAAGTGGTGAAGCAATTGCCGGTCGTCCTGGTTACGATGGATTTGGTGATGTTCGTCACAAGTTCCTTGAAATGTCTAACGTTTCTGTAGTAAACGAAATGGTTCAGATGATTGTAGCTCAGCGTGCTTATGAGTTCAACAGTAAGGCAATTCAGACTTCTGATACTATGCTTAGTACTGCTGTAAACCTGAAGCGATAATGATTTAGGCTTGGAGAATTAAATGAACGTTGGATTAATTTCAAATACATATAGCGGAATCACAGGCGGACAGGGCGCCTTGCAGAGTGCACGTACAAATGCAGATAAGGCAAAGTTTTCTGAGCTGCTCGAACGATTTCAGTCACAGAACGAAGGTCGTGGAACAATTTCTTCAAGTCAGATTGCAGAAAGCGGTCGCTTAAACGGTGAGTATACAACTGGCTTTGCAGGAGCTTATGTTTCCGAAGCTGATAAAGCTGCCAGTCCTCGTGGTGCTGCTGCAAATCAGGCCAACGTTCATGTAAAATCACAGACAATCGATAAAACTTCAGAGCTCTATCAGAAATCTATGGAGCTTGAAAATTATTTTGTAAAGCAGATGCTCTCAGAAATGAGAAAAACTGTTCATCGCAGTAACGACACAGATTTTGCACGTCAGACATATGAAGATATGCTTTATGATGAATATTCAACTGCTATGACAAAAAATGCAGGCTTTGGACTTGCAGACCAGATTTATTTGAGTCTGGTATAAAAAAAATCCCCCTATAAAAACGGGGGATTACAGACTGGAAAAATTATCAGAGTTCTTCTGAAATTTTGTTTACATCTATCCCCTGACGTCGTTGGCGTGCAGGGGTGTTTTTATTAAGAGTTAGTTTTCAACTCTAACCATCTGAAGAATTGCCTGTTTTGCAATTTCAGGTTTAATTTTTTTATCCGGAATAAACTTATCTGGTTTACCTGTATCTTCATCAATCGGGAATTTTGAATAATATGCAATTCCTCCATTTGTCCATACATAGAAAGGTTTTTTATCATTATTCATACCAAGGTAACCAAAGCTTGTACACATTTCCCACTTTCCAGCTGCACCTGTGTATTTACTTGCATATTCCTCTGCTTCTTCTGAGTTTTCAAAAGTAATTTCTGAAGGATCAACGAGAATCCAGACCTGTTTTGCATATCTTTTGATATTAAACTTCTTATTAGTATCATATTTTGAAGGTTCTTCTGCAATGTTCTGATTAGCATTTGCACTAAGGAAGGCAGCTGCAAGTTTTGCATAATCAGCTTGTTCAGAATTACCTGCATATTCATTGATTTCTTCTTCGCTGAAGTTTGAAGAAGCCTCAGTAAATACTGTTGTAAGCTCAGGCATGTGATTTTTAATGACAGCCTGGTCTTCTTCTGTAACCTTGCTGCGGATTTCTGCCATAGGATCTTTTCCAAGCTTCTTTAAAAGCAAGGCAGTCTGAGGATCACTTACGATGTTTGAATCATAATATTCAACTGCATAGCCGTAACAGATAGCTTTTACTTTTTCAAATGAATTTTTTCCAGAAATGCCATACTTATTCAAAACTTTGGATGCTTTAGAATCTGACTCTCCAGCTTCCATCACGCTCTGTGGATTCTGCATGTCAATTCCAAGATTATCCATTTCGGAATAAATCTTCTCGTAATTTTTACAGAATGCCTGAAGGTCTTTGTCGGTAAGCCCTGTAGGCTTAGCATCTTGTGCGAACACTGCGAAAGTAAGGGTTAAAACTGTGAATAAAAGAATGATCTTTTTCATATCGCTCTCCATTAAATTAATTTAAAAAATTATAACATACTAAATTGCAGAGTCAAAGTATTTATATCTTCATTGTCTTAAATTATTGATTATGGTAAAATATTTTTTATGCAAAATAATTTGTCGAATGCTTCTTTGCCGGATGATTTTCACGGCGTTCATATACATTTTGTTGGAATTAAGGGAACCGGAATGGCGGCACTTGTTGAAATTTTATTTCACAAGGGAGCTGTAATTACCGGTTCTGATGTTTCTGAACGGTTTTATACTGATGAAGTTCTTGAAAAGCTTGGTCTGCATGCTTTACCGTTTGGAGCTGAAAATATAACTGATGATGTTCAGTATGTAATTTATTCTTCTGCCT
>CAMJNC010000277.1 GCA_946407195.1 uncultured Treponema sp. | reverse complement strand
ACGGCGACAGCTTTGTAGATACATCAGCTTTAACTGGAGAAAGCATTCCACAGCATGTAAGAGTTGGAAGCGAAGTCCTTTCGGGCTCAATCAACAAGCAGGGAGTTCTTGAAATCCGCACAACCCGCCACGCAGGCGACTCTGCCCTTTCCCGCATTCTTGAGCTGGTAGAAAATGCCACAGAAAACAAAACAAAATCAGAGCAGTTTGTTACCCGCTTTGCCCGCGTTTACACACCAATCGTTGTTTACGCAGCCCTTGCCCTCGCAATCATCCCAAGCCTGATTATCGGCTTTAGGAGCGGCAACTGGAACTGGCAGGCAACCTGGAGCACCTGGGTGTACCGCGCACTTATGTTCCTTGTAGTAAGCTGCCCTTGTGCACTTGTAATTTCGATTCCGCTTTCCTTCTGCGGTGGTATTACTGCTGCTGCACGTCAGGGAATTTTGATTAAAGGAAGCGTTTTCCTCGAAGCACTTGGACGTACAAAAACTGCCGTATTCGACAAGACTGGTACACTCACAAAAGGTAACTTTGTCGTAACTCATATTCACGCCACTGATGAAGCAATCACAGAAACAGAACTGCTTGCTCTTGCAACTCACACAGAAATGTTCTCTACTCACCCGATTTCGGCTTCGCTCAAGGCTGCACATCACGACAAGTGCTGCGACAACGTAAAGCTTGAAAATGTCGAAGAAATTGCCGGTAAAGGAATTAAGGCTCTTGTAAACGGTAAGCAGGTTCTTGCCGGAAATACAAAGCTTATGGAACAGTTCAATATTGATTATAACGAATGTGTTGAACACCAGGACGGAACTGTAATTCACGTTGCAAGCGAAGGAAAGTACAGCGGCCACATCGTAATCAGCGACGAGATTAAGGACGACTCACAGGCAACTGTTGAAGGTCTCCACAAAATCGGCGTAGAAAATGTTGTAATGCTTACAGGTGATAATGAAAGAGCAGCTCACACTGTTGCTGCAAAGCTTGGCCTCAAAAAGGCCTTCAGCCAGCTGTTAAGCGCAGACAAGCTCGCCAAGGTAGAAGAGCTTCTGGCAGACCTCTCGAAGGGCGGCAAAAAGCGTGGCACACTCATATTTGCCGGTGACGGAATCAACGACGCCCCAGTCCTTGCCCGCGCCGACGCAGGTATTGCAATGGGCAGCATGGGAAGCGACGCCGCTATCGAAGCTGCCGACATTATTATAATGGAAGACAAGCCAAGCAAGATTGTGGACGGAATTAAGATAAGCCGCCGCACCCTGCGTATTGTTTATGAAAACCTCTATGGCGCATTGGGAATTAAGGGAACTATTCTGCTGCTCAGCGCGCTCGGCATTTCGAACATGTGGATTGCGGTATTTGGCGATGTAGGTGTTACAATACTTGCTGTTCTAAACAGCCTCAGATTACTAAAAAAACAAAAGTAGTATTTTGTCACACGGATTCGATTTTGCTAACGCAAAATCCATTTTAAAGGGATGATTTTTTCATCCCTTTTATTGTTTTAGAAATATTTTATAAGATTTGTTATAAAATTGAAATCACAAGAAAAAGTTGTATTTCTTGTAGAATCACTAGAGTTCGTTAATGATACTAACAATACATTTGCATTTTTTAAGGTAGTTAACTGAACTTCTGAAATTCCACCAAGAATCATAAATTGATAATATCCATTTTCTTCAGAAGGAGCTCCAAGGGCATTTGACATAATAATACTATTCTGTCCACAAGAAATCTGATAATTAGTCCAATATAAATTCGTAAACGGCTCGCTTTTTCGTTCTGCCATAATTGCACCTTTATAAAGGACATTACCATTTGCTTCCAATTTTACTATTCCAAATCCCATGCGTTTCCCAGAAGAATTTTCCTGAATAGTATATGAAAGTCCCTTTGTTTTCATTCCATCTTCAACACCTTCAGTTAGAATAACTTTATCTGTATATCCATTTTTTGTTTCTTGCCAAAGTGTTCGTCCATTATCACTTCCAGTATTAGTATCATTATTTGGATTTGAACATGCTGTGTATAATCCCAATAAGCAAACCATTGAGATAACAAAGATTCTACACTTCCTATTCATTATTAAGCCTCCAATAAACTCTTGTTACTATTAACAATAGTTTAATCCGTTATTATCAAGTTGTAAAGTATTACTATTGCCATAGAATTATATTGATATGGATTATATTGAATTAAGAAAAATCCTTTCTAAAAATATTAAAGATAAACGAAAATTGCTCTCACTTACTCAGGAAAAACTAGCTGAAGCAACAGAGCTTTCTCCTCAAACTATAAATGATATTGAGGGCTGCCGAACCTGGGTTAGCGATAAAACACTTATAAAGCTGGCCGAGGTTTTACATACAACGCCCGCAGAATTGTTACATCAATCATCACTTGAAACTGAAGAACTTGATATTCTTCAGTTAAAATCAAAACTGCAGGAATCCGTTCGAAACACCATTAATCAATTATTTGAATCCTATAAAATTTAATTCTTCCACAGTTATGATTAAGAAAATCTGGTTAAAATACATATAAAATAACAAATTTTGCAAAATTATATGTACGAAAAATGAAAAATCAGTTATTTTTGTAATATAAACCACGTTTTTCAGCTTGAAATTTAGTCAAAATCCAGTTTTAACAAGTTAAAAACCAAAATATTAGGGTTAAATCCATAAAACGTACATATAAAAACGCTTTGAATTCAATTTTATATGTATTTAACGCAAATTTTTATTATACGCATACTATTTTTCGGAGTTCTTCTTAGCTAATCCTGCCATCTTATC
>CAMJNC010000276.1 GCA_946407195.1 uncultured Treponema sp. | reverse complement strand
GGTTTACTAAGCATCTTCCGCTGTATTTCTGCAGCCCGGTCAGATGGCATTAACGAAAGCCAGTACGAACCCATAGACGAGGAACCTTCTGCGGCTGCAATCTCTTCGACTTTGCGAAGGACGTCAATAACTGTCTGATCATCCATCGCAACAAGAATGTCTACCGCTGCCTGAGGCCTCATGCCATTCAGATTTTTAGCAATCTGTTCAACGTTTATATTCTTATCATCGTATTTTTTTACTTTCAGGTTAAATGTTTTTTCTCGCTCTTCCTGATTTTTTTCACGCTCAGCAAGCTCTGCACTTACCTGTTCATTCTGTTTTTCAGCAGTCTGAACATCAGTTTCGCGCTTATCGAGCTCTTCCTTGAAGATATCAAGGGCTTCACGCTGTTTTCTGAGTCTGTCTTCATCAAGATTTGCAACGAGGGGACGTGACTGAGTTGCTGTAGAAGAAGTCTGAGGGTCTTTCTTCAAAATCTTATATGCAGGAGCAAAAACTGATTTTACGTGAACTACACCGAGGTAGTCGAACCATAAAAGTCCACCTGCCAGAAGAATTAGAATAATAATTAATAGAACAAAAGACTTACCTAAAGACTTTTTGAAAGACATATCCCCTCCAACATATTTAGTCAATTAAACCAGAAATTGCTGCTCCCAGTGTAATATCATTATCACAGGAAACAATATTCCAGTATATTCCAAGCTGTCGTGTAAGCACTTCATCAAGATAACCATAAACACGCTCACGTACCTTATAGGTCTTAAAGAAGGTTGTTCCATCACACAAAATACAGATTGGTTTTGCAGCATTCTTGCCTTCGCCAGTCTTAATTGCACACGCAGTAAGAATAGCGGCAGAATAACGAGCAGAACGCTCTGCAATTGCATCGAGAATCTGGAACATCTTATCAACATCCTCATCTGATGCAACGTCGCAGGCAATTTTACCAAGAACGCAGTCTTTGTTGTAAGGATGATGAAGGAACTTATCCATTTCGATAAGTGTGAGAGTATCTAATGCCTTGATTGCGGCAGCAGTTTTTTCTGTAAATAAGCCGTCGTTTGCAGCAGCCTTGAGTGCAAACCATGAAACAGGTCCAAGATAAGCACCAGAACAGAGCTTTTCGAGGAAGAAGGTTCCAGGCTTTACAGTAGTTTTATCAAAATCAAGGTCAAAATCAGAACGATTTACGCGCAAAAACTTACCGCTTTCACATACTACAATCTGTTTTTTGATATTGCAACAGTCACAGTCCGGCTGAATATAAGCAGCATTCATACCAGTTCCAAGAATAAATCCGATATTTGAAGAATAGCGGTCTCCATCCTCTGCACAAGCAGCACCTGCAAGTAAAGCCGCAACAGTATCGTTACAAAGAGTAATGCGTTTAATGCTGTTCCAGCCATGAGCAGCAAGTGCTTCTTTAAGGCATGCACCGATTTTTGAACCTACAACCTCAGGAGCCTTAACTTCCTTTGAAAAACCAAGGAGAATACCGTCTCCATCTTCCTGAATTTCCATTGGATATGAAAAACAGAAGCCGATTCTGTCAGATTTATTTTTAAGATGTTCAAGATTAGAAGCAATCTGTTCAAAAAAGTCTTTGCGCGAAAGCTCTTTTTCAACACCTGGCATGCGGGTCTTTTCCATTTCAGAAATAGAAGGCAGGCCGTTTGCATCGAAGGTTACAAGGCAGGAACGGAAGTTTGTTCCACCGGCATCAATTACTATTACACTCTGATTTTTAGCTGATTTTTCAGGCGGATTACAGAAGGTACGGATCATATCCTGATCAGCTCCCTCTTTTTTCAAGCCTTTTTTCATGTCATAAACAATTGCCTGAGCTACTGTCAGTACATCGACATGATTTACAAAATTATGTGCAGAAAGAAATGCACTTACCTGACTATTCATTATATTTTCCTGTATGTTTTTTTGTTTCATATATTATACATACATTTTTAGTTAAAAGCAAACGCAAATTAAGGCGTATATGTCATTGTTAGGCTTGACCCGTCTATCCTATCTGCGTATTATTAAACCCTATGCTAGATTTGGAAGCCCTGAAAAAAGAACTTAATCCTCAGCAATATCGCGCTGTTACAACAACCGATGGAGCAATTCTTATTATTGCCGGTGCCGGAAGTGGAAAAACACGTGTAATTACCTTCCGAATTGCGCATATGCTCGACAAGGGAATTCCTCAAAGCTCAATTCTTGCCCTTACCTTTACAAATAAAGCCGCAAAGGAAATGGCAGACCGAATCAAAACCCTTACAGAAAAGAAGCTTCAGAATCTTACAGTTTCAACCTTCCATGCTTTTGGTGTAAAGATTCTGCGACAGGATATTGATAAACTTGGCTGGCGTGAAAACTTTTCCATTTATGATGAAACAGACCGTATTGCCCTTATTAAAGAATGTGGCCGTGAGCTTAAGTTTTCACCGGAAGCAATGGATATTTACACAATCGGAAACCTTATTTCCAACATAAAAACAGGCCGCAAAAACTGGGAAACTGCAAATGATATGTATCGTCCGCTTTACGAAATGTATCAGGAAGGTCTTAAGCTGTACAATGCAGTTGATTTTGATGACCTGATTGTTCTTCCAATTAAACTTTTCCGCGAGTTTCCGGAGGTTCTTGCCCGCTACCGCGAACGCTACAAGTATCTGATGGTAGACGAGTTCCAGGATACAAGCCATCAGCAGTACGAACTTATGCACCTTCTGGCTGATAAAAACGTTGCTGTCGTTGGTGATGATGACCAGAGTATTTACAGCTGGCGTGGTGCCGACTATCAGAATATC
>CAMJNC010000275.1 GCA_946407195.1 uncultured Treponema sp. | reverse complement strand
TCGTTTACTACGTTTGCAAGGTCTGCACCGGCAAAGCCTGTAGTTCCGTGAGCAACTGATTCAAAATCAACATCTTTATCAAGCTTAACGTTCTTTGCATGGATGCGGAGGATTTCTTCGCGGCCCTTTACATCAGGCTTTTCTACCGGAACCTGGCGGTCAAAACGGCCAGGACGAAGAATTGCAGGGTCAAGAACATCTACGCGGTTTGTAGCCGCAAGTACGATAAGTCCTTTTTCGTTATCAAAACCATCCATTTCAACAAGGAGCTGGTTTAATGTCTGTTCACGTTCATCGTTGCTGCTAAAGCCGTTTGCACGGCTCTTAGCAAGGGCATCAATTTCATCAATAAATACAATACAAGGAGCTTTTTCGCGTGCCTGTTTAAAGAGGTCGCGAACGCGCGAAGCACCAACGCCGACAAACATTTCTACGAAGTCTGAACCGGAAATACTGAAGAATGGAACTCCCGCCTCACCTGCTACAGCACGGGCCAGCAAAGTTTTACCGGTACCAGGATCACCAACAAGGAGAACTCCCTTAGGAATTTTACCACCGATATCAGTATATTTTTTTGGAGACTTGAGGAAATCAACTACTTCTACAAGCTCTTCTTTAGCTTCGTCTACACCGGCAACATCAGAGAAACGGGTTTTGATTTTGCCCTCTTCTACTACTTTTGCGCGTGAATTACCAACACTGAAAATGCTGCCTATTCCTCCGCCACCATTACCACCACCCATTCTTCTGAAGAGGAAGAAATACATGAGGAAAATCAGCCCGAACGGCACAATAAGGTTCAAAAGCAGCTGGAGGAACCAGTTATTCTGCTTTGCGGCAAATTTATAATGAATATTGTTTTCTTCAAGGAAATCGAGGAAGCTCTGTGTAAGAACTGCCGCTGTTTTATATTGGGTAGTTGCTTTAGCTGACGGCACATTAAAGAGTTTAAGGCCTTTTCCACCGCCTACATCAGTTTCAAGCACTGCTCCATAACCAATAAAATAGCTGTCGCTGATTACAACAGATTTAATTTCTCCGCGTTCGATTTTTGTCTTGAAATCTGAAAAATCAATTAAATCATCATTTTTTGGGAAAATGAAAAACTCTGCCATTGCCACAGCAAAAAGGGTTAGAAGCAGAATCGGCCAGAAGGGTACCTTTTTCTTTCCGTTCTTATTTTTTTTATCTTTGTCTTTATCGTCGTTATTCTGTGGTCCTGGAAACTTAAAAAACTTATATGGATCGTTTTCGTCGTTCTGTGGTCTGTTTTCGTTGTTCTGATTTTCTGCCATGTGCGTATCCTGAGTAAAAATCGTTTGTTACTATAAATATAGTAAAGATAGAGCAATTTTTCCACTAAATTCGGATTTATTAAAAAAAATAACAAAAAAAGATAAAAAATCCTAAAGTATAATTTCAGAAGTCCGAAAATCAGAGAAGAATACCCGCATTATACGCGGAATTTCGGAATTCAAGGAGGAAAGCCAATGGGTTACCAGAACGCTTATGCTGCATATCAGAAAACTAACGTAAATACCGCAAGTCAGGGACGTCTTGTTGTTTTACTTTATGAGGGTGCCGTAAAGCATCTTAAAGCAGCTATTAATTTGTTTGATGAAAACGACAAATTAAAGGCCGGAGACATTGAACAGTTTGGAATTCATCTGCAAAAAACACAGGCAATTATAACCGAGCTTCAGGTTTCACTGGACATGGAAAAAGGCGGCGACATTGCACGCAATCTTATGTCTTTATATGTTTATTTTAATGAAGAATTGATGGATGCGACTATCAGCCATAATAAGCAGAAAATTGAGTTTGTACTCAAAATGGTTGATGGTCTTGCTGAATCCTGGAGAACAATTGCAAGCAGTACAGCAAATGCACCTGCTGCAAAGGTTGCTAGTACATTGAATATTGTGGGTTAAACGAGGGGAAAAATATGGCAGAAATCACACAGGAAGAATTAAACGAACGCGTAGCAATCTTACGCCGCTTTAGAACTCTTTTGGAAGAACAGCGCGGTAAATTCCGTGAATATCTTACAGTTCTGGAAAAACAGCAGGATTCTATTACCTCTAAAAATCCGGAAAATCTTCTTGCACATACAGAGCTTGAACAGCAGGTAGTTAAGAACATCGCAAATCTTCAGAAAGTGATTGTGCCAATGGCAAAGATGTATCACGCAGCAAACGGTGCAAGTGCAGCAAGCTCTGCCGCAGAAGAGGCTGAAATCACTAAGCTTCAGAATGATTTGACCGACCTTCAGAACAGAGTTCTTAAACAGAACGCCATCAACCGCGACCTGCTCCGTGTTCACATTGAACAGCTTAAATCGCAGATCGCAGGCTTTAAGAATCCATACAAGAACAACCGCAGTGTTTACGCTAATGTTCAAGCACAGGCAGTTGCTACTATGGTAAGAGTGGAAGTATAGAATACTAAAAAACTTCCAAAATAAAAAAGGGTATGCCCTACACGCTGTATCTACACTGACAGCCAGTCAAGCTGGCTGCAGTCCACTACAGAGCGTAGTTCATACCCTGTTTTTTTGTTCTGGAAGCCGTGTTTCTATTCTTCCAACGCTTTATTATAGCCTTCTACCTGTTTTAAGATATCTTCCATAGTTTTTCCGTCGCGGCCGCGGTTTGAGCGGAACGGATTACTCAAAATCATTCCGAGCATTCCTGCCTTAGGGAATGGATACTTGGCTTCAAACTCTTCATCTGTCACATCATCAATAATCTTTCTTGCCTTCTTATACTCATCCTGAATAAGGGCTGCCATTTCGCGGTTACGGAGCATGTCGCCCATTGTTGTCTGAG
>CAMJNC010000274.1 GCA_946407195.1 uncultured Treponema sp. | reverse complement strand
GCCTGGGAAGTTGTTAAAGACCTCCATGGTAAGGAAGAAGCTGATAATGCCGTTATGGTTTCTGAAAAGCTCTTTAAGGGCGACTTCAAAGGCCTTTCTGTAAATGATATTCTTATGGGCCTTAAGGGAGTTCCAAACTTCAATTTTAAGGAAGAGCTTCCTCTCGTAGACGTGCTCGTAAACAACGGCATGGCAAGCTCAAAGCGTGAGGCTCGCGAGTTCATTAAGAACAATGCAATTTCTATTAATGGTGAAGTTGTAAATGATGAGCAGAAGGTAATTACTAAAGATATGGCACTTGAAGGTAAAATTATTATCTTCAGAAGGGGTAAGAAAAAGTACTACATAGGACTTATCTAAGTATAAAAAAAACGACTGCGTTTTGCAGTCGTTTTTTTATTTAACGGTTAGGCTTTAATAAGCCCCTCAAAGATCTTATTACACCGCTGATTCCGTTTACAATTACGCCAATGCAGATAATCGGACCAAACGGAATGATAATCCATGAAAAGCGGAAGAATGTAAAGCCCACAAAGGTTTGCAGGGCCTTTAAGAACAGCATTGAAAGGTGGTCCCGCTTTGTTTCAGGCTCATTTGTGTGGTTAGAATAATCATACTGATTATAATAATGATTTGTATTCTGAGCCTGCTGATTTCGTGAGCGGAACTGAGCTCCATTAAACCATTCCCAGAAGTTTTCATCACCAAAAGGATTAGAATAGGTATACTGATATTGTCTCTGATACTGCTGATTTCCGGCATTAGCCTGTGAGTCGTATGAGTAATTATCTGTTGAATAACCCATATCGTACTGACGGCGCTTTGCTTCATCACCAAGCACATCATAAGCGGCACTTATCTGTTTGAATTTCTCTTCTGCAGCTGCATTGCCCTGATTTCTATCCGGATGATATTTAAAGGCAAGACTTCTGTATGCCTTTTTTATTTCATCAGCAGTAGCATTTTTAGAAACACCAAGTATATCGTAATAGTTGCTCATTTTAGAATGTAAACTTAACTCCAATAGATGTAGTACAAATACCTACAAGGAAACAGCCGGCAAAGCCCGGAAGATTAGTTACATTCACATTAAGAGATTCTCCATCCTGTGTTGCACCAATCATAAGCGGAAGTCTTATACGCCAGAGTAAACCGAAAACATGATTAAAGTTATATGCACCCTTGTAGAATACAGATATCATATGTATTCCAGGTATATCTTCAACATCATCATCTTTATCCATAGTTCTTGTAAGCATATTTGTATAAGATGGTGTAAGGAACATATATTCAGCACCAAAGGCTGCAGAGATACCCTTTTCAAACGGATTTGTTATATATGCCACAGAGAATGAAGGTGCTGCTCCAAACTGTTTTCCATCAAACCCAGAACTGAAGGCACAGGCTGCTTCTACTTCAAGATTGTAAAAATCAACGGCAACTGTAGGCTCAAGCCCAAGAACTGATATTCGGGCACCAGGAGTAATTCCAAAAATCTTTTCTGAATCCATTTCATCATAAGATTTAGCAAATGCCCCTGCTATAAATGCTGTACAAGCAACCAAACATAAAAGGAATTTTTTCATAATAATCCTCCTGTCATGTAAATATAACAATTATGAGTATACAATATGTTACAAAAAAAAACACTTATTTTATGATAAATGTTTCCGGTGCACCCAGATATGATGCTGGAAGCGGCTTATTTGCCTCGTGAATTACAATTTTTTCAAGCACAATATTAGGTGTAACAGGTCTAAGCTTTACAGAGTTTAAGCCGGCATGACAGTCTGCATACACAGTTGCAATACGGATATTATTTGGAATATCTACTCCCCAAGGGAACTGATTGTCACCAACTGCAAACTTTTCTGGATCTACAGCATCCTTCAAAAGCTTTTCGCCATTTATCTCTGCAACAAACTGAAGCTTATTATCTTTATAAGCCGGATTAGACGGATTAATATAGAAGTCAAAGGCCATTACACCGCCGGTCTTTTCTACAAAATCAGGACTCAAGGCAAAGGCATATTCAACAAAAGGTGCATTTTCATCACCCGGAGCAAAGCTTGCAGTTGTAGCATTTGCCTTTACGGCACCAAGAGTTTTTCCGTAACCTTCAAGCAGTGCAAAGCCCGAAGAACGTACAAAATGAGGTGCTTCAATACTCACATAATCAGTTGTCTGAACAAAGGTACCTGCCGGGAAGTTAGTATCCGGAACAGCTGCATCAATAACAACCTTTACAAAAATCTTTGCTCCGTGGCCGTCGTTTCCTTCAATCTTAAGTTCGGTAGTTTTTTCGCTGGCAACAGCAAGCTTTTCGCGGTTAATAGAAATATTCAGATTTCTAAGGCCAGAAAGTCCATCAGCCTGTTCAAGCTTATAACTGATCCAGTCTGCCCCTGCTGTTACAGAGAGCTCAGGACCTGCTTCACAGCAATCAGCTATTTTTATGCAGGCTTCATTACAATCCGGATTTTTAAATGCATCCAGATAAAGGTCGCGTTTTGTCCAGTCCTGACCTGTAGTTGTAAATTCATTTCCTTCTATATAGAAAGCCGCACGACGCTTACGGGTCGGCTCAACGTATGCATAAACAGGATAGCTGTTGGCAGCCTCGCACCAGTTGTTAAAACCAAAGTGCTCAGACCATGCCATTCCAAAGAAGCGACCGTTTCCAACCTTATCACATTCGTCAACAAGCTCTTTATCAAACTTTACGCACTCGCGGATTTTCTCTGCATAAACGTTTGCAACAAGGGCATTGTGTTTAGCAAACCAGCGGTTCTTTCCACTGTAAAGCTGCATAAGCTCAACGTTCATAGTTCC
>CAMJNC010000273.1 GCA_946407195.1 uncultured Treponema sp. | reverse complement strand
TTCAGCTGCCAGCAGCAAGATGACCGCCAAGGTCTGCGAGATCCTTGAAAAGGAAATCGGCATCCCAGGCGAAGCTGTCTACGTCAGCTACTTCGGCACGTCCAACTGGGGTTGGAATGGCTCGAACTTTTAGGATTGAGGGGAAGGAGTTCCCCTCGCTCGCTCTACGGAGCTCGCACACCCCTTCAGCAGGGGACACCCCCGCTGGCGCCCCCGAACCAAAGGAGGTTCAAGATGAAACTCTTCAGTAATAAAAAGAAACAAGAGCCTTCGATACAGTTTGATCCAGAAACACAGTATGCGGTAATCCGCAGTTCAATTTGTACAGGCGAGAAAGTCGCCGGTTTTAAAAATAAAACCGACGGCCACTTCACAGAGCTCATGCTTATTCGCTCTCCCGCTGATGAAAAACTTTTTATAGATATCTACGGTTTAGATAGTATTAGGGTAGAGTACTAATCTTTACTTAAAGAATCTTAACGTGTTATATCTTGATCATTATCCTTATCAATTGTTTTAGTTTTGATTTTTGAAAAATTTTTTTTCATCATTTCTGTGTAATAATCAAAAGCATTTCGATATTTATTTTTACGAATCTCTTTAGCTATATCTTCAAGATCTTCAGCTGTTTTACTTCTCCAAAATTCGGCTTCATCTTTAAATTTCTTAATTGTATGCCAGGCCCCTGTCAAAGCTTTTTTAACTTTTTCTGCGAAAGTTTTCAAATTAAATGTTGGAGATTTTTTATTTTCTTCGATTTCATCGCACACTTTTAAAACTTCTTGTGAGTTTTCTTTAACATAGTATTCCCTATCTTTGATTTCTGACCATTTTTTAGCGATTTCTTTTTCATCAACATCAACAGCATCTTCACGATTCTTTACAGCATCTTCTCTAGTACTAACTGCGTTTTCATCAGCAGCTAATTCTGCTTCTCGAGAGTCTAAATCCTTATTGGCAAGGTCTATTTCTTGTTTACGTTTTTCCAATTTTTCTTTTTCTTTATTAATCTTAAAAAGTTCTTTGGTTTGATGGCTATGTTTCTTTCCTGGAGTTAAATCAATTGGTATTCCATGATATTTTAGATATTCAGCAAAAGCCATTCTTACAGTTTCTTCGAAACGCTGTTGGTTTGTATAAGTTGTATAATCGAGTAATTTTTTTTGTAATTCTTCTTTAAGCTCTTTATTTCCTTTTTCTTTTGCATCTCGTATTTGAGCTTTCAAATCATTTTTGATTTTTCGTTCTTCCTCTGAAAGATGATTTGTAGTGAATCCAGCTGCTTCACAAGCCTGTGAAAGAGAATGCTGTAATCTAAGTTTAAGTACTCCTTTGCCTTTTAACTGTTCTGGATCTTTCTGAATAACAGGAACAAATGCTACATGAACATGCGCAGGGCTCTTTATGGTGTAGTTACCATTTTTGTCTTCCGAATATTCATCGTCATGATAATCTACGCGTATGATACGGAAATTTTTTCCAAACTTCTTTTTAAAGACAGTGAAAACAAATTGCTTGAAAAGTTTTTTAACATCCTGTGAATCTGGATGTTCATCTCTGTTACCGACTTGAAATATGAATTCATAAATTGGTTTGCGAGAAATATCAACCTGTTTTTCACGGTTTCCATATTTCAGTGTTTTAGTTTTTCCAAAACGACCATCATCAAGAACTTTTTGATAATAGCTTTTGATTTTTCGGTCCGAACGTTTCTGAGTCTTATTATATTCATCCACCGCCTTCTGAAAAATCTTGTTAAATAATTTTTCAGGACCAATCTCATAGCCACCTAACCAATTTTCATGTTCACCAACGCCAATGTGCTCTTGGTTAAATACACTGCCAGGAATTCTCAGATTGTGTGCAAAGTTAAAATCTGGCTTACAGTGAGCGGTTACTGTGTAACCGGCAAATTCTTCTTCCATAGGGGGCTCCTTATCAGTAGAGAAATACAATATCTATAGATTATACCAAACCTGTCTTATTTGTCAATAAGACTGCAACCCCACAGTAATGTTGTCATCTCAAGCAAGCTCGATATAACAACATAACAGCGGGGCCCCAAACCGTATCGCCGGTGTTATCACTCGTCAGGGCAAGCCCTCGACACTCCCAGGGGGCGCACCCCCTCGAAAAAAGCTTGCCTTATTTCACCAGCTGGACGCAGGTTCATAAGGCTCGCTTTTTTCTCACCCCGTGAAAATCTCCTCGATTCAACCATGTGTTTTCCCAGCGGTCGCCGGAAAAACACATGGTCTCATCTTCGTCGCTTTTCATTTTTTAGCTTCTCCGCAGCTCCATCCGCTAACCGCTATTGGATCTGCTACAAAGCTAAAAAACTTTTTTTCCTCTACCTTCTCAAAAGTGTGTTATACTAAACGTATTAAAAAAAGAGGTGCTTATGATACGTTTTGTTCCTACCTGGAACATTACGCCCAAAGATGGCGTTGCAGAAAAATTCGATGTAAATCACAACAAGAAATGGAATATCTTTTTCGGTGTTCTCGAGTTCAGTAATATTTATACACTGGTAATGATTATCATCAATCTGTTCCGAAGACATGCTGAACATGTTGAAAGGACAGCCGACTTGCATTTCATTATTCAGGCAATTCCTTATATACAGGCGATTCTTGTCTTAAGTATTATTGCTACCGGTATTCTTTATTTTTTCAATAAGCTTGTCGCCTACAAAATTTACTTTGTGCAATTCTTTTTCCGGTTGTTGTTTTTCATTCCATCTTTTGGATTGCTGCTGAAAATTAATTTGCTCGTAAAGAACTCGGTATTTTATATGGTCCTTGCAGTTATTTGTCTCATTCTAGAAATTTGTAGATTCATCCTTTCAATCTTTATTGTTCA
>CAMJNC010000272.1 GCA_946407195.1 uncultured Treponema sp. | reverse complement strand
GCAGACAGATTATATAAAGATTGATAAAAAGATTGACGAATTCCTTTTAAAATACTTTAATATGTATGATTACTATGCAGCTCACAAATCAGAGGATTCTGCAGGCGTGAACTATGTAGATTATGACCAGATGCTTGAAGATGAACAGTCTGATGACTTAACCTTGCTTGCAATCAAGAGAATATAAAAAAGAGGGGTGGCATTATGAATATTGAAGAACTCGGAGCTAAAGTAAAAGATTTATTCTCACGTGGTACACAGGCTTCCAGAGAAGCATTGGAAAGAGCTGGAGATAGGGTTCAGGATTTTACAGATAAAAGCGTAACTAAAATTGAAATACATAAGCTTGAAACAAAGCGCGACTGCAAGTATGAAGAAATGGGACTTAAGCTTTCACAGATGCTGCTTGAAGGCGCTTCTATTACAAGCTCTAATGCAGAGGATATAAAAATTCTTAATGATATTCAGGAAGAAATTAAAAATCTTGGAGAACAGATTAAGTTAAAGGAAGCAGAGCTTTAGCAACTAACGCTGTTGACTACTATCGTGCACTTTTTTATATACTTCTTCGCCGGCAAGAATCCTTACTAATTCCATAGCAAATTCTTCTGCGGCACCTGGTCCGCGGGAAGTAACTAAATTACCATCAGTGATAAAGACTTTATTACTATAACCGCTCTGATATTCTGGCTTTGATTCACCTTCCATATCCGGATAGCAGGTCCATTTCTTTCCTGCAGGAATCTTTGTTTTTCCTAGTACAACAGCAGGGGCAGCACAAATAGCAGCAACAAGTCTGCCTGCGTCCCATGCAGCTTCAAGATGAGAAAGAAGGGTAGAGCATTCAGAAAGATTGATTGCTCCTTTTCCACCACCTGGACAAACTACACAGTCAGGAATTAAAGAACTAAACTTTTTCATATAAGTATCCAGACTCATATCCATAATCATAGGAACATTGTGAGAACTGGTAACAATCATAGTATCATTAAAAGGAGTTCCCTTTACACCAACAGTTATAACTTCAACACCCGCACGTCTTAAATAATCAACTGGTGAAAGTGCCTCAATATCTTCAAATCCATCTGCAAAAAATACAGCTGCTGTTTTCATATCGGTTCTAGCCTCCTTATAAAAACCGTTTACTACGATAATATATTCTATTATAAATGAAAAAGCTGATATTTAAAACCCTCTTTTTCTTAAATCATCTACCAGCTGGACATAAAACTCTCTTACGTCAAAGCCACGGATATTTTCTCTATTAAGGTCTATCATATCTCCATGAGAAATTCCGCGTTTGCCTTTAGGCTTAAGAAGTGTATAACTTGAGCCCCAGCTGAAGGATTTTTCTCCTACAAGACCGTCATTTGGGCCGTCAAATCTGCGGACAAGATGGTAGGAACGGTTCAAAGGAAATTGTCCACCCTTGTTATTTTCAAGAATTGAACCAACACTCTGGTAATATACATTGTTGCTGTCGAGTATATAGTTATTTAAATTTGTACAGGCGGTTTTGGTTAAATCTGTAACTGCAGCAATTAAATCAGGATCCTGGTCGCCAAGCATTTTAAGAGCTTTATTGTAGGTATATGCAATCTTTTCTTTTGTCTCTTCGGAAATCCTTTCATTAAGAAGATATTCAGCAAATTCACAGCCTCTGTGAGGAGTATTGATTGTTGTAAGGCTTGCAACGTAATTTTCCATACCACAGCGGCTAATCATATAACGGCAGTCAAGTCCACCTTTTGAATGTGCAATAATGTTTACTTTTTCAGCTCCGGTTTCCTTTAGAATTTCTTTTATTCTTAAAGCCAGCTGTTCAGCTGATTTTCGAACTGGTGTTGCAGATTCGTGATTTCCGTAAAAAATCTCTGCACCATTTTTAGAAAGTTCTTCCGGTATTCTTCCCCAGTAATTAAATTTTTTAGAATCTCTGAAAAAGACACCATGAATCATAACAATAGGATATTTTGTTTTACAGATCTGGAGAGCCTTTCTCTGTTCATTGATTTCTTCTTTTGAGCTTTCCAGTTCTATTTCGTAATCAACTGTTCTTATAATAATCAGCAGAAGAATAAGGTTAATAATCGGAATCATTCCGCATAAGGCACCTATAATACGCAGCTTAATTCCCATTTGAGTAGAAAAAAGGTAAGTACGGATAATTCCATTCCAGAAGGTAATTAATTCAATTATAAAAATCCACAGGAGTGTTTTTATATCATAAGCCTGATGGAAAAATACAAGCATTATAGAAACTGTAGTTGTAAAAAGGAAAAGCTTAAGCAGAAAAACTCCACCTGCACAATGATGCAGTTTTCTATCCTTTATATTATTGATTAAATCAGGATGAACATTGCAGAAGGCTATAAAGCCGGTTAATACAATAAAGATTAAAAGACGGCTTTTGTCATTAAATGAGTTTCTGAACAGAAATAAGTGTTCTCCTGTTAAAAACATAAGGGAACAAAAGAGGAACCATAAGGCGTGGAGAGTTTTATACTTTTTGGTTTTCATTACTTCCATTATAAAATAAAACACAAATAAGTAGTATATCTGTTACAGTTTAAGAGAGAAAAAAATATAAAAAAAAATATAAAAAAAAATGAAAAGAAATGTTAAAAATTCCTTTAAAATACGAGTATTGCTCTTGACGAAAGTTCAGGAAAGATATATATTCATTTTCACCGTCGCAACACAGCGGCGCTGTTCTTTGACAGATCAGGGAAGGAAATAACTGACTAAATAATTTTTTAGTGTTTTTACTATCAAAAACACAACCCGCGGGTTCCGGTTCTCGGAACTCGATTGTAAATCAATTCAGCAAATATTTTAAGCTGGTTTGAACTGTTTATGAAGATCATTA
>CAMJNC010000271.1 GCA_946407195.1 uncultured Treponema sp. | reverse complement strand
AAAATGCCGCAGAATGCGAAGCACAGGAACGTATCCGCAGAATGGAAAACGGCTTTAATTATCTTACTGCCCTTTCTTCTATTGCACCGCTCACAGGCTTTCTTGGAACTGTATCCGGCATGATTGGTGCCTTCAAGTCTATTGCAGCCGCAACTGATGTAAACGCTCAGCTTGTTGCAAACGGTATTTACGAAGCACTTATTACAACAGTATTTGGTTTGATAATTGCAATTGCAGCCCTTGTAGCCTACAACCTTCTTGTTCAGCGTGTAGACACCTTTGCTGCAGAAACTTCAAAATGCATTAATGATTTGATTCCAGAATTGCTCAATGATAAACCTGTAGAAGAATTCGACAATAAACTGGAGCGCAGAGCCTGATTATGATTAAGCGTTTTATGAAGCATGCTCCGGATGACTCTTCGAGCTCCGGTGCATTAAATGACCTTTCATTCCTGCTGATTATCTTTTTCATAGTAATTGCGGGCTTTAATGTAAACAAAGGTTTTCTGCTGAATCTTCCGGTAAAGGATAAACCGCGCATTGTTAAAACTGATGATTTGATGAAATGCCGTCTCACACCCGACGGCACCATCCTCGTCGATAACAAGAGTCTCACACTCGACGAGCTGCGCACAGCCATTACCGAAAAAAAAGCCGAATGGCCTAACATGACCTTTCTGCTTTTAATCGACAGCGAAACCGAATACCAGCGGGTCGTAGACATCATCTACGAAATTAAACAGTTGAAGATAGAGAACTTTTCTTTCCGCATGGAGGATTCAAATGTTTAGCATCCAGCGAAGAAAGCGTAAGGCCAGTATTGCAACAGCTTCCATGTCAGACATCGGCTTTCTGCTTCTGATTTTTATCATGCTGATTTCGCTTATTAATCAGCGCCATGAAGAAAAAATTGAATACTCAGAAGCCAAAGTTCTTGAAAAAACTCAGGTTGAAAAGAATCTGGAAATCTGGATAAAAAAAGACGGTTGCGTTTTTGTTGATGGAAACCAGATTGCTCCAGATGCGCTTGAGCTTCTTATTACAGGAAAAATTGCAGAAGAACCTGGTTCACGCATTCACATAATTGCAGACCGAAACACTCCTTATAAATACATCAACGGAGTTGTAGAGGTTCTCCAGCTGTTACAGCACAGAGTAGTCAGCTTTGTTATAAAAGAGGAATTATCATGAGAGTTGAAGCTTTACAAAAATATCGTCCGTTCATAAGACCGCTGCTTTTTTCTCTGGTAATTGTACTGCACATTGTAATTCTTATCTGTGTAAAATTTTCTGTAACTGATGCGGTACAGGAGGAAGAAGCAAATGCCGAAATCTTCAAGCTCGTAGATGTCCAGGAATTTGTTCCGCCTCCACCACCTCCTCCAGTAATTGAGAAGAAGGATATTGTGGTTAATCAGGTTAAGGCTTCTGAAAATATTCAGGAAACCGAAAAGGAAGTTGTGGAAATCCCGGAAGATATTGATTACGTTCCACAGCATAAAATTTCTGTAATTCCGGAAATTCCTACAAAGGCCATTCTTTCAAAAATTGAATATCCAAAAATGGCTATGAAACAGGGAATTGAAGGTGTTGTTTACCTGGAGCTTTTTATTGATGAAAGCGGAAATATAAGACGCATAAACGTTCTGAAGGATCCGGGCTACGGATTTGCTGATGCAGCAATCGCAGCGCTCGATGGAATCAGATGCAAACCCGCACTTGTTAATGACAAGCCGGTTGCAGTCCGCTTCCGTTATCCCGTAAGATTTGTCTTGAACTAAAGATATTTAAACAAGAGATACCCGATCACAAAACCGGCAGGAATCGCAAGTATAAGAAGAATTGCCTTAAGAACTGGATTCATTTTTTTGTTTTCAGTCTGGGCGTCGAGCTTTACTTCATAAAGAGTCTTGTCGGTTTCATCTTTTATTTTGATTTTTCTGTTTTCTGGCATATAAACAATATAATTCAGAATTCGCGTAATTGCAACGGCTCAGAGCCTGCATTTCATGTACGTTTTTTAACAATTCAAGAACATCTTTATAGAAAACACTTTAAACATACTGTACAATAACGTCATTATTTTTTGGGAGAAAAATATGAAAGAAAAAAAGTCTAAAGCAAGAATTAACGCTGTGCGAAATAATTTCTTTGCACTGCGTCTCGTCTGGAAAATGTGCCCCCAAATGGTTATCCACATGGCCTGTGCAAAGGCTTTGTACTACTTCGGCTGGTTATTCTACAGTGCCTTCTTTATGCGCTATGTAATCAATGCCCTGCAGATTGGAGAAACCTTTCGCGCCATTATGATTTTTATTGGAATTACAGTTGCTGTCTTTGCTTCAATGGCCTTTTATAACAGCTATATTCTTGGCTCAGTAAAACCGGTTACAGATACAATAGTGAATAAAAAACTGTATCAGAAGCTTTTCAAAAAATCCCGCAATGTTGAGCTTGAATGTTTTGAAAACTCAGATTTTTATGATAAATACACATTAGCCATGAAAAATGCTGATACACGGATTATTGAAACTGTAGATCAGCTTTTTGGTCTTTTGTTCGGTTTTGTTGCCAGCATCTGTGCATTCGTATTTATGTTTCAGGTAGACAGTCTTTCTGTTGCCTTTATTCTTCTCCCGATAATCGGAAACTTTTATTTCCGAATTTTAAACAGCCGGGTTGACTATCAGCGTAACAAGGAAATGGCTCCACATAACCGCCGCATAGATTACATTAACCGAATTATGTATCTCAAGGATTATGCTAAGGAAATCCGCCTCACAAATATTTTTAATCTCCTGAAGCGCCAGTATACAGACGCCATTACAGGTGTAGCTGATGTTACCAAAAAATTTGTTCTGAAATCAG
>CAMJNC010000270.1 GCA_946407195.1 uncultured Treponema sp. | reverse complement strand
ACCGCGACCTCTTCCGCCACATGATGGAAAAACTTGAAATCCCAATGCCAGAAAGTGGAATGGCAATTGACTTTAATGAGGCTAAGGCTTGCGCTGACAAGATTGGTTACCCTATCATGATTCGTCCTTCTTTCGTTCTTGGCGGACGCGGAATGGAAGTTATTTATGATGAAGCAACTTTGAAGGAATATGTTGAAAAGGCTGTTGGTGTTACACCGGACCGCCCATTGCTCATCGACCGCTTCTTGAAGAATGCGCTTGAATGCGAAGCTGATGCTTTGGCTGATTCAACTCACGTTTACATTCCAGCTGTTATGGAGCACGTTGAGCTTGCTGGTATTCACTCTGGTGACTCAGCTTGTGTAATTCCTCCAGTTTCGATTCCTGCTGATAATCTTGCAACAATCAAAGAATATACAAAGAAGATTGCAGAAAGCCTCCACGTTTGCGGTTTGATGAACATGCAGTACGCAATTGAAAACGGAAAGGTTTACGTAATCGAAGCTAACCCACGTGCTTCGCGTACAGTTCCGCTCGTATCAAAGGTTTGTGACACACAGATGGCCCGCCTTGCAACTCGTATGATGCTTGGTGAATCTCTTGAATCACTCGGCCTCAAAGACAAGAAGATTCCTTACTACGGAGCAAAAGAGGCTGTTCTTCCATGGGCACGCTTCCCTGGAGTTGACCCAATCCTCGGACCTGAAATGCGTTCTACTGGTGAAGTTCTTGGCCTTGCTGAAAACTTCCCACTGGCCTTCTACAAGTCACAGGAAGCTGCAGGTTCAGAGCTCCCACACGCGCCAGCAGCCTGGGAAAACAAGAAGGTTCTTATTTCCCTCAGCAACAAGGAAGGACAGAAAGATCAGGTTCTCGAAATCGGAAAAACTTTGAAGAACCTGGGCTTCACACTGGTTGGCACACAGGGCACTGCAGACTTCTACAACGCAAACGGAATCAAGTGCGATGTTGTAAACAAGATTGGTGCCGGCCGCCCAGACGTAGTCGACATGATTATGAACAAGGAAGTTTGCCTGGTAATCAACACACCTAAGGCTAAGAGAAACTACGCCGAAGACCGCAAGACAATCCGCAAGGCTTGTTTGAAGTACAAGGTTTCTTACATCACTACAATCGCCGGTGCACTCGCTGCTGTTAAGGGTATCGAGTCTGTAAAGAACGGTAACGGTGGTGAGGGTGGAGTTAAGTCTCTGCAGGAATATCATTCACTGATTAAATAAAATAGACCCTGAAACATAGGGAGCGGCCCTGCAAGGCAGGGCAAAAACAGTCCAGTGGACTGTTTTTAGCGAGTCTCCGAACAGCTATGCTGTGAAGGGTTCAGGGTGACAGTGAACGCCAGTTCTGACTTTGGTTGGAGTTGGCGTTTTTTTTTACAAGTTCCCCAAAATCATCGGAATGTAACTGGAATCCAGAATACTAAATCCAAAACACTTTTTGCCTAAATCTTTGAGGCTGGCTCCAATGTGATAAATTGTTGAATTATCAATAATCAAAAATCTGTCGTGAGTCTTTGTTGTATAATTCAAAGTGAGAGTTGGATATTGAGCATTAAAAGTCTGAACATCTTGAGTAGTTAGTTTTGTTTTTGGATCGGTGTAGATTGTCACATTAACGTCTTTTTTCTTTTTTGCAAGACGTTGGAGAATCGATAAATCTACATAATTATCTATAAGGATTATTTCTTTCTTAGCGGCCGCAAGGAAGCTTTCGAATTTTGCGTAGGCGTCGAAAATCTGACCCTGGAAGAAGATGCCTTGTGTTTCTTTGATGTTGAATTTATCCATTAATGAGAATAATTCATCTATTTTTTTATCAGTTTCATTCAGATGTACATCTGTATCTATTTGATGTTGTCGCATAGTTTTTAGTTCTACAAAAATCTCAGCATTATTCTGTAGGAAGTGACGCATTGAAACAAATGCATTCATTATTTGAATACTTACTTTTACAGCAGTTTCACTCTTTAAAACTGCACTTAACATTGCTACACCCTGTTCTGTAAAAGCATAAGGTGGTCGCCGCAAACCCATTTTATCTGAATTGGAAGTCACAAAATGTGACCTCCAATTTTCAAACTCAGTATCATTTAATTGAAACATAAAGGTTTCAGGGAAGCGTTCGATATTTCTTTTTACTGCCTGATTTAATGCTTTTGTTTCAACTAAATATAATTCAGCCAAATCTCGATCCAGCATCACCTGCTGACCGCGGATAACATGAATCTTTGAACGAATAGAGTTTTCTTCCAGAATTGAAATTTCATTTTCCATACCATATACCTCATGAGAAAATTGATTTTCAGCGCCAGTCCAGCTTCAGGCCTGAATTGTGATAAAGAAAAATCGAAATAAAATGAATGTGTCATTGCTACGTAGCCCCTGAACCTATCGAAGGGAAAGGCGGCAATCATATAACTGCACATACTCATAATTCTAAGTTAGTTACTGGATACATTCTTCTGTGCAGCAGGCTTTACAGTTTTAATATAATAAGATTTGATTTAATTGACAATAATTTTTCGGGGAGCTCTCTCTTCCCACCACCTACTGAATTTTTCTGAAATATTTTATATATTGAAAACAGGAGCAAAAAATGACTTTTATTTCATGGAACATAGATTCAATTAATGCGGCGCTGACTTCTACTTCGGAAAGGGCGCAACTTTCGCAGGCGGTGCTGAAAAAGCTTGGCGGCTACAATGCTGATGTAATTGCGATTCAGGAAACAAAACTTCCGGCGGAAGGCCCAAGCCCGAAACACCTTGAGTTACTGGCCGAATATTTTCCAAGCTACAAAATTGAATGGCTTTCTTCTGTGCCGCCTGCAAAAAAAGGTTATGCAGGTACTATGATTTTGTGCAAGGAAGTCATGT
>CAMJNC010000269.1 GCA_946407195.1 uncultured Treponema sp. | reverse complement strand
ATAGCTGGTGTTTTCTATTTTATTATGAACTGGATTGTTTCAATCGGCTTCCAGAAATTAGAAAAGAAGCTTGCTTATTATAACTGAGGCTGAGAATGGAAGAAATAATCAGAGTTGAAAATATCAAAAAGACTTTCCGCGAAAACCTTGAAATCTTAAAAGGGATTTCTTTTTCTGTAGAACGTGGTGAAGTTTTAAGTATTATTGGTCCTAGTGGTTCCGGAAAATCAACAATGCTTCGCTGTATATCTCAGCTGGAGACTGTAACAGACGGAACTATTAAAATCTGTGGACAGACTCTTGTTGAAAACGGAGTTTATGCAGATAAAAAGGCCCGCCATGAAATCATTTTGAAAAGCGGACTTGTATTCCAGAACTTTAATCTATTTCCACATTATTCAGTTTTAAAAAATGTTACTGCAGCTCAGATTCGTGTTTTAGGTAAATCAAAAGATGAAGCAGAAGCTGTCGCAATTGATTTATTAAAACGAATGGGACTGGAATCAAAGATAAACAATTATCCTTGTGAACTTAGCGGAGGACAGCAGCAGCGTGTTTCTATTGCACGTGCGCTTGCCTTAAAACCAGAAGTGCTTTTGTTTGATGAGCCTACATCTGCGCTTGATCCTGAGCTTACTGGTGAAATTCTTGCAGTAATTAAAGAGCTTGCTGCAGAAAAAATGACAATGGTTGTTGTAACTCACGAGATGGCCTTTGCCCGCGATATTTCAAGTCACATCATTTTTATGGACGGTGGAGTTATTGTGGAAGAGGGAAGTCCAGATTCTGTCATAAATAATCCGCAGATGGGGCGAACTAAAGCTTTCCTATCAAGGTTTAGCTCTTGAACAAATGCTTTAAATCAGTTATTATTGTGTCTCAATATACACAATAGGCATTTTTATGCCCTGAATAGTAAAAATTTGGTACTGGAAACAGTGCCATGGAGGATATAATGGTCAAAATCAGACTTAAGAGATTTGGTGCAGCTAAGCGTCCATGCTACCGTGTAGTTGTTCAGGACTCACAGAAGCCACGTGACGGCGTTTGTATCGAAGAAATTGGAACTTTCATGCCAATCGCACAGGAAAAGGATCAGGTTTCTATCGATATGGAACGTGCAAAGTACTGGATCAGTGTTGGTGCACAGCCTACAGACATCGTTAAGAAGTTGATGAATCGCCAGGCTGCTAAGAAGGCAGAATAGTTTACAGAGAGGCTAGGGAAATGGAAAAAGACCTGATTGAATACATCGCAAAATCATTGGTCGATGATCCGTCAGCTGTATCTGTAAATGAAACTGAAGGCGAGAAAGGCATGGTGCTCCAGCTCAGAGTGGCAGATGGTGACATCGGCAAGGTTATCGGTAAATACGGTAGAATTGCTAAAGCCATGAGAACAGTTCTGAGTGCTTCAGCTGTAAAAGACGGTAAGCGTTACAGTCTTGATATTCTTGATAACTAATTAGGAATATTGCTGATGGAAAAAGCACAACTTGTGGTCGGCTTCATCCGTGGAACTCACGGTTTTTCGGGTGAATGTAAGGTTGAGAGTGCCTCCGGAGAATACGAGCATCTGCTTGATTTGAAGGAAGTTACTTTAGTGCATGGCGACGAGCATAGGGAAACAAAGGTAGAATCGGTTTCTCTGGGACATGCTGTTGCTTATGTTAAGTTTACTGGTATAGATTCTGATGAGGCTGTATTAAAGTACCGCCACTGGGGAATTCAAGTACCACGAAAATACTGCAAGCCTTTGAATAAAGACGAGTGGTATATTGAGGATTTACGAGATTGTTCCCTTGTTTATGAAGGGAAAGACGCTCCGGCAACGTTGATTGCACCTGAGGGCCCGCTTAAAGGCAAGGCTGTTGCAGGAACAATCACAGACGTAATGGAAGGCGGCGGGGGTAACTTGTTAGAAGTGTCACTCGCCGAGAGTTGTGACCGAAAGGTTCTTGTTCCTTTCAATAAAGAATTTATTGGAAAGGTTGATATTAAGAACAAAACGGTGCAATTGATGCACCTCTGGATTCTGGAGTAATTCCATGAAATTTACTGTGCTGACCTTATTTCCAGATATTGTTAAGGCTTTTTTTGAAAACTCAATCATGGCCAAAGCGGTAGAAAAGGAAATTATTGCTTACGATCTGGTGAACATCAGAGATTTTGCGACTGATAAACACCATACCTGTGATGACGGAACGTATGGAGGCGGCGCTGGCCAGCTTATGATGCCAGAGCCACTCGGAAAGGCACTTGATAGTGTAAATGCCCGCAAGAAGTATGTAATTTACGTAACTCCAAGCGGAAAACAGCTTACACAGAAAATTGCCGAAGAACTTAGTCACAAAGACGAACTTGTATTCATCTGTGGAAGATACGAAGGTATTGACCAGAGAATCATCGATTCTTACGTTGACGCAGAAATCTCCATTGGAGATTATGTAATGTCATCTGGAGAAGTGGCTGCAACAGTTGTTATAGACACTGTTTACCGCCTTGTAGACGGAGTTATTTCTCACGAATCGCTTGAAGAAGAAAGTTATTGTGACGGACTTTTGGAGTACCCTCAGTATACTCATCCTGAAGAATGGAAGGGTATGAAGGTTCCACCGGTTTTACTTAGTGGAAATCATGAGGAAATCCGAAAGTGGCGGCTTAAAAAGCGGCTGATGAAGACAATGGCAAACAGACCGGATTTGATTCGGGATGCACGCATGAAAGGTCAGCTTACTGAAGAAGCCGAAAAGATGATTGAGGAAATAACCGAATCTTTCTTTGCTAAACATCAGAAAAAGAAAAAGGCAAAGAAGGTGCAAAACTAAAGGAGATCACTATGGATCTTATTAAGACTATCGAAGAAACACAGAAGCGTCCTGGAGCACAGGGCTTCAATGTTGGTGATACTGTAA
>CAMJNC010000268.1 GCA_946407195.1 uncultured Treponema sp. | reverse complement strand
GATTACATCTACAAAGGCATTTACGGCAAAAGAATAATGCTGACAGCTTACAGAAAAAATTGTATTTCCCGAACCTCCTCCTTCAGACTTAAAACGGTCTTCCAGAAGAGTTGCCTGTTCAAGAACCTGACGTGCGTAAGACAAAAACTCATCGCCCTCGTTGGTAATTGTAACACCCTTGTTTGAACGGGAGAAAATTGTAATTCCCATTTCAGCTTCGAGCTCGCGGATTGCTGCGGTGAGACTTGGCTGCGAAACAAAAACCCGGCGAGAGGCTTCTGTTATGTTTCGTGTGTCTGCTACTGCAACGGCATATTTTAATTGCTGTAAAGTCATGCCTTTATGATAACAAAAATGATTTAAAAGTGCCATAGTTAAAAACTATTGCAAACCGTTTGAAAATAGTATTTTTCTTTAGTAGTTAAAATCATATATACTTGCCTTAATTAATATACAAAAAAGGTAGGTAAATCGTATGGCAACAAAAACTTCTGTAATCGGTTTCCCAAGAATCGGAAAAAACCGCGAATTGAAATTTGCAAGTGAAAAATATTTTAAAGCAGAAATCTCTGCAGACGAGCTTGAAAAAACAGCAGCAGAGCTTCGTGCATACGGCTGGAAAAAGCAGGCAGAAGCCGGAATCACTTTTATTCCTTCAAATGACTTTTCTTTTTATGACAATATGCTTGATACAGCCTTTCTTTTTGATGCTGTTCCTGCACGCTATAAGGCACTGGGCTTGAGCTCTCTCGAAACTTATTTTGCAGCAGCTCACGGATATCAGGGTGGAGCAGGTGATGTAAAAGCCCTCCCAATGAAAAAATGGTTTAATACAAATTATCACTATATTGTTCCGGAATTGGCTGATGATATGAAGCTTTCTGTTGCAGACCAGAACAAGGCAGTTGCAGAATTTAACGAAGCAAAGGTTCTTGGAATTAAAACTGTTCCGACAGTTATTGGTGCATACACCTTCCTCCATCTTGCAACTTATACAGGCCAGAAAAAAGCCGGCGATTTTGCAGCAGAGTTTGTAAACGCTTATGTTCAGCTTGCAAAATCGCTTAGTGCTGCAGGGGCAGAATGGATTTCTATTGCAGAGCCTGCTCTTGTTTTTGATGTAACTGCCGAAGAGAAGGCATTGTTTGTTTCAATTTATAAGGAGCTGATTTCTAAGCTTCACACAGAAGCCGACATAAAAATCAGCCTGCAGACTTACTTTGGCGATATTCGCGATGTGTACAAAGAGGTTTGCGAGCTTGGCTTTGATGCTATAGGACTGGATTTTGTAGAAGGAAAGAAAACACTTGAGCTTGTTGAAACAGGCTTTCCTAAGGACACACTTTTACTTGCAGGTATTGTAAACGGCAAGAATATCTGGCGAGCTGATTATCAGAAAAAGAATGAAGTGCTTGCAAAGCTTGCAGCCAAGGTAGATGAACAGAATATCGTTATTGGAACTTCGTGCTCACTTCTGCACGTGCCTTATACAACTGCTTCAGAAGAAAAGCTTGCTCAGGATGTTCTTGCACACTTTGCTTATGCAGAAGAAAAAATTATAGAGCTTAAGGAGCTTGCTGGAGGCGACGCTACTTCCCTCGAAGCAAACAAAAAACTTTTTGCCTCTGAACGCGTTGCAAAGGATGCAGCAGTTCAGAAGGCACTTGCCCAAATCAACGAGGCAGATTTTGTACGTAAGCCTGATTTTGCAGAACGCGAAAAAATCCAGCATGAAACATTTAAGCTTCCGCTTTTCCCAACTACAACAATCGGAAGCTTCCCTCAGACAAAAGAGGTTCGCGCAAATCGTGCCGCTTACAAAAAAGGAACAATTACTCGCGAACAGTATGTAGAGTTTAATCAGAAAAAAATCGCAGAATGTATAAAGCTTCAGGAAGAGCTTGGACTTGATGTTCTTGTTCACGGTGAGTTTGAAAGAAACGACATGGTTGAATATTTTGGAAGCCAGCTCAACGGTTATCTTTTTACACAGAATGCCTGGGTTCAGAGCTATGGTACCCGCTGTGTAAAACCGCCTGTAGTATGGGGAGATGTTAGCCGAAACAAACCGATGACAGTTGAATGGTCTGTGTTCGCCCAGAGTCAGACAAATAAAATCATGAAGGGAATGCTTACTGGTCCGGTAACAATTTTGAACTGGTCTTTCCCTCGTGAGGATATCAGCCTTAAGGAACAGACTCAGCAGATTGCCCTTGCTATTCGCGAGGAAGTTTTGGACCTCGAAAAAAACGGAATTAAAATCATTCAGATTGATGAAGCTGCTCTTCGCGAAAAGCTTCCGCTCCGCCGCAGCGACTGGCACAGTGAATATCTGGACTGGGCAATTCCTGCCTTCCGTCTTGTACACTCAAAGGTTCAGCCACAGACACAGATTCACACTCATATGTGTTACAGCGAGTTCAATGACATTATCTGCGACATAGACGCAATGGATGCAGACGTAATTACCTTTGAAGCAAGCCGTGCAGATCTTAAGATTCTTGATGCACTTAAAGAAGCAAATTTCAAAACAGAAGTAGGACCTGGTGTTTACGATATTCACTCAGCACGTGTGCCTTCTGTTGAAGAAATAACTGATGCACTCAAGAAAATGCTGGGTAAGGTTCAGAAGGAAAAGCTCTGGGTTAATCCGGACTGTGGTCTAAAAACCCGCGGCGAAGAAGAAACCGTAGCGAGCCTTAAAAATCTTGTTGCCGCTGCAAAGGAACTCAGGACAAACGCATGAGAATAGCTGATATTTTGAACAGCAAAAAGGTTTCTCTTTCTTTTGAGGTTTTCCCGCCAAAAAAGAAAGAGGCCCTTGAATCAATTAAAAAAACTGCAGTGTCTCTTACCGAGCTTAAACCTGATTTTATAAGCGTAACCTTTGGAGCAGGTGGAACTACCAAAGGCTATACAGCAGAAATTGCA
>CAMJNC010000267.1 GCA_946407195.1 uncultured Treponema sp. | reverse complement strand
TCAGAAAGAATTTATGAAGAAGCCTGGGTGTACACAATGAAGGTACTCCATGATTACTATAAAGCTCAAAATAAAGAAGACGATTTTAAGCTCTGGTTCAATATGAACTACGTTGAAGACACTATTGATACTATAACTGTGTCTGTAGCTTCGTCTTTTTTGCAGCAGTCTATGCAGAAAAAGGGTAATTTTGATATTGTCCTCAAAAAGCTTAAGGAAATTACAGGCCAGGATGACATCAAATTAAACTGTATTGTTGTAAAAGAAGAGCATTCTGAAACAAAAAAATCTGAAAATTCAACAGCAGAGAAGGGTAGTAAAAAAGCAGCTGAACCTGAAACTCCTTCATTAAATTCTGAACCTGCAGAAAACAAAAAATCAAGCTTTAAAAAACATCCTTTACTTCAGGAAGAATATACATTTGATACTTTTATTTCTGGAGACAACAGTAATTTTGCATATAATGCTTCAGTTGCTGTTGCAAAAAAACCTGGTAAACAGTACAACCCGATTCTTCTTTATGGTGGTTCAGGATTAGGTAAGACTCACTTGATGCAGGCTATTGGAAATTATATTTACAATAATGGCGGAGAAAAATTAAAGATCTGCTATGTGTCTGCAGAAACCTTTACAAACGAATTTACAATTTCAATTAAGGAAAGTAAGACTAACGCTTTTAAAAATAAATACAGAAATCTTGATGTACTTCTCCTTGATGATATTCACTTTCTTCAGAATAAGGAACAGACTCAGGAGGAACTCTTTTATACCTTCAATGCTCTTCATGAAAAGAAAGCTCAGATGGTATTTACCTGTGACCGTCCAATTAAAGAAATTAAGAACATGGCAGCTCGTCTTGTGAGCCGTCTTTCTAATGGTCTTTGTATTGATCTTCAGCCACCTAGCTATGAAACCCGTGTTGCAATTCTTCAGAAAAAAATTGACCTGATGGATAAAACACTTTCTCAAGATATTGTTGAATACATTGCAAAAAATATTGAAACTAATGTACGTGATCTTGAAGCAGCTTTGAATAAGGTTTTTGGTTATGCTGATTTAGTTGGTAAAACTCCAGACCTGGAAATTACTAAGCATCTTCTTAAAGATGTTATGGATTCTGGAAGCATGGAATCAATATCAATTGATATCATTCAAAAAGTAATTGCTGATAATTTCCAGATTTCTGTTGCAGATTTGAAGAGTAAAAAGCGTGATAAAAAATTTGTAGTACCACGTCAGATTGCAATTTACATTGCACGAGAAATTACAGAAATGACTTATACAGATATTGCAAATGAGTTTGGCGGTAAAGATCATTCTACAATTATGAGTGCCTATAATAAAATTGCTGAACAGATAAAAATTGATTCAAATCTTGAATCTAAAATCCAGCTTTATGTCAGGGAAATTAAGGAGTACAAAAAATAGTGCAGAAAATGTTGATTTAAAGTGGATAAATCAACAAAAAAGGATTAAAATGTGGATATGTGGAAAAAAAGTTAATTTAAACGCTTGTTTTATTAACAATTTAAATCCTTGCAATATAAAGAGATAAATATCTTTTCCACAGTATAAACAGTGCTTACTATTACTACTACTAAAATTTAAAAAATATATAATTAATATATAAGGTTTATAAGGAGTATAAAAAATGAAATTCACTTTCGACAGAGATGCAATGATAAAAGAAATTTCAATTGCACAGGAAATTATTACTAATAAAAGTCCTGTTTCAATTCTTTCTAATATCCTGATTATAGCCGAAAATAATTCACTTACAATTAAAGCTACAGATTCAACAGTTAAGTTTACAACTGTTATTCCAGTAGATATTCAGGAAGAAGGAAGAACTACAATTTTCTGTGATAAGTTTATGAGCATTCTTTCGTCTTTGCCTTCTGGTGAAATTGAATTCATTCAGGAAGATATTGGCGTTACAATTAAGCCTATTGCAAAGAAGGTTAAGTTCCAGCTTAAGAGTCAGGCAAGCGATAAGTTCCCTGAGTCTGGTACAAGTGAGAATGTTCCATTCTTTGAAATCCCTTCTAAGGACTTTAAGGAAATGATTAAGGAAACAATTTTTGCTGTTTCTGATGACCGCAACCGCTATTTCATGACAGGTGTTTATTTCATTAAAAATGGTGACACACTTACAATGGTTGCAACAGATGGTCGTCGTCTTTCATGTGATAATAAAACAGGCTTCAGTGTTCCTGATTTCCAGCCTGCAATTATTCCTACAAAAATTCTTGGCTGTATTCTTAAGAATGCTCCTGAAGAAGGAAACATTCAGATTGCAGTTGTTGATAAATCAATCTTTGTAAAATTTGGAAATGTAGAATTTTCTTCTGTACTTATTGAGGGACAGTTCCCTAACTACCAGAAGGTAATTCCAGAAAATCTTACAATGTCATTCATGGTTAATAAAGCTGATTTGGATGCAGCTCTTAAACGAACAACAATCATGGTTGATAAAAAAGTAAGCAGAATTATTTTCAAGATTTCTTCTGGAGTTCTTAAGCTGATTTCTCCTGAATCAGATATTGGTAATGCAGATGAAGAGATTCCTTGCCGCTATGATGGACAGGACATTTCTATGGCTTTGAATTTTACTTACGTTACAGAACCTCTCAAGGTTATTGATTCAGAAAATATTGTTTTTGATTTTAATATTTCTGAGGGTGGAAGTGATGGTGAAGCAAATATTACAAAGGCTGTAATTATGCGCAGTGAAGCTGGCGGAGATTACATCCATGTAATCATGCCAATGAATTATTAATTCTAATGTCATTCCGAACTTGTTTCGGAATCTCTTTGTAGGGATCCTGAAACAAGTTCAGGATGACAATATTTTTTTATGCCATTCCTTTATCAAACCTTTTACAATTTTAGAAATCTTAAAAATGATACAATAGACCTTTCGAACAGAGAGGTCTATTTTGTCGGTGAAAACGG
>CAMJNC010000266.1 GCA_946407195.1 uncultured Treponema sp. | reverse complement strand
AATCTCCTGTAATAAAAATCAACTGCTCAGGTGTTAAAATATTGATGAAGAAAATTGCAGTAATTACAGGAGCATCTGGCGGACTTGGAAAAGAGTTTGTCCGACAGATCATAAATGATGTTGATGAGGTCTGGGCAATCGGACGAAATGTTGCAAAGCTGGAGGCAATGAAGGAGAAGTTCGGTTCCAAAATCATACCTCTTCAGATGGATTTGTCTGATACTAAGTCTTATGACGGGCTTTCAGGAAAGCTTGAGAGCGAGGGTGGAAGTTCAGCCATCGAAATCAGCTGGCTTATAAATAATGCCGGCGCGGGCCGTTTTGCTCCTTCAACTGAATTTTCTACAGAGGAGCTTGCAGCAGGTATTGCAGCTCACTGTACGGCAACAGCTTCTATCTGCAATATCTGTATTCCATATATGAAGGCAGGTGATCATATTGTTAATGTGGCTTCGCAGTCTGCCTTTAGTCCACTTCCTTATATTAATCTTTATGCGGCTACTAAGGCCTTTGTTTACAGTTATTCACGCGCTCTAAGAGAAGAGCTACGTGATACAGGTATTGCCGTAACAACAATCTGTCCAGGCTGGATAAAAACTGCTCTCCTGCCGGATTCTCTGAATGGCCACAAGGTAAAATTTCCTTTCCTTGTAACAGCAGATAAAGTTGCCGCCAAAGCAATTCGAGATGCCCGTCGTGGAAAGGCACTTTCAATTTATCGCTTTGCAGTGCGCTATGTTTCCTGGCTGCAACGTCATTATCCAACAGGCATTTCAGTCCGCGTCTGGGCTAATTTAGTGAAAAAATATCTGGAATAGCAAAAAACAAATTTTTTATTTATTCTTCAGCAAATCGCGGATCTCTTCGAGGAGGATTGCTTCGTCGGATTTTACGATTGCTGGAGGTTCTTCTGGTTTTTCAGTTTCTTTCTTTTTGAATTTCTCAAAAATCTGAATCACTATGAAAATACAGAAGGCAACAATCAGGAAGTCTACGACTGTTTGAATGAAGGCACCGTATTTGATTTCTGTGTCGCCGATTTTGAACATAAGGCTTGCAAAATCAATTTTGCCCAAAGCGAGACCAATGAGCGGCATGATGATGTCGTTTACAAGGCTTGTTACGATTTTACCGAAGGCACCACCGATGATTACACCGACAGCCATATCAATCACGTTTCCGCGTGAAATAAACTTTTTGAATGCACTTAATTCTTTTGTTGCGGCACTGAGACCGTCTTTAATGTTAGCCATATAGTTTTACCTCTTGGTTTTATTATATGGCGAAAGGTGTGGATTTTAAAGATAAAATAGAAAAATACATATAAACTATTTGCCATCGGAATAAATATTCATTAAATTATAAATGTAAAAATCTGCTGCACAGAAGACAACTTCCAACAACTAATCAGCATTTATTAGTATGTGCAGTTATTATTGTATATTTATTTTATCTTCGTTTTATTTTACCACAATTCAAGCTTGAAGTTGGACTGGCGCTGAAATTACTTTTCTCACGGATGGATGGTATGGAAAACGAAATTTCTAATTTACAAATCGAAAAGAAAATCTTTGTTATTCGCGACGTACAGGTTATGATTGACCGCGATATTGCAGAACTCTATGGTGTGGAAACTCGTATTCTTAATCAGGCAGTAAAAAGAAATCTTAACAGGTTTCCTGAAGAGTTTATGTTTCAAATGAATGACGAAGAATTCGAAAATTGGAAATCACAAATTGTGATATCCAATTGTTCAAGGTCACAATCTGTGATCTTGAACAAAGAGTCTTTGTATGATGAAAACTTGATATCACAAATTGTGATATCAAGTTCATCAAGGTCGCAAAATGCGACCTTGAACACTAATTCTGGTTCAGATGAAATCTTGATGTCGCAATTTGCGACATCAAGTTGGGGAGGCATACGAAAAGCTCCTTTTGTGTTTACAGAACACGGCGTTACAATGCTTGCGTCAGTTCTAAAATCTGAAACTGCGGTAAAAGCTAGTATCCAGATTGTAAAGGCCTTCGTTTCTATGCGCCATTTTGTCCAGAGTAATTCAGAAATCTTTGCAGAACTAAAATCTATACGACAGCATCAGATTGAAACAGATGTCCACCTTAATGAATCTGACAAGAAAATAGACCAACTCTTTACTCTTATGGATAAGTACAATGTAAAAGATACTCAGGGTATTTTCTTCCAGGGGCAGATTTTTGATGCTTACGCTAAATTTGAAACTTTTATTCAGGCTGCGAAGAAGGAGATTGTTTTAATTGATGGTTATGTTGATTTGTCTGTTCTTCAGCGTCTTGCCAAAAAACAGAAGGGTGTAAAAGTTACGATTTATACCGATCCTAAAACAAAGCTTACATCGCAGGATGTTCAGAACTTTAATGCACAGTATCCGAGTCTAACCTTGAACTACACAACAAAGATGCACGACCGTTTTATGATAATTGATAACAAGATTCTTTATCATATTGGCGCAAGTTTAAAGGATTTAGGTAAAAAGTGTTTTGCCTTTGAAATTTTGGATGCTTCGATTATTCAGGCGATTTTACAGAACCTATAAAAAAGGAGGCATAGCCTCCTCTTGAATATTTATTCTCTACACAATCTGTCAAATGCAGCCTTAGGCTTTCCTTCTCCGTCGAAGAGGAGTGGGGCGTCGGTGCGGCCTGGAACCGGGAAGTTGTTTTTCCAGCTCATGCGGTCGGTAATGCCCCAGAGGACTACGTCTTTGAGGATGCCGGCTTTTGCTTCTTTTTTGAAGCATTCAAAGATTTCGGCATAGCGGGCTGCCTGTTTTTCGAGAAGTTCCGGGGTGTATTCCTTGCGTTCTTCAAAAATGTCCTTGTCCTGCTCACGGTCTGCATACATGGAAATTTCCATTTCAGTTACGATAACATTGAGACCAAGGCTGCCGTAAAGTTCGATTGTCTTTTCGATTTCGCTTACCGGCGGGTATTC
>CAMJNC010000265.1 GCA_946407195.1 uncultured Treponema sp. | reverse complement strand
ATGGCCGGCGGCATTTTTATTACGCAGTTTTTTGGTGCTGATGATAAGCAGGGAATGAAGCAGTCGTTCAGCTTTAAGCTGTGGGCCGGACTTTTTGTTGTTGCCATTTATTCTGTCTGCTGCTTTTTGATTCCGCGGACAATTCTTAGTCTTATGGTCAGGGGAAATACTCAGGCCGAGCTGATTCTCGACGAGGGCGTAAAGTATATGCGTCTGATGGGCTTTATGGGAGTGCCGTGGATTTTTTCTGCAATGGTTTCTTCGTCGCTGCGCGAGATTGGTCAGGTAAAAGTGCCGCTTGTGATTTCTGTGATTGCTACAGCCTGCAATACTTTTTTCAACTGGGTTTTTATTTACGGAAACTTAGGTGCGCCGCGGCTTGAGGTTCGTGGTGCTGCGCTTGCAACAATTATTGCACGCTGTACCGAAGCTCTGATTTTCCTGATTTATATGATTGTAAAAAAGCCTCCGTTCGCTATCCGGCTGCTTGATATGTTCCATGTTCGTCTTTCGCTCTTCGGCCAGATTTTCAAAAAGGCCTGGATGATTATGTGCTCTGAAATGGTTTGGGCGATTGCAGAAACTATTACGACTGCGCTCTACAACGGACGCGGTGGAGCGGATGTAGTATCCGGGATGTCGGCAGGCTTTGCTATTTCGAATCTGTTTTTTATTGCCTTCAGCGGAATCAATACGGCGACGGCGGTAATTATCGGAAAGGATCTGGGAAGCGGAGAGTTGGACCTTGCGCGTAAGGAAAAAGTGTGGCTTTTGAACGGCTCAAAGATTTTCGGACTTTTCTTTACCGGCGTTGGTCTTTGCTGTATGTTCCTTGTTCCGCTTGTGTTCAGAAATCTGAGCCCGGCTTCTCAGGCTATCTGCAGGAAAATGGTTTTAGTGATGGCTGTTTACATGCCGGTGTGGGGTTATATAAACTGCCAGTTCTCAATTAGCCGTGCGGGCGGCGACACTATGATGGGTATGCTCGTAGATGGAATCGGAAATCTTGGAATTGTAATTCCGGGCATTTTCATTATGGCAAAACTTACGGCAATAGGACCGGTTGCGATGTATGCGATTATTAAAGCTGTAGAATTTCCAAAAATTGCGATTGCGCATTTCTGGCTTAAAAAAGAAAAGTGGGTTGTCAACCTTGCCCAGGCGAACAAGGTTGAATAATTTTACCGGATATTAGACAGTCTGCTGCGAAGTTCGTAACAGCGGTTTTTGAGGTTGCGCACTTCATTCAGGCTGCTCATGATTTTTGCGGTCATATAAACATCGACGATGCCGCTGTCGAAGAAGAAGTCGGCAAAGGTAGCAAAACCGCCGACATTCATACTGTAATCTCCCGACATGCTGATACCGCCAAGAACACGACGGAGTTCCTGCATCAGATAGTTTACCCTATCCATTGAGATTTTTGCATTATTCAGCTTTGAATGTTTTATGAGGTCTGTGATGAGGCCTCCGCCAAGTACGTCTAAAAAGCTCCAGTTGCGGGCTGAAGAAAGCTGGCGTTCTGCCTGATCCAGTTCTGCAATAAGCTGATTTGTGAGATTAAGGGCCTGATTTACCTGTGCGATGTCTGCCACTTTTGTTCCTCCTGTTTTATAAAATAACACTTTTTCTGATGAAATAAAACAAAAATGTGATAAAATTACAAATATGAATTATGACGAACTTGTAAAAACTGCAATTGAAATGACAAAACGCTCTTATGTACCCTACTCTCACTTTCATGTAGGAGCGGCTCTTCTCGATAAATCCGGCAAGGTATGGACCGGCTGTAATATTGAAAATGCAGCCTATGGACCAAGCAACTGCGCAGAACGTACTGCCGTATTTAAGGCTGTAAGTGAAGGTGCACGCGAGTTTGAAGCTATTGCTGTTGTTGGCGGCCCGGAAGGCGCAGACGGTAATCCTGAAATTAAAGACTTCTGCCCGCCATGCGGTGTCTGCCGTCAGGTATTAAGCGAGTTCTGCGACCGCAACTTCAAAATCATTCTTGCTAACGGTAAGGGTGAACAGAAGGTGTTTACACTAGGCGAACTGCTGCCGGAAAGCTTCAGCTTGTAATACTTGTCACCCTGAACTTGTTTCAGCATGACGTTTTTGACCAATGGTTATATTCTTTCCCACCAAGGTAAGTTTCTATCAGTTTATTATCTTTGTAAACGCATTTAAGCGAAAAGAACGGATGATTTTCTGCGAGAAAATCGTAGAAGATTTCGTCTGCCTGCCAGTGCGGAAGATCCTTTAATTTTGCAAACGGAACCCACTCAAGCTCACCTTCGGGACAGTCGGTTTTGAGAGCCCCTGAAATTTTGCGGGCACGGAAAACGTGCATGAATTCGGTATATGCATCGGGTATAGAAACATCCACAAAAGTTACAATTCCGCAGTATTCAAGGTCTACTGGCTCAATTACAAGCCCGGTTTCCTCGCGCACTTCGCGGATGGCACAATCTTCGGGCGATTCACCATTTTCAAACTTGCCGCCAATTCCAATCCATTTATCTTTATTGTAATCGTGCTCCTTTTTTGTGCGGTGGAGCATGAGATAACAGTTATCTTTTTCTATATAACAAAGTGTGGTATTTACAAGTGTCTTCATATTTCAATTTTACTATTTTTTTGGAATTCTGCAAATTATATGGTATAATATAACAATCCGGTCAGGAGGGATGTAATGATTACGCTAAAACAGTTTTTTGTCTCGAGACAAATCAGAAGAGCCTTTGGAAGCAGTGACAAAAAACGTGATGCCGGACAAACCACTCCACAAGATATAATCCGATATGACGACATTCTTTATGGAAACGATACTAAGCTTATTAAGTGGCAGTATCTTGATGTGTATCGTCCAAAATCAGCTGTTGAAGCAGACGGATCCCTCAAAAAACTTCCTGTAATTATTAGCGTTCATGGCGGTGCCTGGGTTTACGGTGATAAATATAAATATCAGTGGTACTGTAT
>CAMJNC010000264.1 GCA_946407195.1 uncultured Treponema sp. | reverse complement strand
AGATTGGTTCTCTTACAGAAACTCTGGAAGCAATTGAGATGGCACACCGCCACGGCTACACAACAGTTACCTCACACCGCTCTGGCGAAACTGAAGACACAACAATCGCAGATATCGCAGTTGCAACTAACTCAGGCCAGATTAAGACTGGATCAATGAGCCGTACAGACCGTATGGCAAAATATAATCAGCTGATTCGTATTGAAGAAGAGCTGGGGGAGGCTGCAACCTACGGTTATAAGAAGTTAAGATAATACACTCTAAAAATTTTTAAGTCCTATACGTCGAGTCAAGGCACGCTCACGCTTAAAGCCTTGACTTCGACGTTTTGAGGGTTTGTATTAAACCCTCAATCATATCCGCCCGGGCTCCTTGAGTTCGGGCGGATTTTTTTAGGCTACGGTTTTTAGTGTCTGATATTTAGTTATAATCTGATTGATAGAAAAGCCCTCGTCGTACCACTTTTTACATAGTCTGCTGCACTCGGTAAATTTACAGTGACATTCTTTTGCGTTTTCTATATCAGAATAAGATTTCCAGCAGCCACAGTATTTACAGTCATGGCCCTGGTGATTTTCAAACTCAATTACATCTTCTACAGGATATCCAAGAATTACCCCTACTTCATGAGGAAAACCTTCATTTTCAATCATACGGGAAAATAACTCTTCAACAAAATCAAATACGCCGCCTGTATGATATCCTTTTTCAGATAAATAAGCCTGAACAAAAACATCATCTAAAATCTTTCTGGTCCAGCAGACATTCAGAACAAGAAAAGCTGTTGAAGTTTCAGATATCTGAGCAGAAAAAGACATGAGACCGCGCTTGAAAAAAGTATTTTTCCAGGCCTCAAACTTAGCCTTATCAAAGTCTTCATTTTTTACAAAGAAAAGATTTCCGGGTTTTATATTACAAAAAGTTGGTGAACTTGACTGAACGATTATCTGATCGAAACTCATTTTTAAATCCTCAAAAAAAAAAGCCGCCTGGCCATGACATAAAACCAGGCGGCAAAATATATTTATTTTATAAGAGCCTATTTTATTGCAGCTGTAGCCCAAGCCTTGCACTGTTCTACATCTGCTTCTTCAGGAGTAAGGTGAACCATAAGAGCTTCTCCTGCACTTACTGCACCAGCGTTTGTCAGGCGATCATTCCAGTCGCGGAGCCACTGACCGTCACCCCAGTCATAAGAACCAAAGATTCCAACTTTCTTTCCGTTGAGAGAACTTTCGATTCCTGTATAAAATTCTTCCATTGTGTCTTCAAGAACTTCATCACCCATTGCAGGACTTCCAAGAAGAATTACATCACAGCCTGTTACAGCTGCCTTATCTGCACTGTCTGCTGTTCCAAAGATTACTTCTGCACCCGATGCCTTACAAGCTTCATTTATTGCATTTGCCATTGCCTCTGTATTACCAGTTGTGCTGGCATATATAACTGCTACTTTCATAAACTTACCTCATTTGTTTTTTATGTTAGTATTGACTAACTGATTGAGAATATATATTGTATTTACAAGTTAGTCAATACTAACTAATAAAATTTTAAAAATTATTTTCGAGGCATTAAATGACAAAATTAGTATTAGTTCGTCACGGCGAAAGTGAATGGAATAAACTGAATCTTTTTACCGGCTGGACAGATGTTGAGCTCAGCGACAAGGGACGCGAGGAGGCAAAGTCGGCAGGTAAGCTTTTAAAGGATGAAGGCTATGATTTTGATATCTGCTATACCTCTTATCTGAAGCGTGCAATTCATACATTAAATGGAATTCTGTGTGAGATGGACCGAGAGTGGTTTCCGGTAATCAAAACCTGGAAGCTTAATGAACGTCACTACGGAGATCTTCAGGGTAAGAATAAAGCTGAGGCTGCAGAAAAGTTTGGTGAAGATCAGGTAAAAATCTGGCGTCGTTCTTTTGATGTAAAGCCTCCGGCTCTTGCAGAGAACGATGAACGTTCGGCAAAAAATCAGCCAATGTACCGCGACGTTGATTCAAGCTTCCTTCCTCAGAATGAAAGCCTTGAAACAACAATTGCCCGCGTAATTCCATACTTCCTTGAAGAAATCAAACCTCAGATGAAGGCGGGTAAGCGTGTAATAATTGCGGCTCACGGAAACAGCCTGCGCGCTCTCGTAAAATATCTGGACAATCTTACACCGGAAGAAATCCTCGAAGTAAACATTCCGACAGGTACACCGCTCGTTTACGAGTTCGATGAAAACTTTAAGGTAATTAAACATTATTATCTCGGTGACCAGGAAGCACTCAAAGCAAAAATGGAAGCCGTTGCAAATCAGGGAAAGAAAAAGTAAATACTGGTCTACAATACAGAACTTCAAAAAATAGAATGTTTTTTTAGTGCTTCGATATATGCCGTTGCGTAGCGCGAAAGAGTCATTGACTTTCGTGTAATAAAGCCAACGGTCATGTGTTCCTTGCAGTCCAGCGGCCTGGAAATAATTTCCGGGCCATTCAGTTCATGGCTGATTATACCTGAACAGATGGTAAAGCCGTCCAATCCAATTAAGAGATTAAAGAGGGTGGCACGGTCGCGCACCTGTATATTTTTCGGGCAGTCAAAATCAATTTCTGTAAGCGGCTCTTCGGCAAAATAAAACGAATTAAAATCTCCCTGCTCATAAGTAAGATATGGGAAAGGCGCGAGGTCTGAAAGCTTAATTTTTTTCTTTTTAGCAAGCGGATTTTTTTTGGAAATAAAAACGTGTAACGGCGTGGTAAACAAGGGTTCAAATGTAAGATTGTTTTTCTTAATCAGTTTAGTAATTACATTTTCATTTCTGCTGGAAAGATATAAAACTCCGATTTCACTTTTAAGGTGTGCGACGTCTTCGATAATTTCATGAGTCTGAGTTTCGCGCAGAGTAAAATTATATTCGTTTCCGCCAAACATACGGATTACATCTACAAAGGCATTTACGGCAAAAGAATAATGCTGACAGCTTACAGAA
>CAMJNC010000263.1 GCA_946407195.1 uncultured Treponema sp. | reverse complement strand
TTCCGTCTGCAGAACAGCTTCCCCAGCGCGACTTCTGCAGGCGGATAAAGATGCGGTTGTAGGAAATGCCGGCCAGTTTTGCGTAGTACTCTACCCTTTGCGGAATCACCATCCTCGCCTGTTTCTTGATTTGTCTGATGTCTTCTTCTGTGAGCGGCCCCATGGAATCAGCAAGTTCTGACTGCTTTTCTAACTTTTCAAGCTGCTTTGTAATCCAGTCTTTCTTTTCGCGGATAAAGTTTTCTGCAATAAAGGTCGGTGTTCCAAGCGGCACTTTTACGATGATTTTTTTATCATCTGCAACCTGGATACTCATTGAGCGACGCCTGGATTTCTGAATTACGTAGTTTATTTCCATAGTTTTGATATCGGATTATCAGTCCAAACATGGGCTTCTATATATCTTTCTGGTCCATTACTGATAGTCATTTTTCATCCAATTAAATCTCTTTTTTTCCCCGTATGCTATTTTATTAATACTAGTAATAATAGGGATAGTTTAAAATCACTAAATTTTCACTAATATATTTACATGATTTATTATTAAAGTATTTCAAAATCTTGAATGCCTCCATTACATTTTGGAAAGAATTTACAGTTCATTAATGATTATATCCATTTCTAAACAAGCAGATATGATAATTGTTGTAGTTAGCTTCATTCCACTATTTCCAGAACTGCTTCGTTCCATTTGATGGATTTTACCTTCAGCTGAACTTCTTTTTGGATATCCGGGAAGCGGCAAACGCTGATTACATCGCCGGGGCGAACGTAGTATTCAAAGGTTTTGGGAATCTGATTTGCTTTGGAATCAACAATGAGTGTGAGGCACCATAAATCCTTTTCAACATTTTTGATGCTGGAAACACAGGTCCAACTTCCGCGAATCCCTTTTGCAATTGGTGTGAAGTAATCTGTCATAGAGCTGCCAAAAACATCTCCGGTTTTTACTTTTATGTCTTCGGCAAATACAAAGCCCGAAATAATCATCATTGTTAAGAAAAATATATGCAGTTTTTTCATTTGCAACCTCGTTAATTCATTATAGCATCGATTATGAATAATAATAGAAGATTTTCTTAATTTGTGTGCTATAATAATCAATTATGAAAAACAAACAAAGAGAAAGTCATGTAAAATCACTTCGACTCCTGCAGCTGGAAAAAGCAATTCAGAATCTGACATACCCGAGCGTTGAACGTCTCATGGATAAACTGGAAGTTTCCCGCCGCACAATCCTCCGGGACATCGATGAACTCAAAATCTATTACAACGCACCAATTGAATACGATCGCATACATAAGGGATATTACTTTACTGACGAAACCTTCTTTGTGCGCAACGTTCTTGTGAGCGAAGGTGAAGTTGTGGCTATGGCTGGCATTCTTCCCCTACTCGAGCGCTATGACAATACACCACTCAAGGAAACTATCACAAAAGTTTACGACACAATTTCTCAGATGCTTCCAAATCAAGTCCAGGTTCAGACTTCCCTACTCAACGAAGTACAGTTTATATCTGACCCGATTCCAAATATCGACAGCGATGTTTTCCATAAGATTTTCGAAGCTATCAAACAACACAAAACCATCAGCTTTGGTTACCGTTCTATCAGCAGTACCGAGCATACGCCCCACTCGCTTGATCCGTATAAGATTTACTGCCAAAAAGGCGACTGGTATGCTATCGGCTTCTGTCATAAACACAATAAATACAGCACATACAATCTTTCACGTATGAAGGATATTGTGCTTTGTGATGCTTTTACTCCTGATCCTGATTATGAAAAAAAGGTTCACATCGACCCATACTTTGGAATCTGGAACAACGAAAACGAAGCAATCAAGATTGAACTGCTTTTCGACAAGTCAATCAATACCTACATCCTCGAGCGTACCTGGCACAAAAATCAAGTCTGCCGCCAGAACGAGGATGGAAGTGTCTATCTCAGCTTCGAGTCAAATCAGTTCCAGGAATCCCTTTACTGGATTCTCCGCTTCGGCTCTGCAGTTCAGATTCTGAATCCACCAGAATTAAAGGAAGCTTACAAAGCCGAGCTCAAAAAGATGTTGAAAAACGTGCAGTAAACTATGGAACAAAAACCCGGCTGGACCTACAAGTTTGTCGAATCTCTCAACATGCAGATTGCAATCAACAATTTCACCGGTATTATGTACACCGAAGACAAAGTCAAATACTCCCTGGAAGAGCAGCGCCTCCTGCAAAAAATAGACTTTGAACTCCCCTTGCCCGTTCATATTGTGAAGAAGGTGTTTGAGGGGACGATTGTGTCACTGTGATTCTTCTGCTTTTAGCAGTTTTCTCCTGCCATTTAAAATCAATAAGTTCTTTAGATAATTGATTACCCTCTAATCACAACAATTCTATCAAAATTATACATTCCGGTTTCGAACAATACTATGAATGGAATTTCCAAACAATATGAAACTCCATAATCAAACAAAGCTATTGAATAGTTCTGTCCTCCCCTTCCTTCAAAATATGCACTATCGATTACAGGTAAAACACTTTTGTCTATTAGAATTTTGCATTTTGCAGAGGATAAAACTGCCTTCGTTATTTCTTGAGATTCACTGTCATCCTCTTTAAAATATTCAATCAGTGAATTGCTCTCATTTCCAATTAGAAAAGGAATAAAACATTTCTTCCCAGCTACAGTAGGCAGTAAGGCTTTTTCAGTTTCATCTGTCGTCTTTGGATTTATATTAAGGAAGAACTCTCCCCCAACTTCTAAGTCTGTATTAACTCTTTGTACCTTTATATTTTCTGGTAAGTCTCTAAGTGTATCATCATTAAAAACATCAAAAACTTCTTCTGGTTCCTCATCTGCCATTTCAAAAAGCATTTTTGATAGAGTAACTTTGTAATAAAGTTTATACTCACCGTCCTTATAACTAACTGTCTGAACATAATCGTAATCGTAAGCGTTCGGAAGGGGATTTCCTTCCCGCTGCTGTCAAGCGCTCGTT
>CAMJNC010000262.1 GCA_946407195.1 uncultured Treponema sp. | reverse complement strand
CCCTGTAAAACAGTTCCGGTTCCACCGTCAAAAAATAAACGCTCTTTTCCTAATAAATCACAAAGCTTTTTCATAGGAGAGAGTATAGCGGATTTTTTTTTCGTTGTCATTGCGGACTACTTTACAGACAGAGCATTACTGCTTATAGCTTTCCGGCTTCCATTTTTACAAGCATCATATTCTTGTTCCAGATGTCTGTATATTTAGAAACACCAATAAAGTCTTTTCCAAACATATCAAACATATTGCTGCGCATAGTAAATGGCGGCAGGCGGCCAAGAATCTTTTCACCGTCGGTGAGGTATGCCATCTGCACCGGCATTGCATAATCTCCAGTATCGCTAAAGCCGCCGCCACTAAACTGTACAGGCAGCACGGCGAGTTTTCCGTCCAGAATTTCTTTTGGTGTTTTTTTAAGAGGTGTAATGCGTAAGTTTACCCAGCCATTGTTAGGAATGTCGCTGTAATTATTATAGGCACTTCCGGTACATTCAACTCCATATTTTGCTGCAACTCGTTTGTCTGCATAACCACGTAAAACACGTCCATCCTTTATGTAGCAAAGCTTGTCGCCCTTGTGAACAATTCCATCTGCATCCCAGAAGGAACACATCCAGATATTCTTTTTTGTTACGTCGTGATAAATGGTAAGCCCGTCTGCAAATACTTTTTCGCCAATCTTTCCGCTCAAAAGCGAAGTGCCTAAAGCAAGCTTTTCTGCATCAAGGCTTTCCCTAAGTTTGCCGTTAAGATACCAGTCCGGCATCATGATAATAAGTTCCTTTGGAAGCTCAACCTGATTTGTAAAGTTTGAAATGTAGTTGTCGACTATTGCGCGAAATTTTTTAGAAGAAAGACCATGTCGCAGATTCATGTTAAAGTAGCCGTCTTCAATATCCTTACTGTCCTTATGCTTAAAGCAGAATGCAGCACCGTTGTGTCCGTCGCGAATAGAGTAGTTCATACCTGCACTGTTTTTCTGCTGTTCAAAATAAGAGTTTGCATAAAAACTTCCGCTGAAGGTAAAATCCGGGTGGGTCTTTCGCAGGTACTTAAGTTCAGTCCTGGCTTTTTCCATCAGCTTTTCATCAGACAAAAGCAGGTCTGTTTTATCGAGCTCGCGTACACCGCTTTCGAGTTCAAATGGATACTGTCTTTTAAGCTTCAGATTTTCTTCTGCTTTTTCAAAGCCTTCTTTATCGCTCATTTTTCCCTGCTGAAAATGAACTCCAACAAAGCCGTCTTTATAAACTCTGAACGAAGTTGTTTTCTTATCAAATTTATTAAATGAAACAATTTCGTTCTCTTTGATTTTTACTTCAGAATAAATGTTTATACCTATATATTTTTCTTTTTTCATAATAATCTCCTCGCAGTGTCCTGTCTAATTAATTGTCAGTTTCTTTACACGAATTGTCGGGCCACCGGTAGCCGTCAGTACACTCTGACCACCCTTTCCGCAGGTACCACTGAAGAACTGTAAATCATCGCCAACCATATCAATGTCAAACAGGGTCTGGAATACGCTTCCTGTAACAACATTTACCAGCAGAGGCTCGCATAGTTTACCGTCTCTGATTCTGTAACACTTCTGTGGTTTAATCGTAAACGTAGAGTTACCTGTTCCGTAATTCCAGTCGTAAACATATATTCCGTCTTTTACGCTCTTGATAATTTCTTCCGGCTTGTCCGGACCTGCCAGCATGTAAGTGTTAGTCATGCGAACTAATGGGGCATTATCGGAATCCTGTGCACGTGCATTGCCGGTAGGTTCCTCGCCAAGAATTGCGGCTGATTTTGCATCGTGAAGGCGTCCGCTTAAAATACCGTCTTTTATCAACCATACAGATTTCTTTTTATTTCCTTCGTCATCATATGGGCAGTAGCCGTGGTGCATGCTGTTTCCCTCGTCAACAATAGAAACCTTAGGGTTTGCAACCTGTTTGCCCATTGTCCATTCATCGCGCAGAGTTTTATCATTAAGCATAAAATCAGCTTCGCTCTTGTGACCAAAGCTTTCGTGAGTAAATACAGAGGTAACGCTTGGAGAAAGTACGCATACATATTCTCCAGGCGTTACAGGAATATTGTTTTTTGCAAAATCAATGGCACGGTCACGTTTTTCTATAATTTCCTGTTCGCGGCCCTTGAGTCCCTTGTAATCAAAAGCCCAGAGCTGTTCTCCACCATCATAGGTAATATTGTTTTTGCCGGAAATCTGATACCACATACCCATTTTACAGCGCTGATAGTCCTGAATGATTTCGGTTCCCTTGCTTGTGTACAACTCTTTAATTCTATTTGTGCACCAGAAAGTAGCATAAGTTACTTTTATTTCTTTAATTGATTTGTCTATACATTTTTTGCGGTATTGGTTAACAATTTTTTCGCGGTCGGTAGCAGTAAGGTTTCTGATACTGTTTTTACCCTGGAATTTCCTGATGTCAGCTTTATTTACGCTGAAGTTTTTTACAATCGGATTTTCCAGAATCTTCGGATCAGGTTTTGCAAGCTTTGCCAGTTCATCAATCTTTTTCTGGATTTTATCAATATCGTTAGTTTCTGCAGTATACCAGAGCTTTCCGTCAAAAATACGTATCATTGCACCTTTAACGTTAACTTCACCGTTTCCCAGAACTTCTTCATCCTGCATGTTATACCATGCAGTTGTTGTGTCCTCGATTCGTACGTCACCGTACAATCCTGCCGGAAATTTAAATTTCATAGTTTTTGTTCTCCCTTTTTTTTTAACTAATCTTACGATTAAATTATTCTAACATGATAAATGTAATACGTAAAATAAAAGCTGATTATAAAAGTTCATGAATTGTAAAATTACGTACACGAAATGCAAAAAAAATGTAAAAAAAAGCATAAAAAAAAATATAAAAAAAATGAATTTTTTTTGCAAAAATTCAAAAATTCTGTTGACAAGTTTTTATTTTAGATATATATTCATTTTCACCGTCGCAACACAAAGTTGCAAGGTAACAAAAGTTT
>CAMJNC010000261.1 GCA_946407195.1 uncultured Treponema sp. | reverse complement strand
GAGGAAATCCGAAAGTGGCGGCTTAAGAAGCGGCTGATGAAAACTATGGCAAACAGACCTGACTTAATTGCCAGTGCGCGTGCCAGAGGACAGCTTTCCCAAGAAGCCGAAAAGATGATTGAGGAAATAACTGAAACTGTCTTTTTGAAGACACAGAAGAAAAAGAAGCGTTCTAAGAAAAGCAACAGTTAGGAGAATTGTCATGGACATTATTAAGACTATTGAAGAAACACAGAAAAGACCTGGAGCTCAGGGCTTCAATGTTGGAGATACTGTAAAAGTATACTTCAAGATTATCGAAGGTAAAACAGAGCGTATTCAGGTTTATGAAGGAATCGTTCTCTGCAAGAAGAACGAAGGTGCACGCCAGACTTTCACTGTTCGTAAGATTTCTTACGGTGTAGGTGTAGAACGTGTATTCCCATATAACAGCCCACGTATCGTAAAGGTTGACGTAGTTCGCCCTGGTAAGGTACGCCGCTCTAAGCTTTACTACCTCCGCGATAAGGTAGGTAAGGGAGCTAAGGTTAAGACTTTGGTTGGTGGAAAGATTGCTGCTGAAATCGCTGCTCGTAACGCACGCGCTGAAGCTGCTGCTGCCGCTACAGAAGCTCAGATTAAGGAAGAGCGCAAGGAAGCTGCTGCAGAAAAGGCTGCAGAAGCAAAATAATGTTCAGGTGGTTTTGATTTAATCGACCACCTTATTCGAAAGGACTTCTAAGTATCCCTTGGAAGTCCTTTTTTTTTTAACTATAATAAAAATATGAGTTCTGCAGGCGCAGTATCAATTCAATCAGCACGGCTTTCTCAAATAGGTGTGAACCATCAGGTATTAAAAGAAGGTTCTTCTGTACTGGTACGTGTAATTGCAGACCGGGGAAACGGAAAATATGAAGGCTCTGTTGCCGGTGTTCGGGTTCAGTTGACTTCTGCAAAACCGCTTCGTGCAAGTGACACGTTTACTGCAACTATAGGTGTAAAAAATGGTTCAATTGTAGTTACTCCAAAAGAAGCTTCCGGTATGGCTGGTTTACAGGGTGCTGCTGAAATAGCCCTTCAGTCTAATGAGGTTTCAGAGTCTCAGCTGTTTTCTTTACTTGAATCACTTGGCCTTCCTGCAGATAATCTTTCTTCTACTATTTTACAATCCTTTAAGCAGATGGGGCTGAAAATGGATACAGCCCTGGCAAATAAAATAAGAAGTCTTGCTCTTCGTTTTGGTGGAAAAGAAAAATCTGCGGCTGAAATCCTGAGTCTTCTTGCGCAAAAAGGCATTGAAGCAGATGAGGCTGAAATAAAAGAGCTTCTCTCTTTATTGGAGCGAGAGGAGAGTCAGGTTGTTGAAGGAAGTACTAAGCAAAAGCCAGAATCAGCTGATAAAGAAAAAACAAAGGAAAAACTGATAAGCAGAATTAATTCAACCGAAGGCTCGTGGTATCTTTTACCCTTTGAACTGGTAGAACTTTCTGGACATACAGAAGACGGAAGGTTGATTTTAGGCGGCGGATGCATCCGGCTGCTTTTTGATTCTTCGGCGGCATTAAAAATGCTGAATCTTGATTGTAAATACAATAATCAGCAGTACCTTTTTAGTCTTATGTATGAAGGCAAAAGGATTTCAAATACATATTTTAATGTAAGCTCTGCCGATAGAGTTCTGAATTTTGAAGAGGAAATAATCAATTTAAAAAAGCACTTTATGGCTGCGGGGATAAATCCGGGAAGAATTACCTGGTCTGAAAAATCTGAGCTGGAAGGAAATGCAAGCGGACTTGAAAGCTTTGTTTCTTTTGGAGGTGAAATATGACTTCGAAGAAAAAGGCGGTTGCATTGAAATATGTAGAAGGAACGGAAGCGCCTGTTGTACTTGCCAAGGGGCAGGGACGCACTGCAGAACGTATGCTGGAAGAAGCAGAAAAAAACGGAATTCCTGTTACCCACGACCAGGTGCTTGTTGATATGCTTGGACTTTCTTCTGCGGGAGATATTGTTCCGGAAAATACCTGGCAGGCGCTGGCGGTAATTTTTTCTTATATTCTTAAGGAGAAGGATGAACACTAAACTTACCGGAAATCAGGGAGAAAAAAGAGCCTCAGCCTATCTTGAATCAAAAGGATTTGAGATTATAGAGCGAAACTGGCGGACAAACCGTGGAGAACTTGATATAATAGCAGTTAAGAATGATATTTTAGTGTTTGTGGAGGTAAAAACGCTTCCAAACGGCACTTTAGATATGATTCAGAGAGAGTTAAATAGTCAGAAACGTCAAAGAATCATAAAAACATCTAAACGTTTTCTGTTAAAACATCGAGAATATAATAACAGCTATGTCAGATTTGATGTAATTGTTATTGATATGCCCGGCTTAGAGCCCGTATATCATATTGAAAATGCTTTTTCAGAATAAACAAGTGGGTGTCAAAGGGAGATTCTATGGTTTCTGGTGGAAAATCAACAGGGGCAGCAACTCTTGTTCTGGAGCGGACCGAGTCAATCGATTTGCCTCCTAGATTACTTGAGTTAAGGAAGAAAATTCAAAGTCCGGAATATCTTGATAATGCAATTCAGCGAATTGCACAGGTGATTAGTAATCACTTGATTGAAGATCCTGACGAATTGAAATTTCGGGATTAAAATATGGATAGACGTCGCAATAGAAAGCATTCAAACAATTGGAATAATCAGAAAAGGTCTGATCAGCCGCGTGAAAACAAACAGAAATCATTTCAGTTTAACAAAGCTTTATATGAAGACCAGGATGCTGAACGCCAGAGAATTGCGGCAATTCAGGATGTAAAGGCTCGTGAAATTATTTGTCCAAAATGCGGACAGCCTATAACTGATATTGCAAGTGCTATTGCGGATAAGTCTACAGGACAGCCTCTTCACTTTGATTGTGTTTTAAATCAGGTAAAGGAAGCTGAACCAACTGGTGAAAACGAAAAAGTTGCATATATCGGACAGGGACGTTTTGCTGTCCTTCAGTATGAAAATATCAGAGACCAGCGTCATT
>CAMJNC010000260.1 GCA_946407195.1 uncultured Treponema sp. | reverse complement strand
CATGAGCTTTCCATCCTCGTTTTAAGTGCGGAGATGCATAAATGAAAAAAACAGGTATTCTGTGTCTTGTATTGAGTCTTTTTTCTATCTCACTTTTTGCCGGTACTTCCTTTGGAAATCCGGATTTAAATCTTAACGACGAAATTCTTTTTACAGTTCGTCATAACATGGTGGGAACCAGCCCGTATAAATCTTTATTTCATGCGGTATTAAAGGACGGTAAACCAGAGTCTGCACCGGAGGTTATTACCTGCTATCCGGAACAGATGGAGCTGCTTGCTGGTGGAGAAGAGCTTCAGATTAGAAACAGATACGGAATTGCCCGCTATTCAATTAAGAACGGTTCAATCAAATGGATTGAAAAAGCTGATACTATGCCGGAAAATATTGTTCCGGTTGTACCTTATGCAGTCAGCCCGAATGGAAAATATTATTGCCGCATAGAACGTACTTCTGTTTTTTCCGGCAATCTTATGCTGGTAAGTACACAGACAGGAAAGAGTAGTGTACTTTGCGAAGGTGTTTTGAATTCCTACGAGGATCTTCCAGTAAAATGGGCACCAGACAGTACAGTTTTAGTTTACGAAAAAAAGGGTGTAGTTTATTTCTGTAATCCTGATGCTGTGCTTCGTGGAGTAGAAATTGATGAACGTTACCGCAAGGTTGGAAGAGGAAGCATTAATTCAGTTTACTGGGCTTCTTCAAAATATCTTGCTTACATAGACGATTATCTTCTTTATAAAATCAATACCAAGGAATTGTATACACTTGGTCTTTATTCTGGAATTATCGGTCAGGGAAAGCCTATGGGCCGTCTGCCTTTCCAGTTTAATCCGCTTACAGATAAGTTCAGCTGCAACGGCGAGGTTACCTCTGCAGTTGTTACACAGAACGGAAGACTTTTTACATATCTTATTGTCCGCAGTGCTTCCTGTGATTATATGGATGTAGTTTATTCACGCCCATATACTGAATCTAAGGCATCTCTTGTTGCTTCTTATGTTTTCTGGGATGCAAGTGGTAAACCTGTTTTATGGCAGGAAAAGCTTCCTTACGACGGACTTAAAGAGCACGGTTCTGTTTATAAGCTTGATGCACAGGCTCAGCAGGTGCTTCAGATTGAAGATTCTGGAAAACCGTTTGTTTCACCTAACGGAAGCAAGGTTATGTTCTTTGCAGGTTCTACAGTTTATGTTTACGATATGAATACCTGGAAGCGCCTTGCAGTTCTTACCGGTGAAAAGGTTGTTTCTGCAATCTGGACTGATGATTCTAACCTGATTGTCGGTGGAGAAAAGAGCATCCGCAAATGGAATATTTTTGCAAACAAATTTGAAACAATTACACTTTCTTCTGTAAGTGCCGGTTATTGGGATACTTCTGATTATTCGATTATTGCAGATACAGGAAGTTCAAATTATTACAGATATGATGCTAAAAAGAAAACCTGGTCTAAAACTGATTTTACCGGAAGTGTAGAGCCGGTAAAGCAGAACGGCAGATACCGTGTTTACATTGGAACAACTCCAAATAAGAACTACGATAATGCCCTTTATGTTCGATCACTCAGTAAAAGAGCAGTTACAATTCCTTTGTATAAGGAAAGTGCAAAAAAGGCAGTTGAAAAGAGAAAGGTAGCACTTGCTTTTGAGCTTTATGATAATGCAGATGGACTTCCATTAATTCTTTCAGAGCTCAAGAAGTTTAATGTAAAAGGAACCTTCTTTATCAATGGTGAATTTGTCCGCCGTTATCCGGCAGAAACAAGACAGATTGTAACAAATGGTCAGCTTTGTGCTTCAATGTTCTTTACAACTGCAAACCTTACAGAGAACAGTTTTGTAATTAATGAAGATTTTGTCCGCCGTGGTCTTGCCCGCAACGAAGATGAATTCTACGACTGCACAAAAACAGAGCTTACACTTTTCTGGCATGCGCCGTATTACAATACCACACCTGATATCATTAAGTTTGGTGAAAATGCAGGTTACAATTATGTGTATCCATGCAGTGATTTTTCTGAATTTAATAATCCGGATATGGATCCTGAAAAGCTGATTAAGAAATACCTTACAGCGTTAGATAAAACAAATGGTGGGGTAGTTTCAGTTGTTGGTGGATTCTCACAGAGCAATCACTCACGTCCGCTGTATAAATACATGGCGCTTTTAATCAGTGCTTTGCTTGATAGTGGATATGAATTAGTTGATTTGAATTCTTTGTAAAAAACTCAGGTGGTTTCGATACGCCGCTTCGCGGCACTCAACCACCGGTGATTGAGTAGGCCGAAGGCCGTATCGAAATCACTGTCTACTCTTCATCCTGGAAGCGGGTGCGGTAGGTGCCGTATCCGTCTTCTTCTTCAACGTCGTCGTAAGGTTCGTCTACGTCCTCTTCTTCCTTAAAGACATCGTCGTAGTATAAATCTGCATCATCATCGAATTCGTCTAGAGCTTCGTCGTCGTCTTCGTAATCATCAAAGTCGTCATCGAAATCTTCATCATAATCATCGTCGAAATCATCGCCGTATGAAAAAGACATTGTTAATTCTTCAAAATCTGAATCAGCAAACATAAAAACCCCGCCTCGTTTTTGTCCTTACTGTTAAACTCACTTTTCTACAATATAAAGTATCCGTGCTAAAAAGTAAATAGAATTTAAGGGGATTATATTGAAAATTTTGCGGTTATCTTGAAATCTGTGTAATGAGTTGCATGTTACTGACGTTGTAAATGTATATTACGATAAAACTAAATAAAAATACATGGCGTGAGCGGAGCCAGAAGCGAGCCGCCTCTTGAGGTTTTTGGCGCTTAGCCATAAAAAGAATCCGAGGATTTTTGCCTGCAAAAACCGCAGGATTCTTACACAAAAAATCGAAAGCGAGCGGTTTCGCTTATGAGCGCAGCGGAAGCCGTGTATTTTTATTTTATGAGCCGTAAATTATACATTTATGAGGTCTGATAACACGAAACGAAAAAGTTTGACTACTCGTCAAAGTAGGGTATAATTATATTAATGGAACGTGA
>CAMJNC010000259.1 GCA_946407195.1 uncultured Treponema sp. | reverse complement strand
CTCTACCTACTGAGCTAGTAGCCCATCCATTCTTGCGAATGTTTTAATAATATATTGATTTTTTCAGAGCTTGTCAATAGGAGAGACTTGTATTTTATTAAAAATTATAAGAAACCGTAAAGCCGGTAGGTGTTAAAGAAGCACTGGCTGTTTTAGGTTTTCTTTCAAACTTTCCGTAAAAGCTTTTTGTATGCATATAAGGAACTGCAAAGCCTACTGCACTTCCTATTACAGCACCCACAAGAACATCAGTAAAGAAATGATTACCGCTTGCCATTCTGAAGGCACCGGTAAGAACAGCCATACCAAACGATGCTCCTGCTACTACATACTTCCAGTTTGAAGCTGGGAAGCACTGACAGAAAACCATTGTTGTAAAGGCAGCACCCGCAAAGGCAAAGGTTGTATGTCCGGAAGGGAATGAACAGTTCCAGTCGCCGTCTTCGAGCTTATCCTGAGGGTAATCATCAAAATACATATACGGACGGGCACGGTAAACCAGAAGCTTTGTCCACTCCTTTATTCCGTTTGCAATAAGCAAAGTTTCTGCATACATAACGCCAATTGTAAGCCACTCACTGCTTGGCATTATTGCAAGGATGGCTGGTGTTGCCATCGCCAGAGCCATAGTCCCGGTTCCAACAATGTGCAGCGGCTTACTGTACGGTCTCATAAAAAGCTGATCCATTACCGCAATATCACTTTTCTTCCAGTCATCAGGATTATATTCATTTTTCTTAATATCAACAAATTTGTCGCAAACTAAGGCTGAGCCCGAAAGTACCGCGCCAAGACCAAGCTGAATTCCCTCATTTACCGGATTCAAAGAAAACACCTGATCATAATCCAGTGGTTCAGAAAAAAGACCGGCGCCATAACTTACACCGCCAATACTCAACAGTACAAACAAAGCTGCAGCGCGGCGGAGTTTATTCAAAATCATCATAATTAATTATTTTCCTTATTCTGCAACATTATATTCAAAAAATCTTTTTTTGGAATAGGTCGAGAATAATAAAAGCCCTGAAGGTAGTCGCAGCCAGACGCTGTAAGCCATTCAGCCTGCTCCGGAGTTTCAACACCTTCTGCAAGAACTGTCATGCCTATAGATTTTATCATTTTAATTGTTGCGGCCAGAGCCTTTTCTGCCCTCTTATCTGTAAAGGCAGCCCAGACAATGTATTTATCAATCTTAATCATCTTAAACGGAAGATTAAGCATATAACTCATATTTGAATAACCAGAACCATAATCATCCAGCGAAAGCTCAAAGCCCGCATCTGAAAGATCCTGCATATTTTTCAAAAGGATTTCCGGAGTATGAGCAGCAGCTGTTTCTGTAATTTCCAGATTAATAATAGAGGTTGGAATCTGGTAAATGCTTTGAATTTTCAGAATCTGTTCGGCAAGAATTTCCTGCATACACTGGGCAACAGAAAGATTTATATCGATTTTTTTAATGCCATATTCTTCTATATTAATCTGAGACAGAGCAAGACAAACCGATTCAAAAACATATTCACCAATACGAAGAATTGCACCTGTTTTTTCTGCAATCGGAATAAAATCCTCCGGCGAAATAAAATGACCGCTTTCATCCTTAAGGCGAATCAGGGCCTCGGCACCTATCAGCTTCTTTTCTGCAGTAGACCATATAGGCTGATAGAATACATCAAAACGGTTTTCTGTAAGACCGTTTCTTAAACAATGTTCTATATAGATGGTACGGCGGCGGTATTTCAAGTCAATTTCGCTGGCAAAAACTACACTCTGGCGGTAACGCTCATCGGTAGAAATCATGTTGATTATATCCATAATCTCTTCTGTACTTTCTGCGTCCTTAGGACAGTCAATTATACAAAGGCGGATATAAAGTTTAAGCTCAACATTTTCGCGAATCCAAGTTCTCTGAAAGCGACTGTTTAATATAGTAATACATCTGTTTATTTCTTCTTCATCAGCTTCCTTCAGTAAAATACAGAAGCAGCCCTGCTGACGACTGAATACATTTGAATAAGAAAAGTTCTGCTTAAGGAAGGTTCCTACATCTGTAAGGAAAGCATTCATCTGCAGAATTCCAAAGGTATTGGCAATAAACATTGTGTCATCTATATACATTGTAACGCAGGTAAACTTACGTCCTACCGTAAGGTTATACCTGAGCATTCTCTGCAGGGCAGAATGATTCAGAGTGTCGGTGGAAGCATCCATCATCTCTTCCGGCTTTTGAATAAAGAAAAAGTAAACCAGAGTAACAATCGACAAACCGAAGGATTCTATCAAAAGCCCCGGATTAAAAAGCTGTAGAAGTGCCATAAACGAGGTTGTAACCGCATAAAAGAAAATTATCTGAAGCTTTGCTTTTGGAATATGTCGATGATAAGAAACAATAATTATAAAGGATAAAATTATATAAAAAGCCTTTGCCGCACAAAGACACATAAAGAATATCATATTACCACGCTGATATCCTTTTACCGGATCAATTGAAAAAATAAGAGTATATTGATCGGCCAGCCCCCAGGAAAGCCAGATACACACAACCACAAACAGGTAGGGCAACAGCATACTTATCTGAATGATATTTATGGACCTTTTATTAAGTTTTCCATAAATATCAAAGGCAGAAAGATTATAAATTGCAAAAAGGAAACCAAATGTTGTATTAAAGGTAAAATAAAGACAGTTTATAAGGTATAAGGAGTCTACTGGCAGAGGATTACTATGCGCTTCCAGATGTACAGAACCTAACTCAGTTATAGTATTTAGAGTAACAACAATGAGGATGATAAAGAATACAATATTCTGAAAGGTCTGCAGACTTTTCTTCTGGAAGTAGAAAAAAATTACAACTGCTTCTATAAAAAGTGCCGCAACCGCGTACTGATAAATCTGTGTCAAAAAATATCCTTACGGCGAATGTTTAATAGCATCATTGCCACTAACAAAATATTATAATCTACAAATTTGGTGCGGTCAAACTTTTATATTGTTATAAAGGCGGCTTTTTTCTATAATAATACCACTATGGCTTACAAAGTATTTATTGATGGAAAAGAAGGCACAACCGGCCTTAAGATTT
>CAMJNC010000258.1 GCA_946407195.1 uncultured Treponema sp. | reverse complement strand
AGCAATAAGGACAGTGTCTATACACAAACTCATTATATGATTTGTTGCAATCGTAGCATTTTTGCATATAAATCGTCTCCATAAAAACAGATTATCGAATAGGGAAATCCCTTCAATTAGCCTGATTATAGCATTATCAAATTAACATGGTTTGCATGGCTGAAGTGGGACATTAATGGGACTATGGTATTTTGTTTATATATTATAATTAAAGCATGTAGAAGACCAATATTGATATGTGATTGACGCATATCAACTAATAAAAAAAGGAGTTTATATTATGATGCCTAGTAAAATTTATCACAAAGATGATCATTTCATTGGAAATGATGTGCAAATGCACGAGTACCTTGAAGTTAAGTGCAAACCTTCCCAGTTTGAACTAATAGAATATCTGCAAGATTATTTATCAACTCTGCTCAGACTGTCGATTGAACAATCTCCAGAGAATCTCAGATTGTTGAATGAAAATAATCCAGAGTTAGCAGATGACCCTTACGATGAAAAGTACGACTCTGTAACGTTTAATGCAACATTGACTGTTGGGCAAAAGTGTTTCTCATCAACAGATGCTGAAAGTTTTCGCAAGGCATTATATGAGGAACTCCCCAATGCAGAAGGGTTTATTGTTGATTTGACTTGCGAGGGTGTTCTCTGTGAACTCTCTGACAATGAACGTGCGGACATTATTCCTATAGACTCTATTTGGACCGGCGCAGGCATGCTCGATACCCTCGATGCGTATAAGAGTAGAAATGCATTTACATACAAGATTTTCATCTTTTATCATGATGTTAGTGGATTTATGTATGAGAAGATTTTGGACGGCAAAAATATTGATGTTCTTGCATCAGGCACGGAGGATATTATCGATCAAACCTTTTCACATGAGTGGTGGTCAGAACAGCTTAATCTTTGGGCGGCTTTTGACACTGATAAATACCCCGATATACTTGAACAGCTGCATAACATTGTAAAAAGCTCCATACCGGAAGACCAGGTCAGATATTGCGAGGGTGCGTGGACAGAGGATGGCGAGTACTTCTACGATCCATATATTCTCTGCAACAGTATTCAATTTGATTGCAAGAGCCTTAGGGAAGTGCAGGATTTTCTTGACAAACTTAATGCCGTTCTGCTTCCTATAAAGGATGAGATTTTCGATGCTGGCGGGGAAGGAACATGGGAAGTAAGAGAAGAATTCGCAGTGGCAACCTGGGGCTGGACAGAAGAAGGTTTCAAAGTAAAAGGCTTAAAGTATTAATTTGCTATTAACTTGAATGATGTGGAAAAATCAAGTTGTGACGAATTCCAAATAATGAAGAAGAACCCGGCACTGTCCGGGTTCTTTCATGTTCAAGCAATGCAGGATGTGCGTTTTGGGATAGTTCATAATTTTATAATTACATCTTTATTAGTCCGTTTTATATCACTGTGTCTATGAAATAATTAAGCTAGTTGAAGATTTATTAACATTTTCAAATTAGAATTGAAAGTATTAGTTAAACCTATTTGATTCTTTAAGGAGGTTGATTATGGCACGTTCTCTGAGCAATGAAGATAAAAAGAGAGAAATTGAAAAGTTTATCGCCGATCATCAAAAAGGATATGTTCTGTCTAAGAGTGTTCAGAATGACTTTTCCGCATGTAGTGCCAAAACTTTGTGTCAATGGATAAGAGATTTATACGGTCAAGCACCACAAGAGTTCTTTATAAACAGAGGTGTTATTATTTCTCGTGAAAACAAAAAAGAAATAGATGAGTTTTGCGCCAACGTGATAAATCAGCTAAAAAAGATATATAAAAAGAGATCACCTGCGAAGGATATAGAGGATTTAATTGCTGATAATCCTAGTTTACCAATCTATGATTTTTTTGATCTTTTGCAATATAATTCAGGTTGCATTAAATATGCCGAAGATTTATTTGAATTCGGGATATTAGAAACTGAAAGTGATCAAGAAATTAAGTCTTGGACAGAAGGCATTCTCCAAAGATTCTTACCGTTTCGAGCAAGTCGGCCATTTATATGTCTAAATGCACTCAAACGCGATTTTTGCTATAGTAACTGGGCAGAAATGTTGGCTGATCGTAAATTTGACCGTTTCCCCATCTTGTTTGGCTGTACAGCTGAAGAATACTTTCAAAATAAGGGGGTTTTATTATCTGCCTCAGAAGCAAAGTCTGAGGCAGAGAAAAGTCTAAAGATTTTGGCGAAACACTTTACTATTTCATATACACGCCCCAACGAACCTTCTGGTGCTCTTGCGACGGATGATGAACTAGATTACGGAAATTTTGACCTCATTTATTTTTTCACACAAGAAGCGCTTTCGGCTGGAAAAAGCAGGGATGAAGCTCGTGAATATGTAAAACAGGTGTTTATTGATGCAGAGATTGTCAAGGGAGAAATGAGCCCAGAGGCACTAAAGAATGATGCTGCACAAAAAGATAAAAGCATGAATACGGTAAAGCCCCCACACGATGTAAGTGCTAATCCGATTATAGATTTTTGCTATGAAAACTTTGATGTGATTGAAATCAAGGAATATCTTGAAAAACACAAAATCGAGGATTCTGTTTTTGCGAAAGTAAAGTTTTTAGGTTCCAATGAACTTGCCCCAGCTTTCGTTGTTGAATGCGCTATAGTGCCCTATATGAAGCAGTTAGTGGAAATACCTAAAAGAGTTGAAGACTACAAAAAGGATTACTCAAAATTTGAGATTGATCCCATGGCAGATAAAATTGCAGAGTCTCTCGACAAGGAAACATTTCAGCTCGTTTTTGATTCCTTGTTAGGAACTAGTCTGCCTTCTGCTGTTGAGGTATTAGTTCCATATGGAAGATATGCTTCTGTAAAACAAATCACTACTCTACAATCCAGATTGAAGGATTGGGCGAGTTGGAGTACTTATGGAGCTAGAGGAAGGTCAGCTATTATAATTGCTCATGGTGCATTACTGCTTAATGACTCCAGAGAAGCTATGTTGATTGCTGACAAACTCGGAATGCTGAAAGGCGCAGCCTTGATTAGAAACACTTCTGAGGATTTGTTGCGTGCCAAGCAAGTGTCAGATTTCTCTTTTGATGCAAGTGGAAAGAAACAATACAACTTAGGAA
>CAMJNC010000257.1 GCA_946407195.1 uncultured Treponema sp. | reverse complement strand
TTCATAGTGTAAAGAACAAAGCGTCCCTTCTTCTGTTTCTGGATCTGGTAAGTAAGATCACGGTCACCAAATGGTTTTTCTTCTTCGATTTCAGCGCCGTACTTTGCGAGAGTGCTTTTTACGTCATCAGCACCTTTTTTTGACTTTTCATCTTCGAGTGGATAAATAGTCATAAGTTCATACTTTTTCATAAGTATCTCCTATAAAAAATTTATTAGGAGGTAATGATAGCACTTTATAAAAGAGTATCTTGTTCCTCCTTATGGATAAAGAGAATCATATTGCAGATTCCCAAGGGGTGTTCTGTAAATATAACAAAAATAAAAGATACAGTCAATTATAACACTTGTAGATTTAGATTCATTACTTTATAATTATAATATGTTCTATAGAAAATCTATAATACTTTTAATAATTTCATTTTTAATATTATCTCCTCTTACAGCCTTTTCTTCGCGTAAAAAGGTAAAGGATGACGATGCTGCTTTACAAAGACAGCAGGAGCTGATGGAAAAACGGGCTCAGGCAGAGGCTGAAATTGCTGCACGCCGTGAGCAGGCAGACCGCGAGGAACAGGAAAGAATTGAAGCAGAACGACTAGAAGCCGAAAGGCTTGAAAGAGAAAGAATAGAACAGGAAGAATTAGAAAAAAAGAGACTCGAAGAAGAACGTCTTGAGGCAGAGCGCCTAGAAGCAGAAAGAATAGAAAATGAAAAACGTGAACAGGAGCGTATAGAAGCTGAACGACAGGAAATGCTTGCACAGCAGATGAAGCTCGCTCTTGAACAGGAAGAACAGAAAGCCAAAGAAGCAAAAAAGACAAAGGAATATCTTAGTGACTATATTCTTCAGGATGTAGAAGAAATTGAAGAAAATACAGAAGTTGAATATGCCGCTATAAAAAATCCTGATGAAGCTGATTTATCCGGCAGAACCTTACTCATGAAGGCAGCAAAAGCCGGTAATGAATGGCAGGTAAAAAGATTACTTGAAGCTGGAGCTGATATCAATTTAAAAGATAATGACGGCTGGACAGCACTTATGTACACTGTTCGCTATAATGAAGGTCTTGAATGTGTAGAGCTTCTGCTTAATGCCGGAGCAGATATTAAAGCTGCAAATAATTACGGACTTACAGCAATAGCCCTTGCCGCAAATTATAATAATAATCCAAAGATTCTTACAAAGCTTTTAAACAGCTATAGTCCTTCAGATAAAGAAGTATTACGTGCACTTATATTACTGCTTTCAGATCAGAATATGTCTGAGGATGCCCTTCTTTCTAAGCTTGATATTCTTCTGGAAACAGCACTTCCAATTAATATTCTTTATGAAGGCAAAACACCTTTGATGTATGCGGCTGCTTACGGAAATTCAACAAAGGTAATTAAAAAGCTTCTGGAATACGATGCTTCTGTAACAATCCGCTCAACAGAAGGTAAAACTGCTTTTGATTATGCAGCTAAAAACAATAATCTGATTCACGACGAAGTTTACTGGTCTTTAAACGTAAAATAGGTACAGCATGAGAATTACAGGTGGTAAATTAAAAGGCAGAATTATTAAATGTCCGGATGGTGTAATCAGACCTGCTATGGACAGAATGCGTGAATCCGTTTTTTCTATTATTGGAGATTTAAACGGAAAGTCCTGGCTCGATCTTTTTTCTGGCTCGGGTACAATTGCAATTGAAGCAGTTTCCCGCGGTTCAAAAGATGTTGAACTTTGCGAAAAAGATAAAATAAAAGTAGCTACTGTTTTAGACAATGTTTCTGTAACAGAGAAAGACTGCGGCGTAAAAATCAAATGTCATTTTATGCCGGTAGAATATTATATTAAACGCTGTAAGCGTTCCTTTGATTTTATATTTTTTGATCCTCCCTTCCCTTACAAATTCCACGAACAGCTTGTATTACAGTGCGATCAGAATAAAATGCTTATTGAAACCGGAACAATTTTAGTTCACCGTCCTGCAGAGCACTTTATGCCTGACACAATTGGTAATCTTACACGAACTGATCAGCGAATTTATGGCCGTTCTATAGTCGATTTTTACCAATATAAAAAATAACCTTGGTTATCGGACATTTTCCTTAATTTTGTCATTTACAATTTCTTTCTTTGACATAATAAAATTATATGTTATAATTGATACATAAATTTTTTGATATTATGAATGATAGAAAAAGTTTAGAAAAAAAATTTACTGACGCAGTTCAAGAACAGAAAATACCGGATGGGTTTATTAAAGTAACCGACAATCCAGTTGATGGTCTTAATTCCGAACAGAAGGTTATTCTAAACCGAAAAGCTAACATCATGTTCAATAATGGTAACGTTGAAGATGCCAGAAGAATCTATATAACTACTGGATATTCCGACGGACTTACCCGTGTAGGTGACTATTATATGAATAAGCATGAAAGCTTAAAAGCCCTAAAGGCTTACTATCTTGCACATAATAAAAGAGATGCCGAACCGATTTATGAGAGTCTGGCTCAGGTTATTTCTACATTAATTAAAGAATAAAAGATAGACAATAAAAATGGAGTTTTAAAAATGGATAAATTTAATCAGTCAGAAGACATCATGATGCCAGAGTCTTTTACAGAAGTTTCTGGTACTGATAATAAGCCTGACGAAATTACAAACAAAATTTCCGATTTATCTAAAAAAGGTTATCAGCTTATTAAGGAAAATGACATTACAGGTGCCAAAAAAGCGTTTAATGAAATTCTTGATATTGAAGAAAACAATAACTACGCTCTTGTTGGACTTGGTGACACAGAACGAAAATTAAATCGTTTTAACGATGCAATTTCATACTACAAAAAATGTCTTGAATACTACCCTGCTAATAACTATGCCCTCTTTGGTCTTGCAGACTGCTATAAGGCTTTGAATCAGTATGCTAAGGCAATTGATATCTGGCAGCAGTACCTTGTACACGATGATAAAAACATTACAGTTATTACTCGTGTTGCAGATGCATACCGCAAGATTCATGATTTTAGAAAATCAAAGGACCTTTATCTTAAGGTTCTCGAAATGGAAAAGGACAATGCGTATGCACTCATTGGTCTTGGACATTTGAACTACGACTTTAAGGAATATAAAGAAGCTCTTTATTACTGGAC
>CAMJNC010000256.1 GCA_946407195.1 uncultured Treponema sp. | reverse complement strand
GTTTTTCAAGATCGTTCAAAAGTCTTTTTGGCTCTTCTCCAAAAGATATCAAAAACTATTTGCAGAAATACGACATTCCGGAGGTTGAACTTTTTGCAAACAGTAAAGTCAAATCAATGGAGGAAGAAAAAATGAGTTTATGCGATGACATGCACAAAATGATTTTCACGATTCTTGGTAATTCTTTTGAAGAAATGCCCGGGGGTTCTGTTCAAAAATTGAGCTTAGCCTGCTGCCGGACAATTGCCTTAAGATTTTTGATGATGGCCGCGGAATCAAACTTGACGATGACGGCGTTGTTCACGAAGAAGTCCTGCAGAATCTTTTTTCTGGTAAGCCGATTACAAAGCTTGAATATGCTCAGATGGGAGACCTGCCCTTTGATGACCTTAAGCTTGTAAACTCACTTTGCGAAAAGCTTACAATAACTGTCTGGCGTAATGGAAAAATATACGAACAGGATTACATCCGCGGAGTTCCACAACATTCCGTCACAAGCGAAACTAATGATTCTAAAATCCCGCACGGAACCCAGATTCTCCTTAAACCCGATACATCGATTTTTGAAGACACCCAGTTTAGTAAAGAAAAACTTCAAAACTGGATCAACGAAAATCATTGCGAACTGAAAGGGAATGTGATGATAGATGAAAGGTTATCATAAAGCGGATATTATGTGAGAATTAGATAAACCCATACCTACGGTATGGGTTTATACCATTACAATTATACCATTAATCTGTTTACCCTCCCCAACATCTACCATATAATGTTCTTACTATCATGTAGGAGATGTCGTCATGGAGACAAACATTGCGGAAAACATCCGTTCTTACCGTAAACTGTGCGGAATGACTCAGGAACAGCTGGCAGAAGTGCTGGGGGTATCTGTCGGCGCGGTTTATAAGTGGGAATCCAGGGCATCTCTGCCAGAACTACAGCTCATTATGGAGATGGCGGATTTTTTTGAGGTCTCTGTGGATGCGCTTCTGGGCTATAAAATGAGGGATAACCGGTTGAATGTCACTGTTGAACGTCTGTGGAAAGCAAGCGGCAACCGGGATTACGATGCGGTTACAGATGCAGAAAAAGCAATCCGTAAATATCCACATTCCTTCGATGTGCTGTATGCCGCCGCGAACCTTTACTATACCTTCGGTGGAGAAACAAAAAATGAACTCTGGCTTCGGCGGGCAATTGAACTGCTGGACAGCGCACGGCTGCTGGTCTCTCAGTGTACGGATCCAAGGGTGAACGAATCCGTTATCTTTGGCCGGATGGCTGAGATGTATGAACTGCTTGGGGAAACGGACAAGGCGCTGGAATTGTTTAAAACAAACAACGCAGGCGCAATTTTCAATGACATAATCGGAATTACGCTGCTCTCCCATGGAAAAGATCCAGAGGAAGCAAACGGCTATCTTGAAGACGGATTTTTAAGGGCAATCAGCTCGCTCATCCGCTGTGTGTTTGGCTATGTAATGCTCTTTGACGCAAGAAATGACAATGCTTCCGGTATAGATATGATGCACTGGATTATTCCGTTATTGGAAGGGTTGAAGAAAACAGATGAACCAAACTTTCTGGACAAGATGATAGCTGCCTGCAATGCCTGTCTAGCAATTTTTCAATTCAAATCTGGGAATCGAAAAGAAGCAGAAGATTCACTCAGAAAGGCAAAGAGCCTGGCTCTCACCTTTGATGCCTCTCCCAACTATGAAGTGGAAAGACTTAAATTTGTGCGCGGGTCACAGTGGAGCAGTGCTCATGACTCTCTGGGAAAAACCGCCATGGACGCAGTTGAGTTTGTCCTGCACGACAAGGATCCGGAACTCCGGAATCTCTGGGCAGAAGTAAGTGCCCGTGAAGACTAATTTAAATCAGGAGGTAAAACTATGTTTGCAATTATTGGAGCATGTCTTTTTTCGGTTGTGATTTACATAATGACTCCGCTTGCGCTGGCTTCTGCGGTTTGTTTCTGGATTACGGCACTTCAATAATATGGAACAGACGATTTTAGAGTACGGCAAATTAACAGATAGGCAAAAATTGGAAGCTGTTGATCTGTTTCTGGAAGGCTTCAGGCATTTTTTGACTTTCTCAAAGGACCAAGAGCTTAAGAAAAAGCTGCTTTTTGAAATCTTCGATTCGGCTTTGTTCAAATGCTGCCTTGAGGGCAAAAAAGTTCTGGGGCTTATTGGACTTGCGACAAACGAGGTCCGCCCATTGAACTTCAAAAAGGAATCCTGCATCAAATATTTCGGGAAATTCAAGGGCGGATTAATCAGCAGCCAGATGAATGCAATCTTTCAAAAGCCTGTTGTAAAGCAGAAAGACGAGCTTTATATCGATGTGCTGGTCACGGGAAGCGAAGCCCGAAGAAAAGGCATAGGCTCGGCTCTTTTGAATCATGCTTTCTCATTGGAAAGCTACAGCACTTTTTATGTAGAAGTTTTTTCGAACAATCAGCCGGCAATCAAACTGTACGAAAAGAACGGCTTTTCAATCGAAAAACGCGAAAAGCTGTCGTTAATGCGTTTCCTGGGAGCAGGCTACCCAATCAAAATGGTTCGCAGAACACACTAGGCAGCAATCAGAAACAGTATGTGATTTGGCATTTCATGTATGAATTCTGGCATTTCGTGCACCGGGTGGAAGCTTCTGGGCGTATAAATGATATTATGAAAATGGAAAAAAATATAAAAGGAGAAAAAATGACAATAGAAACAGAAAGACTCCTGCTTCGGGAGTACACAATGGATGATTATGATTCGCTTTATGAAATAATGTCTGATGCAGAAACCATGCAGCATTATCCGGCACCTTTTGACGAAGCGAGAACCAGACGCTGGATTGAATGGAACCTTGAAAACTATGCGCAGTACGGTTTTGGTCTTTGGGCAGTGGTGTTGAAGGAAACCGGAGAGTTTATAGGGGACTGTGGCATCACAATTCAGAACATCGATGGAGAAATGCTCCCGGAGGTTGGCTATCATATCCATAAGAAATACTGGCGGCGTGGTTTTGCAAAGGAAGCAGCTCGTGCTGCCCGCGACTGGGCCTTTATGAACACAAAGTACAACGTGCTTTATTCTTACATGAAGTATACCAACGAGGGCTCCTGGCGCACTGCAATGGCAAACGGAATGAAAAAGGTGAAGGAATATCC
>CAMJNC010000255.1 GCA_946407195.1 uncultured Treponema sp. | reverse complement strand
ATACACTCGCTACGCGAGCACTCAACCACCGCCGTTAAATGAAAAGACCGTCCGAAAATCCCGGACGGTCTTTTTTTATTTCACCTCATTCTCCAGCTCTTCCCCAGCCGCAAAGGCGCGAACATTTTCCAGCGTTGTATCCGCCAGATTCTTAAGTGCGTTTGTTGTAAGGAAGGCTTGGTGGCCGGTGATTATTACATTCGGGAAGGTAAGAAGGCGGGCCAGCACATCATCTGTCATAATATCTGTAGACCAGTCGCTGAAGAAATATTTGCTTTCTTCTTCGTAAACGTCCATGCCGATGCCGCCGATGTGGCCGTGCTTCAAGGCGTGAACAAGGGCCTTGGAATCAATCAAAGCGCCGCGGCCCGTATTAATAATCACCGCATCCTTCTTCATCATTTTCATTGTGTCATGGTTTACTATGTGCTTTGTTTCTTCGGTGAGCGGACAGTGGAGGCTCAATACATCGCTCTGGCGGAAGATTTCTTCTTTGCTTACGTAGGTTGCACCGGTCTCGCCTGCCCACCTTTCATTTGGGTATGGGTCATAGGCAATAATCTTCATGCCAAACCCCTTCAATATGCCTGCCATAATCTGGCCGATTTTTCCGGTGCCGAGAATACCAGCTGTAAGACCATGAAGGTCACGACCAGTAAGCCCGTCAATATTAAAGTTAGCAGTTTTTGTGCGGAGATAAGCCTGAGGAATATGGCGGGTAAGGGAAAGCAGCAAAGCCGCCCCGTGCTCCGCAACTGCATAAGGCGAATAAGCTGGAACCCTCACAACTTTTATTCCTGCTGCCGTTGCCGCCTTCAAATCAACATTATTAAAACCTGCACAGCGCAGGGCAATCAGCTTTACGCCGCATTTTTTCAGCACATCAATAACTTCCGCATTCACCACATCATTTACAAAAACACAAACCGTATCAAAGCCCTGTGCCGTCATTGCCGTGTTTTCATTCAGCTTAAAATCACGAAAATCAATTTCATAATTATATGGATGTGAACCGTCAGCTCCGCCTTGATTCGCTTTTGTAAACGAAGCCTTGTCGTAAGAACGTGTATCAAAAAATGCAATCTTCATAATGTTTGTCTCCTCTAACTCTCACAAATAAGTTAACACAGAGGCAAGCCTATCGTCAACAATTTAAATCTTACGGTATTCACGCACAAAGTAAATAATTTCTGCCAGAGCAGTAATTGTCCAGGAAAAAATGTAAAGCAAAAAGAGAGACTGGATTGTACCGAACAAGGCGAAGATTGTATAAACCCATAATATTCGGAAAAGGCAGGAACCAAGCAAAACAATAACCGTAGGCACAGAAGTTTTTCCGAGTCCCCGGCTGGCGGCTATGGTGTTATCCATAAAGGTTGCCACTGGATATGAAAACCACATGATTGACATTCGAAGCATTCCGGCCTGAATTACCGCAGGATCGCCGGTGAAAAGGGAAAGGCACTGAGGTCCGAAAATAAACATTGTGCTGCTCATACCCGCTCCCAGCAAAAAAGCGTAGAGGTTTGCAATCAGCATGCTGCGAAGAATACGGCTTTTATTGCCAGCCCCGTAGTTCTGACCAATAAAAGTTGCACAGGCTATGTAAAAAGCATTCATGGCACTGTAGATGATATTATCCAGATTTGCGCCGGCTGCAGTTCCTGCAACCATTGTTGCATCAAAGGAATTTACACCCACCTGAATAAAGGTATTTGCAACTGCAAAGATTGCATTCTGCATGCCCGAAGGAATTCCCACCTTTAGTATTCGGATTGTTTTTTCGCGGTGCAGCTGAAGATGACTAAAGCTAAACTTTATATCTCCAAGGTCGCGGCCTCGAATCAGGGGAATCATAACAAGAGTTGCAGAAACATACTGAGAAATTACACTGGCAAGGGCAACCCCGGCACAGGAAAGCTGGCATACAATTACAAAGAAAAGATTCAAAATAATATTGATAATACCGGCAAATGTAAGATAATAAAGCGGCCTCTTTGTATCACCGGCTGCACTCAAAACAGCGTTTCCGTAATTATATAGTGCAACTCCCGGCATACCCAGCATATAAATCTTAAAATAAATTACAGCTCCATCCAGCAATTCAGGTTTAGTCCTGATTAGTGACAGCACAGGTCTTGCAAGCAGATATCCACCTATCATCAAAATAGTACCGACAATCATGGAAACTATAAAAGATGAATGTAATGCCTGGTCCAGGTCCTTTTTAGATTTTGAGCCGATATAAAAAGCAACGATGACATTTACACCACCACCCAGGCCCATCAAGAGACCTGTAAATAAAAAGAGCAGCTGAGAGGTTGAACCCACTGAGCCCAAAGCCAGAGAACCTGCAAAACGACCAACTACCGCAATGTCTGCAATATTAAAAAGAACCTGAAGAAGATTTGAAAAAATCAGAGGGATACTGTAAAAAAGGATTCCCTTAAAAAGAGGGCCTGTAGTTAAGTCCCGTTCGTAAGAAGCCTTTGCTTTTCTTTCACTATTTGCCTTAAGCATGCTAAAGACAATAGTGAAACGTCATAGAAGTTTCAAGTAAATAAAGGCTTTAAAAAAGGTTTAAAAAATGCCAGCAGCCATAAAAAAACCGCCTGATTCGCATCAGACGGTTTATCATTTTTTAACTGATTATTTTAGAATCCGAGTCTAACAACCACACCACGTGCATTTGTTGTAAAGGTAGTAGCACTCTGGTCGTTTACATCATCGTAGCAGAAGCCGTAAGCAAGTCCACCGCGTTCGCTGTGATCATGCCAGAACTTTGAGAAGTAGTTGCATGGACCAGCATTATAATATGCAGAAGCATTGTTCCAGTAAGCATCTGGCTCAAGGTGAGCAACATGGCGGTTGAGAGCCGCACAAATCCATGCTTCAAGGGCAAGTTCCATCGGATTACCAGAAGCAAGAACTCCGTAGCCTTCGAATACTTCGCTTGTAGTTGGCTTACCGCGGATTACATATGTCTGTCCTGCAGTTGCAATTTCACCATACTTTTCGATACAGCGGAAGTAAAGATTATTGCCATCACCTGTTAGTATAAACTTACCCTGTGGATGTGTTACAGTCTGGCTCTTTGAGGCAATTGTGTTCCAGGTTTCTGTCACATAAGCATCAAAGTAATTTCCATATGCTCCACCGGTTCTGTTATC
>CAMJNC010000254.1 GCA_946407195.1 uncultured Treponema sp. | reverse complement strand
CAGCTTACACGCGGTCAGCTTGGAAAAGATGTTATGGCTGATGGTGTAAACAAACGCGAATTCTACATTAACGAAGTAAAACGCATTGCAAACTTTGCAGACAAAGTTCACTCTGGAGAACTCAAGAACGAAAAGGGCGAAAAATATACAACAGTTTGTCAGATTGGTATTGGTGGTTCAGACCTCGGTCCACGCGCTATGTACCTTGCTCTCGAAAACTGGGCAAAGAAAAACAATACATTCAAAATGGAAGCACACTTCATCTCTAACGTAGATCCTGATGATGCTGCAAGTGTTGTAAAATCGCTCGACATTTCTAAGACAATCTTCATTCTTGTTTCTAAATCTGGAACAACACTTGAAACTCTTACAAACGAATCTTTCGTAAAAGACTTCATTAAAAAGGCTGGCTGTGATGCAAGCAAGCACATGATTGCTGTAACAAGCGAAACAAGCCCTCTCGCTCACAACCCTGACTATATGGCTGCTTTCTATATGGATGATTATATTGGTGGCCGCTACTCTTCAACTTCTGGTGTAGGTGGAGCTGTTTTGAGCCTCGCTTTCGGACCAAAGGTATTCCAGGAATTCCTCGACGGTGCCGCAGAAGAAGATAAGCTTTCTTTGAACAAGGATATTACAAAGAACGCTGCTCTTATGGATGCTTTGATTGGTGTTTACGAGCGCAATGTTCAGGAATATCCTGCAACTGCTATCTTGCCTTACAGTCAGGCACTCAGCCGCTTCCCGGCTCACCTCCAGCAGCTTGATATGGAATCAAACGGAAAGAGCGTAAACCGTGACGGTAAGCCACTTGGATACGTAACTGGTCCTGTAATTTTTGGTGAACCAGGAACAAACGGTCAGCACTCATTCTACCAGCTTCTCCATCAGGGAACAGACATCATTCCTCTCCAGTTCATCGCCTTCCGCGAAAACCAGACTGGCGAAGATGTTGTAATTGAAGATTCAACAAGCCAGGTTAAACTCTGCGCTAACGTAACTGCTCAGATTGTTGCATTCGCATGTGGTAAGAACGACGAGAATCCAAACAAGGCATTTGCCGGCGGACGTCCTTCAAGCTTGATTTACGGCGCACAGCTTAATCCAAAATCACTTGGTGCATTGCTCGCTCACTATGAGAACAAGGTAATGTTCCAGGGCTTCGTATGGAATGTGAACAGTTTTGATCAAGAGGGAGTTCAGTTGGGTAAAAAATTAGCCAAGGCAGTATTAAGTGGAAATACAGATGGTGCATTGGCTGCATACTCAAAACTGTTGATAAAGTAAACAGTTTCGACCAGGATGTCGGGTGGATGATTTATTCAGCCACCCGACAAACGAGTTTGTCAAGGCTTTAAGCGAAGCGTGCCTTGACGAACTCGTATGGCGTACAGCTTGGTAAAAAACTCGCCAAGACTGTTTTGAGCGGCCAGATGGAAGGTGCTCTTAAAGCATTCGCTGACCTTTTGATTAAATAGTCAATATCAGTTTTGTCGTTATAAAAGAGGTAATGCCCTGCCGGACATTACCTCTTTTTTTATATTTTGTAGAATTTCAAGAGTGGTGGTATAATTATAGAGTTATATCGAGGCTTGTTTTGAAAGCACAGAACACAGCAAATGCGACAAAGCTTAGTATCCGCTCACAACGAATTATTCTTTTAATCAGTGGTATTATAGTAAATACTATCCTTTCTTTTATTCTATATAAGTCTGGTGTTCCATTGTATCTAGATACTTTGGGAACTATTACAGTAGCAGCACTTACTGCAAATCTTTTTCCGGCAATTTGTACTGCAATCGGCACCAGTGTGCTCTGTTCCTTTTTTTACTGGCCTGCAATTTACCTGTCTTCGTTTAATGCAATAATTGCAGTTATAACAGTGTTTTTTGTAAGGAAAAAATCGTTTAAACAGATAGGAAAACTGTTTATTTACGTTCCTGTTGTTGCCCTGATTTCTACGCTGTCTGTTTCACTGCTTCAGTATGCTCATAATGGACTTAATGATACTTCGATTACTGCAAAAAATGCTCTTGCGTTTTCTTCAGCGGCTTCTGCTCCATACCTGCTTTCCTTCTGTGTTACTAACCTGATGTTTTATATTTTGGAAAAATGGTTTATCTGTATTTTTGTGATACTTTTAATAAACCTTCTTCCAAAAAAACTTCTGGCTTCTTTGAATGAGGAAAATCTGAATCAGCAGATTGTCTCACAACTTACACGACAGTATGTCAGCGAAATTCATAAGAACATGAAGAATCCTCTTCATAAACGAATTGTATTTACCTTTGTCATTTCTGCCGTGATTCTTGTAATAATGACAGAAGCCATAGCCCTCCGTCTTTATTTTGATAATACGAAGAAGGAAAAAACTCAGAGAGCCTACAGCTGTGTAAATCTTGCGGCTGATTGTATTGATCCCGATAGAATAGAAGATTATCTCAAATATGGAAGTGATGCTCCCGGCTATAACGAAACCTTTATAAAGCTTTTAAAGCTTCATAAAAGCTTTGATGATATTGCCTACCTTTATGTATTGAAAATAGAAGATGGTGGCTGTCGGTTTATTTTTGATACAGATGAAGTGCAGCCGTATTCTACAGGAGAGCTTGTTCCTTTTGATAAAGAATTTGAAGAATTTCTTCCTGTCCTTTTTGATGGAAAGGATATTGAGCCTGTAGAGTCTGATAATATTTTTGGCTGGCTTCTTACAATTTATAAGCCTGTTATAAATGATGAAGGAATAACTGTCAGCTATATTGGTGCTGATGTTTCAATGAGATATGTTGCCGGCTATATGGGACGCTTCATTCTGAAAGTATTCCTGATTATGGCAGGCTTTTTTATTGTAATTATTTCTTACACAATCTGGTCTATAGGAAATAATATGTCATTTCCAATCAGTGCAATTGCTGCCTGTGTAGACCGTTTTTCTGATTCTACGGAAGACCAGAAAATTCTTGAAGAAAATGTAAAGCTTATCCGTTCTCTTAATATTCACAGCGGCGATGAGATTCAAAAGCTTTACGATGCAATCTGCCGTATGACGTTGAGCCAGACAGAGCAGATCCGCGATATTCGCCGTCTTTCAGAATCTACTGTGACAATGCAGGACGGCCTTATTATTACAATGGCAGATATGGTAGAAAACCGCGACTCAGATACCGGTGC
>CAMJNC010000253.1 GCA_946407195.1 uncultured Treponema sp. | reverse complement strand
TCAGAAGGTTTTTGAGGTTTTCGCTGAAAATACCGATTCCGTGAACATCAGCTTCGTCTGCTTCATCACTGCGGATTTCGCGGACAACAGCAGGCGACAACAAACGTACAAGGCCATCTTCAATAGCGTCTTTATGATAGTTATTATGAATATCTGCACGACGCTGAAGGTCTGCAATGGCTGCATCAACATCAACATCAATAGTAACTTCCAAGGCACCTTCGCGCTCGCCGCGGTTAATTGCGAGAATGCGATGAGGCTTAACCTGATTCAAAGGCTCGCTGTAATCCCAGTACATTTTGTAAGTAGAAGTGTTCTCGGCAACAGTAGCGTCCTGTCCTTCTGGAACAATACCCTTTGTTTTGATTGTACCGGTTCTCATATAAAGGTCATGAACAGCTTCACGGTTTGCAGTTTCCTGAGAAACACGCTCTGCGATGATGTCCTTTGCACCAGCAAGGGCTTCCAGAGCAGTTTCAACGTTCAAAGCAGGGTCTTCATTATCAGTTTTAATATATTTTTCTGCTTCCTTTTCAACTGCAGAGTCGTCGTTGTCGCCAAGGATAAAATCAGCCAGTGGCTCAAGCCCTTTTTCTGCAGCAACCATACCGCGGGTCTTCTTCTTTTTCTTGAACGGAGCCCAAAGATCTTCGAGGGCTGTCATTGTGGTAGCAGACATAACTGCGTTATAAAGAGTTTCTGTAAGCTTTCCCTGAGCAAAAATGCCTTTTACAATTTCAAGGCGGCGGTCTTCAAGGTTGTGATATGATTTATAGAGGTGGTCACAGTCGCGAACCTGAACCTCATCAAGATTGTCATGCTTTTCCTTGCGGTAACGGCTGATAAAAGGGATTGTACATCCTTCTTCAACCAGGCTGATAACAGCACTCACCTGCTGCACGCGGATATTCAATTCTTCCGCGATTTTTTTCATAATTTCCACTTCATTAACTGAAAGTGCGTCGATAGTTTCTTGTGTAAATTCCATAGTGGGAGATATTCTAGTAGAAAGTGGAAGATTTGTGAATAGAAAAAAGAGCTATAAAGTTTCGTCTTCCGGCTTATCGCCTTCTATGCTTTCCAGTTCATCAACTGCTTCTGCCTCATTAATCTGCTCATACATCTGATCGAGAATGGCATTGCAGTTTACAGACATCAGCTTATAAAGGGCCGGAGCAAGGAGTCCGCGGGTTCTGTCCTCGAGACCGTTTGTTCCAGAAGAGGTAACAAATGCAAATACGTAAAGCATATCTCCGTTTACAGGACGTTCCATTACAAGAACGGCATCTGAACGGAACAAGAAACCTCTGATATTAAAATGAATATCAGAAATCTTTTCGTAAAGCTTAATTTCAAGGCCGGCACCGGTTACAAGAATAGTAAAATGCGAAAGACTTATATCCTGAAGGGTTCCGGTAATAGAATCATTATACTGTCCGTAAGTATAAGTATAGGTACAGGCAGATGAACAAAGGGCTCGGATTGTTTTTCGCCTTCCCTGAGCCTGATTTGCAAAGAGTATTTTGGCTACGAGGTCGAAATTATGAGCTTTCTGGTATTCGAGCTGAATACAACCACAGCGGATTCCCATTTCATAAAGGTATTTTCGCTCAATTAATGATTTTTCTGCCTTTGTCTGACGCTTTGCATACATAATTCCGACAGAGTTAGCATTATCATTTTCGTGAATATATTCATAGATATAATCGTCCCAGTCGTGATTTGGAAGATTATAATCGATATTGAAAAAGATGATTAAATCTTTAAAAAGCGAGGTTATTACTTTTACCTTTTTTTTGATATTTACACGCTTATCGAAGGGAACATAATAACATTCGTAGCCTATTGAGAAATAATCTTCAAGATAAGATTCCGGCATTAATGAGGTGTCAGGCAAAATAAAAAATGTCTTTCGTCCAGTTACAATCTCATTTACAGAAATACCCAAAGTACACCTCTAATCCTTGATATTATATATCATATCTTCAAAAAAACAAATTTTTTTATTTAGATAAAGTGTGTAATTGAATGATGCTCTATATTCTTTGTTTTAACGGCAACAATATAATTACCTACCATTGCTGTAAGGGTGTCAAACAAGGCTGCAAAAGAACAGATAATCATAGAAGCCGGCTTAAGCAGCAAAAAGCTTGTTTCAAATCCGCGGGCATATTTTGAACACAAAATTGTAAGCAGAACAAAGGCACCACCAGAAGGAATACCACCAAGCAGGAACGAAAGCCCAAACGAAAGTCCGAAAATCCACAGAATATCAGTTACCGGCATGCTCAAGCTTGAATATGAACGCCAGATCAAAATGAATGAAATTGTTGTTACAAGGGCTGAACCACCGCGCGCAAAAATTGCAAACATTGGATAAGTATAGCCACGGCAGCGGCGACGGATTCCAAGACTGTCTCTTAAATGGCGGTTTACCAGCGGAATAACAAGGTTTGAGTCTCCACTAAAGAAAGCAAGGATAAGAGGCGCAATACTTGCATAAAGCACCTTATATGGATGTGGATCGTGGCAAACAAAGTGAAGAATAACCGGATAGATTATTCCTGCCACAATCACGAAGTCTACAATAAACATTATAATCATTGGAGTATAGATTCCAGGCTCAATTACCTTGCGGAAGTCCATAGTCCAGTAGCAGACAATTGCAATTCCCAGAATTGCCATGATTTCTGTAAAGAAAACTGCAATATTATAGAAAAGATTTGAAAGAGAATCTGAAAGTGCGAAAACCGGCTTAAATCCGATTTCTTCAGAAGCACTTTCCCAGCCGATTATAAATGCAAAAACAAGACAAACCAGAAGGAAGGAACCTTCTCTGAGAGCATCAAAGCCGGAATATGGGAAAAGTGAAAGAATCATTCCCTTTACATCGAGCGAGAAGGTTTCTGTAGCTACATCTACTGTAATAGGAATGCGGGGAAGCTTTACAATCAGGATTGAAGCAAGACCTACAAGAGTCAGAATAAGTGACGAGGCAACAATAATAAGAATTGATACCCCGGTTGTTTTAAGCAGAATTTTTGAGGTTCGGAGCTTATTTACAGCAACAATTGCACTTGTAAAAATCAGTGGAACAACAACGTATCTTCCAACGCGTATAAAGAGCTCTGTAAGAAAAGCAACTGCATTTGCAAAAGCAGCATTTTCTGTAGGAAGAATAAAAGCTGCAAACACGCCTAAAACAACACCAAGCAAATATTTAATCCAAACTTTCATAGATTTTCATTATAACATAGTATGGAATGCAATGCCATAGTGTGTTATAAT
>CAMJNC010000252.1 GCA_946407195.1 uncultured Treponema sp. | reverse complement strand
TATATCATTTTTCGACGCAGAGCGTCGGGGAATTAAACCCTCCTTAGATTAAATGCAAAGAAACAAAAAAATATATTATAAAGTATTTAATGGAAACTGATTTTCAGGAAAACTTTCGAAAAGGGTTGGAAAACGAATTATATACATTAAATGAGCTGGATAGGTATACATTTTTTCTAGAAAGAAATTATAATTAAAAAATTTTTTAGGAGTTTTTTTTATCGACTCAAGCTCGGTTAAAAAATGAAATTGAACTCTAGGGGTTAGACAAAGAATTGGTTGTAAGCGGCTTTAAAAAAATTAGAAGTTTTGTCTTCTTAAAACAATATGAAATAGATTTTATAATCTATTTGAAATAAAAATCGTATAACAAAGGTTCGTAGCCGACAGCGGGTCAAGCCGCGTGCGGTACAACCAGTTGTTATGTGGACGCCCGCACTGGGGCGCATTTGGAGGAAAAATGGAAAAAGTTATTGATTTTTTTGAAAGAAAAATAAAATTGATTCTAAGCATTAGTTTTGTAATTTGTTTATTGCATTGTATAATTTGTATTTCAAAAGGAATGGAGTGTAAAGAAGCTCTTTTGTTTTTCGGAATAAGTATCGGTTTATATTTCGTAGCATGGGGCATGGCATTTATTGTCTTAGGATTTCAAAGAATAAATCCATTTTGTCCAAAATCAGTTTTCAATTTTTTTTGTTATTTAATTATAATCATAAGTTTGGTAGGTATAGTATACGGTTTTATAAATGATACTATTCTTTGCTTAATAAAGGAAAATAAAGAAATTGAATCAATGGCATTTTCAACAGGTCCATTGGGATTTATTTATGGAACAATTTATCTCTATAAAAAGAATAATAATTCTGAGCAAAAAGTAGAAAAAAAAGTTGAAACAACTGAAACAGAGAAAAATACAAAAATAAAATATATACTTATTTTTTCTATTGGTTTATTACTTGCTGTAACTATTTGTGTTTCTGTTTTTTCTTCATTTTCAAATTGTGAACCATATAAATATTCAGTTGAAGTTATAAAAGATAATCAAGAAATTATAGAATATTTGGGAGAAAATTATAAAATTTCTAAAATCATCAGCGGCTCTATTAGCACAAACGGAGACGGAACCGGTAAAGCCTCTATTTCATATACTATAAAAGGTAAGAATGGAAAATCTCGAGTATATGTCGATGCGTTAAAAGAAAATGGAATTTGGAATTATAGGAAATTAATATTCTATAAAGAAAAAGGAAAAGTAGATTCTATAGATTTACTTTTAATTCAAAAATAATCACATAACAAAGGTTCGTAGCCGACAGGCAGTCAAGCTGCCTGCGGTACAACCAGTTGATATGGTGAGCCAAAAGTCAATATGTAAAAAAACAGAAAAGGAACAGTGTCCGGGCTTGTCCGGTAGTGACCACTATGATATTCGTGCATAGGCTGCAAGCCCGCTCCAGGTCAATGATCCGCCGTAGAACCCTTTTGCTATGTTAACAGGAATCAGATTCTGAAAATCAGAAAATGTCCTAAAACTGGTTTCGAAGATGGTTGTTTATGTACTGCAATCCCCGAATCACTTTGTCCCCTTCCTGATAAATCCTGAAAATACCGAATCAAAAATTCACTGAATATGATTCGTCATTATTCCCCATGCAAAACATGCAAGCTCCCTTGCGCATGCGACAGCCGCCTTGTTGTAGTTCAGTCCCCTAATCTCAAGCTTCCTCATCCTAGACTTTATCCTTAACGCAGCCCTGTCCGCATAGTTTATGATTTCAGACTTCATTCCTTCCTGTCTTGCCAGAAGCCTCCTTGATTTCTGGCCGTGCGATAAAGCTGTCGCCCTCTTTATCGATTTTGCCGACTCCACAAGAAGATGCCGCAGGTTCTGATTTCCCTGCTTCGTTATTCCCACGCTGTTTCCGACCGAAAGCCCGCTGTCATGACGGCCTGGAATGAGTCCCGTGTAGCTTGCGAATTCCTTTGCCGACTTAAAGCGGTTAAAGTCTCCTGTTTCCGCTGTCAGACTGATTGCCGTAACAGTGTCAATTCCGGAAATGCACTTGAGCTTTTTTACACCTTCAGAAATTTCCTTGTCTCCTTCAAGCTCCTTGAGCTTTGCATTCAGCTGTTCTAGACGCTGGATTTGACGTGAGACCTCGCTGACATATTCCTCAAAGCAATACGTCAGGTAATCTGATGCAAAAGTGACAGTCTTAAGCCATGTAAAAAATTTCACTGTCCAATAAGATTCCCTTCCGCCGCCCGGATACGAAATTCCGTGATAGAGTAAAAATGACAGAAGGTTCTGCTTTGCCTTCTTGCAGCTTTTCAACACGCTGGCACGAAGCCTGACGACTTCCTTGATTGCAAGGATGTTTTCTGTCGGCAGTACTACCTGCTTGTATGAATGATAAGCGAGGGTTCGTGCGAGTATCTGTGCATCAGCCCTGTCAGTCTTGAGCATCTTGTCTTTTGCAGTTTTTGCAATTGAGGTTGGTGCCATGATTACGCAGTTGAATCCCTGCCGCTGAAGGTCAAGGCACAGCTTGTATCCGGTGGGTCCTGCCTCATAACCGCAGACTGTGATTGCATTGCCGTTAGACTCTGAAATTTTATTCAGATATGATACCACGTTTGCAGTTGATGCTTTTACCGTATGCTGGGAGAAAAAAACATCCTTCTGCATTTCAAAACTGCACAAACTGTAAGTGTCCTTGTGGACATCGATTCCAACATAAATTATACTTTCCATTGGTGAGTCTCCTTTGTTTGCGGTAACTCGGCCGCTTGTCTTTTATTTAAGTTTGCCGTAAATCCGCGGTTTCTAACATCGCGAGGCTCACCATATTGTATGTTATGTGGACGCCCGCTAATTGAGGCGCAGGAAATAAAAGATGAATGATGATTGGTATAGAAACAAAAAATGGAATAATAGAATTGAATGTGTATTTAAGGATAAGCTAGAAAAGTCTGGTTCGGCAAAAGTACAGTATCTTAAAATTCAAGCATCTTATCTTGTTGCCAAAAAACCTGAAGTGGCGTTGCGGCTTATAGAGTATGCTAGGGCCATAAAAGAAGATGATTTTTGGGAACAAGAACTCTGCTTATATGAAAGTAAATGTTTATACAATTTAAAAGAAAATGTTAAGGCTTTAGAGAAAGTATATGAATCAATTGAATGGCGAAGAAAAAAATCGAATGTTCAGACTGATAATATTTATTGGCTAGCAGAATTAGTATTAAGGCTAAAAAAAGAATCTGAGTATAAAAAATGCATTGGTATCT
>CAMJNC010000251.1 GCA_946407195.1 uncultured Treponema sp. | reverse complement strand
TCAACTGTAATTATAAATAAGGTTTCTCAGGAAATTGAAGACTTGAAAAAAGATTTGAGCCAGCAGCTTCAGCAGATTGCGGCTTCATCTCAGGATAAGCATGAATCAATTAAAAAGATTGAGGAAATGCTTGAACAGAATGAGTTTTCTTTTTCATATATCAGCATGATTGAAGAAAAAATCAGAAATGATTTTTCACTGGATCAGCTTGATAACTTTGATTTAGTTGAGCGTCGTGTAATAGACTGGATTGGAGAATCAATTACAATTGCAAAAGAAATGACCTTCCGTCCGCCACATGTATATATAATTGTAGGTCCTACAGGTGTTGGAAAAACTACAACACTTGTAAAGCTTGCTGCTCAGTTTGTAAAAAGCTTTGCATTAACTCACGATGGACAGCGTCCAGAAATCTGCTTTATTACAACCGATACAATGAGGGTTGGCGCTATGGAGCAGCTGGAACGCTGGGGTACACACATCGGCTCAAGAGTATATAAGGCAGAGCGCGCAGAAGATTTGAAAACCTTATATGATGATAACCGCGCAAATATGGATGCAATTTTTATCGATACCTCTGGCTTCAGTCCTAATGATGCAACTCACATTGCTCAGATGAAAATGCTTCTTGAAGTGCCAGGTATGAATCCGGATATTTACCTTGCATTAACAGCCGGAACAAAAGCACGTGATTTACAGAATATTATGCAGAACTATGAACCGTTTGGTTATAAATCTGTAATCGTTACAAAGTGCGATGAATCAGAACAGTTTGGAAATGTAATAAGCGTTATGTATGAAAAGCATAAAGCAATTTCATATATAACTCACGGGCAGGTTGCTTCGCGTGATATTACAAAAGCAAACATTGTGGATTTTCTTATCAGACTTGAAAATTTCAAAGTGGATAGAATTCATATCGAAGATAAATTTGGAGATGACCGCTAACGTGGTCTTGTTCAGGAGAATAAACTATGGAAGAACAGGCAGAAGGATTAAGCGAATTATTAAATGAGGGTGGCGTAACTGCAGAAGAAAAAACTATGTCTGCAGTAAAGCGCGATCATAACACAAGAATCATTGCAATTACCAGTGGTAAGGGTGGAGTAGGTAAAACTAACTTCGCTGTAAATATGGCAATTGCCTATGCTCAGCTTGGTAAAAAGGTCATTCTTATAGATGGTGACTTAGGCATGGCTAACGTAAATGTTCTTCTTAATATTGTTCCTCAATATAACCTCATGCACGTTATTAATAAGAAAAAGACAATGAAAGAAATTATTATGGACACAGAGTTCGGAATTAAATTCATTGCCGGTGCAAATGGTTTTTCTAAAATTGCAAACCTTAGTGTAGAAGAACTTGAATATTTTGCAAATCAGTTTGCAACCTTAGGAAATGCAGATATCATTATTATTGATACTGGTGCGGGAATTGCCAATAACGTACTTCAGTTTGTTGCTGCAGCAGATGAAGTTTTTGTAGTAACAACTCCGGAACCTACTGCAATTACAGATGCTTATGGAATCATTAAAATTATTACAACGGAAATTGTAGACCGTACTGTAAACATTAAGCTTATCGTAAACCGTGTACATTCTCCTGATGAAGGTAAACGTATTTCTGAACGTATCATTACAATTGTAGGACAGTTCCTTGGTTATAAGATTGAATACCTCGGATGTATTCCAGAGGATCCTCTTGTACAGGCTTCGGTAATCAGACAAAAGCCTTTCATTGTTGTAAATCCTACTTCAAAACCTGCAGTTTACTTAAAGCATATAGTTGGAAGAATTGAAAAGACGGAACCTGACTTCAACGAGGGAGTTTCAAGTTTCCTTAAAAAATTCTTGAGTAAGAAAAAATAGTGGTGTATAATATTAACGGGTAATTATTATTGGGAGGAAAAATGCGGAGTGCAAAAAGTATCGGACTGTTCGCAGCTTGCGGATTTATTTTGTCCTTCGTATCTGGTCTTTTTTCCAATTCTTCAATTTTATCCGTTTTAATTAAAGCGCTGATTTTTGCCGTGGTATTCGGAGTACTTGGTTTAGGAATTTCTTTTATTTTTAATAAGTTCCTTTCTGATGGTTCGGGCGGTGATTTTCAGAATGAATATAGTGCAGACACTTCTTCCGCGGCTCCTAATGCTTCTGCTTTAGGACAGAATGTTGATATAACAATTCAGGATGAAGAGTTAAGGCCGAGCGAGAGTGAAAATCATTTTGTGGTTGGCGAAAATCACCAGATGCTTAATGATTCTGATGTTCGTACATCGGCAAATAAAACCGAAGATAATTCGGCTTCGCAGGGATTTGTTCCTTTAAGGAATTTTGAAACTGTAAAAAACTTTTCTGGAAAAGAAGCAGTTATCCCGGCAGAAGCAGTTGCTTCGGAAAATACAGCTGCAAGCAGTACACCTGTTGCAACACAGAGTACCGCTGTTTCTAATTTTGAAGCAGGCAGTGTAGAAGGTGGAATTGACACTCTGCCAGATATGGAAAACTTTGTTTTTAGTGAAGGTTCAGGTTCTGAAGATGATGATTCAGATACAGGAACAGAATCTGAGTTTGTTTCTTCTTCAGGTTATCATAAAAAAAATGATGGGCCTGCAGAAGTACAGGACGCTGCTCTTATGGCAAAGGCAATCAGTTCTGTATTATCAGACGAAAATTCATAAAAAGAGGATGAGTATAAATGCCAATTAATGACGAAAAAGAAGAAGATGATCTCTGGGAAGAATTCAAGAAGACTAAGTCTCCGGCCCTGAGAGATAAATTTATACGGCAGTATATGCCTCTTGTAAAATATGTAGCCGGAAAAGTTGCAGTAGGACTCCCTGCTTCAGTTGAATTTGATGACCTTGTTGGCTACGGTCAGTTTGGTCTGCTGGATGCCATTAACAAATATGATACTGCAAAGGGCGTTAAGTTTAAGACTTATGCCGTTACAAGAATCCGTGGTGCAATTTTTGATGAACTTCGTCAGATAGACTGGGTTCCACGATCTGTACGCCAGAAGTCACGCGAAATCGAAGATGCAATTGTTTCGCTTGAATCACGCTTAGGACGTACTGCAACAGATTCAGAAATTGCAGGCTCTCTTAATATGAGTGAAGATGAATACCATAGAACTGTTATGAAGGTTTCTGGTACCAGCGTTCTTTCTTTGAACGATGTATGGTATGCCGGAGATGACAATGACAATATGTCTATTGGTAACAATATTGAATCTCCTTCAAGTCTTAACCCTGATGTTATTGCAGAACGTGAAGAAATCAAAAAGGTTATAGCACAGGCTATCAGCGAATTACCGGAAAAAGAAAAAATGGTAATCGTTCT
>CAMJNC010000250.1 GCA_946407195.1 uncultured Treponema sp. | reverse complement strand
CCATTTTACCGATTGCAGCCCAAACAGAAACATCAGCTGTTACAGTTTCTACCTTATCCTGCATATAATACTTAACCTTTGGAACCAGGTCTGGCAAATATTCTGGACGAGGAATTCCAAACTTTTCAAAAATATATGCAGTCTGCGGATTGAGATGTCCGGCACGAGCTGCCTTGTATTCAGGATGTCCTAAAAGATTTTTAAGTGTTGCATAGCCGACAGCAGAAACAACCGCGTCGGTATCCGGGTTACGATGCCCGATGATGTAAACAGTCTTTTCCATATGAGTATTTTAGCAAAAAGCATGACCTCTGTCATGCTGAACTTGTTTCAGCATCTATTATTAGATATACTTATGAATCATGAAAACATTTAAATATGAGACACACCTTCACACCAGCGAGGCAAGCAAATGCGGTTCTTCTGCAGGTGCTGAATATATTTCGGTTTATAAAAAGCTTGGCTACGATGGTATTTTTGTAACAGACCACTTTTTTGGCGGCAATACTGCTGTTTCACATGAGCTGGACTGGCACACAAGAGTTGAACAGTACTGTTCAGGCTATGAAAATGCACTGGCAGAAGCTAAACGCCAGAACGCTGCAGACGGCGGCAATTTTAAGGTTTTCTTTGGAATTGAGCAAACCTTCTCTGGTGATGACTACCTTGTTTACGGACTAGATAAAAACTGGCTTTTTGATCATCCGGAAGTAGAAACCATGAACCATCAGCAGCTTTTTGATGCAGTAAACCGTGAAGGCGGACTCATGATTCAGGCACATCCGTTCAGACTTCGCGGCTATATAAATGCAATTCACATTCACCCGAGAGAGATTCACGGTGTAGAAGTTTATAACGGCGGAAACACTCCAGACCAAAATGACCTTGCACTCGTTTACGCAAAGACTTACGGCTTTCCTATGACAAGCGGCTCCGACATTCATAACATTGCCTTTGCAGAAGAAGAAAAAACTGAAGGTACAATGGCTGTCGGCGGGATGGAATTTGACACACCACTTGCAAGCATCGAAGACTATATAGAACGAATTAAGAACAAAGAAGGAAAGGTTATCTGTTAATATGAAAGAAAAATTTGATGTAACACCAGAATTGCTTAAAGAAAACTTTATTGAAGTTTATGGTGCAGGCGACAATGAAATAAGAATGTTCGCCTCTCCTGCCAGAATAAACATAATTGGTGAGCATATAGATTACAACGGTGGAAAGGTTTTTCCTGCCGCTATTGACCGCTACCTTTACTGCGCAATCCGTAAACGAGCAGATTCAAAAATCATTTATAATGATTTATTTTTCCCTGGTACTTACACCTTTGATATTAATGATGATTTTAAATTTGATAAAGCAAACGACTACGCAAACTTTTTAAACGGCATTTTAAGCTGCATGAAAAAGCGCGGTCTTTCCTTCCCTTGCGGCTTTGAGGTTCTTGTTGCAAGTAACGTTCCGAGCGCCGGTGGCATCTCCTCTTCTTCTGCCCTTGAATGCGGTTTTGCATGGGCAGTAAGCGAAACCTTTGGCTTTAATATCAGCCGTAAGGATATTGCTCTTATGGGGCAGCAGAGTGAGCACGAGTTTATGAACGTAAACTGCGGTATTATGGATCAGTACATTATTGCTACCGGTAAGAAGGATACTGCTGAGCTTTTGGACTGCGCAAAAATTGAACATGAATACGTTCCCCTCAATCTTGGCGATTACCGCTTTGTTGTTATGAATACAAAAAAGCAGCGTAAGCTAGCTGATTCTAAATACAACGAACGACGTTCTCAATGCGAACAGGGACTTGCTGCCCTTCAGGCAGCGGGTCTTAATGTACCTGATCTCTGCAGCATTACACCGGAAGCTTTTGAAAAAGCCGGCAGTGCAATTAAAGACGAGATAATTTACCGCCGTGTGCGCCACTGTGTTACAGAAAATGACAGAGTACTCCGCGCCGTAGCTGCCCTTAAGGCAAATGATTTACAGGAGCTCGGACGACTTCTTTACGCTTCTCATAATTCATTGCGCGATGATTACGAGGTTACCGGAATTGAACTGGATACTCTTGTAGATGTTGCTGGAAAACAGAATGGATGTATTGGAGCAAGAATGACAGGTGCTGGCTTTGGAGGTTGTGCAATTGCACTGGTTCACAAAGACAGCACCGAAGAATTTATTAAGAATGTTCAGTCTGAATACACCAAAGTCGTTGGATACGAAGGCGGATTTTTTGCCTGCTCCAGCGGCGATGGTGTAAAAGAAATTACAAAGTAGGATACTTGTCGAAGTATGCCTTTGTTTCTTTAGCAACTACGCCTGAGAGAACGATGAGGGCTACACAGTTAGGAATTGCCATAAGACCATTGAAGATGTCGGCAATTGTGAAAACTGCGTTTACCGTGAAGTATGGTCCGATTGCAACTGCAAGAATGTAGAGCCAGCGGTAAGCCTTAACCGGGCCCATATTTCCCTTTGTAAGATATTCAAGACATTTTTCTGAGTAGTAGTCCCAGCCGAGAATTGTTGTGAAAGCAAAGAAAGCAAGACAAAGCATGAGAAGGAACTGAACTGAGTGACCGTCGCCACCGAGAACCTTTGAGAAGGCTGTTGCTGTAAGTACGGCACCCTGAGCACCTGCGTTCCATTCTGCAACTCCACCAATGATGTCGCCATAGAATGCAATTACGATTGCAAGGCCAGTCATTGTACAGATGATAAGTGTATCAATGATTGTACCTGTCATGTTTACAAGACCCTGTTCTACAGGTTCGTTTGTCTGAACTGCTGAAGCTGCGATTGGTGCAGAACCAAGACCAGCCTCGTTAGAGAAGATACCACGTGCGATACCCTTCTGCATTGAGTCTGTAATCTGCTTGAATACGAATCCCATTGCACCGGCTCCAACAGCCTTCCATCCGAATGCACTCTTGAAGATGAGGGCGAAAGCTCCAGGAATCTTCATTGCGTTCATGATGAGGATTGAAAGTCCGAGGAATACATAGATTACTGCCATTGCAGGTACTACTTTTTCTGCTACCTTAGAAATACGCTTAATACCACCAATTACTACAAGAGCTGTACAAACTGTAACTACGATTCCAGAAATAACTGTTGCCCATGTGTAGCTGTTTCCAAAGAGTGTGAAAGCGATGTGTGCGCTGTTAGGGTCGAATGCGTTGTTTACAGCAGAAGTAATACCATTGATCTGAGTCATTGTACCAATACCCATGATACCGGCAAGTGCTCCGAATACTGCAAAGAGAACAGCGAGCCACTTCCACTTTGGACCCATACCTTTTTCAATTGTATAGAAAGGTCCACCAAGAACGTGTCCATCCGGGCTTACTTCGCGATATT
>CAMJNC010000249.1 GCA_946407195.1 uncultured Treponema sp. | reverse complement strand
ATTTCTTCAAGGCGCTCCTGGGTCATTGGAGTTGGAATTGTAAAGTAAGTATTATTGATAACGGCTTCTGCAAGGTTACGGTATTCCTGTGCCTGGTTAGAATCCGGCTTATATTCAATTACTGTTTTGCGGTTAATTTCTGCACGCTGAACAATGTTGTCGCGGGGAACAAAATACAAAAGCTGAGTACCAAGCTCCTTAGAAAAGGCACGGAGCAGATCAAGCTCGCGGTCTACGTTACGGCTGTTACAGATAATTCCACCAAGACGAACTCCACCAGCCTTAGCATAGCGGTTAATTCCCTTTGCAATATTATTTGCAGCATAAAGGGCCATCATTTCGCCTGAAGCAACAATATAAATTTCCTTGGCTTTTCCTTCGCGGATTGGCATAGCAAAACCACCGCAAACAACGTCACCAAGAACATCGTAGAATACAAAATCAAGGTCGTCTGTATAAGCGCCAAGATTTTCCAGCATGCTTATAGAAGTGATAATACCACGACCGGCACAACCAACGCCCGGCTCTGGTCCACCAGATTCTACACAGCGGGTACCACCAAAGCCTGTTCTCATAATGCGGTCAAGCTCAACATTTTCACCTTCGTCACGGATTGTATCCAGAACGGTTTTCTGGGCAAGTCCTCCAAGCAAAAGTCTGGTTGAATCGGCCTTTGGGTCACAGCCTACAACCATAACCTTTTTACCATGCTCTACGAGTCCTGCTGTAAGGTTTTGTGTTGTGGTAGATTTTCCGATTCCACCTTTTCCGTAAATTGCAATCTGTCTAATTTCGCCCATTTTAAAACTCCTTGAACAACCCTTGTATGCGGTTGTATTTCCATATTTTTAGCATTGCTTCATCAACACTTCCGGGAAGTTCCATTGCTGTAATTCCTCTGGCAGTAAGAGCCGCACTTGCTCCAGCCCCAAGTCTCGAAGCCACCACATAACGGCAGTCAAGAAATTGTGCTGTACTATCTTCCATTTCTGAGGCAATATGTCCGCCGTCACGGCAGACAGGAAGAACCTTTCTTTTTTCAATTAAATCGTAGCCTTCTTCATCATCTACAAGATAGATATAAAAAAGGTCTGCACGGCCGTAATGCTGATTTACAGTCTCTCCATCTGTAGAAGCAAGAGCGACCCTGTATTTAGAAGAAGATTCATCAGCCATGTGAAAAATTCTCCTCAAAGGCCGGCGCCCCAGTTCCAGCTTCAGCACCAGCTCCAAAGCCCTTATAAAGCTCTTTAGAAATCTCTGACTTACCCGGAACCCCTGCCGCATCTGCACGACAGTGATTACAGTGCAAAAAGATTTCTATGTATTCACCGGCAGCCCTTCTTGCTTCTTCTATCTGAGCACAGTTTGGAGCCGGCTCGTCCTTTAGCTTTGCAGTAGGAATTAAAGGAATTATGTTGTACTTGTCTGCCCCTGCTTCTGCAACCGCCTGAGCAATTGCCGCAATGTGATTTCCATTTATACGCGGAACAAGCACAGTATTTACCTTTACAGTAATTCCTGCTTCTGCAATTTTTTTGATTCCTTCCAGCTGATTTTGAATAAGGATTTTTGCACCCTCTATGCCTTCAAGCTTTTTACCATGCCAGACAACATAATCATTCAACTGAACCAGAATCTGCGGATCTACTGCATTTACAGTAACAGTAAGACTGTCTATACCTGCAGCAATCACCTCGTCTGCACGCTCGTTCAACAAAAGACCGTTCGTGCTCATACATTTTATTAACCCCGGGAAACGCTGACCAATAAGCTCAAAGGTCTTAAAGGCATTGTCACTTGCAAGAGTGTCTCCAGGTCCCGCAATTCCGGCAACTTTAATATCCGGACTTATTTCAAGGGCCTTTTCGACAATCTGACAGGCTTCCTCAGGCTTTAATACCCGCCCCGTAACTCCAGGACGGTTTTCTTCGTAATTAAGGGAGCGCTGGCAGAAACGGCAGGCAATGTTACAGCCGGGACAAACAGGCAGATGAATACGGCCTGTTCTTGCGGCATGCGAACCAAAGCAAGGATGTTCCCTTGTAAGCTCAGAAAAACTTCTTGCCATTTCTGCACTCCTTTGTACTCTTACCTATCTTTTTAGTAGGTTATTAGCTTAAAAAAATTGCGGAACACTCAAACCATGCTCCGCAAACCAATTTAATTAGTTATCGCTGAACAAAGGTGTAGACAAGTAGCGGTCACCAGAATCAGGCAAAAGAACTACGATTGTCTTGCCTTTATTTTCTGGGCGTTCTGCAACAAGTCTTGCAGCCTTAAGAGCAGCACCACTTGAAATACCAACTAAGATTCCTTCGCTGCGGGCAAAAGCGCGGCCTTCGGCAAAAGCATCTTCGTTTTCGATTGTAATGATTTCGTCATAAACCTTAGTATCAAGAACATCAGGAATAAAGCCTGCACCAATTCCCTGAATCTTGTGAGGACCGGAAACTCCCTTAGAAAGAACAGGGCTTGTAGCCGGTTCAACGGCAATTACCTTTACGTTAGGATTCTGCTCTTTAAGATACTGACCAACACCTGTAACTGTACCACCGGTTCCAACACCGGCAATAAAAATATCTACCTTGCCGTCTGTCTGCTTCCAGATTTCAGGTCCTGTTGTTTTTTTATGGATTGCAGGGTTTGCAGGGTTTACAAACTGTCCCGGAATGATTGAACCAGGAGTTGCAGCGTGAAGCTCTTCTGCCTTGGCAATAGCTCCCTTCATACCCTTGGCACCTTCTGTCAAAACAATTTCGGCACCATAAGCCTTAAGAAGATTACGGCGTTCAACACTCATTGTTTCTGGCAAAGTAAGAATTGCCTTATAACCTTTGGCTGCGGCAACTGCAGCAAGACCAATACCTGTGTTTCCTGAAGTTGGTTCAATAATAGTAGCTCCAGGCTTTAAAATTCCCTTTTCTTCTGCGTCTTCAATCATTGCAAGGGCAACACGGTCTTTAACACTTCCTGCCGGATTCAAATATTCAAGCTTGGCAAGAATCTTTGCATCTTTAACTCCAGATACCTTAGCATATCCGTTCAACTGTAAAAGCGGGGTTCCGCCAATCAATTCCAATGCACTCTGTTTAATATCACTCATAATGGTCCTCCTATTCCCTACTTGTCTAGTAGGTTATACCCAAGAGAATAAAACTAATTACCTACTTTGTCAATAGGTTTATTAAATTTTTCGTGATTTTTTAGCCTATAGTTGTACCAATATATTCCTGGTCGTTCAAAATAGCCTGAATATTTGGAATATTTTTTCCACCGGCACAGATAACCTTCATACCAAGCTCACTTGCTTTCTTTGAGGCAATCGGGTCAAAAGGACAGTTTTTACCCGGAGTCCATTCGTCGCCGACCATTT
>CAMJNC010000248.1 GCA_946407195.1 uncultured Treponema sp. | reverse complement strand
CTGCAGAGCCAGACATGCACGACATCGGAATTCTTGCAAGCTTGGACCCGGTAGCACTGGACCAGGCCTGTGTAGATTTAGTATACAAGGCTAAAGATTCTGGCAGTCTTATTGAACGCATTGAAAGCAGAAACGGAATCCACACTCTGGAACATGCAGAAAAAATCGGATTTGGTTCCAGAAATTACCGTCTGGTAGAAATCAAATAACTAAAAATATATTCAGGAGAAACAAAATGAAAAAACTTATTCTTACACTTTTAATTGGAGGCTTTATTATGACAGGAGCATTTGCAAAGACAGCATTCGTTTACTTCAGCGCCACAGGAACAACAGAACGCATGGCAAAAAATGCCGCTAAAGAAATGGGAGCTGATATTTTTGAAATCCAGCCCGTTCACAAATATACCGACGCTGACTTAAACTGGCACGACAAAAAATCTCTTTCTTCAATTGAATGCAATGACCCAAAAAGCCGTCCGGCAATTGCGAATAAAATCGATATCTCAGGCTACGACACCGTTGTGGTTTGCTACCCTATCTGGTGGGCTTATGCTCCAAAAATTGTTTACACCTTTGTTGAAAGCCAGAACTGGTCGGGTAAAAAAATGATTACTCTTTGTACCAGCGGCGGCAGCGGTCTTGGTCGCAGCGGCACAGATTTGTCTAAGTTTGCAAAGGGCGTAGACTTTAAGGGCGGAAAAGATTTTACCCGCGGCTCTGCTGCAGACGTTAAGAAATATATTGAAGGTTTGTTGAAATAGAGCGTTACCCCGCTATCGCGGGGTCGGCTGTTCCGCACTTCGCTAACGCTCATCCTCCGCACTCGTTTCACTCGCTTGCGGTGGACCGCTTCGCGGGTGCTCCATAGCCTAACGCAAGGAATCAATATGAAAAGATTTACAACTTTTTTGGTCACAATCTTAGGAATAATCATGATGGCAAATGCAACAACATTCAGCGCACCCAGTTCAGATTTTGTCCTTATAAAGGGCGGCTCCTTTACAATGGGAAGTCCCGAAAGTGAAGACTGGCGCAGCAATGACGAAGTTCAACATCGCGTTACACTTGCTTCTTTTTACATGGCAAAGTTTGAAGTTACTCAAACAGAGTGGCGCAAAATTACAGGTAAAAATCCTTCAAACTTTACGGGAGACAAGCTTCCTGTAGAAAGTATTACCTGGCTGGAAGCAATTGAGTTTTGTAACGCCTTGAGTAAGCGCGACGGACGCACTCCGGTTTACACAATTACAGATGATGGCAATACAGTCACCTGGAACAGAAGTGCTAATGGCTACCGCCTTCCAACCGAAGCTGAATGGGAATATGCAGCCCGTGCTGGAAGTACTACCCCATTCTATTCCCGCAAGGTTCCTGGTGCCGAGGATGTAAACTTTTACGGCCACTACCCTTATCAGATTGAGCAGAATTATTTTAATGATGAAGTTCTGGAAACCCGCCCAGGCGTTTACCGCGGAAAGACTCTGGATGTTGGAAGCTTTAAGGCTAATCCAAATGGACTTTTTGACATCTACGGAAATGTTGGTGAATGGTGTTTTGATTATTATGGCGACTACCCTTCGGCAAGCTCAGGGACCACAGGTGTGACAAACCCGATAGGCGCAAGTGAAGGAACCCGTCGTGTTTACCGTGGCGGCGGCTGGAACGACTTTGGAAAAAATCTTCGTTCTGCTTACCGGGCTGCCATGCCTCAAAACAACTCCGCTTACAATGTAGGACTTCGTCTTGTCTGCAATGCAGATGACAGCGTAAAAGGAACAGTTACAACCCGAGAGGCTGCTAATACCGGCGCAAAAAAATCAGCTGGCAGCGGCAAAGCACTTATCATCTTTTATTCCTGGAGCGGTAACACCCGCGGAGTTGCCCGTGAAATTGCCCGCCAGACCGGCTTTGACAGCATTGAAATTGAACTTATAAAACCCTATTCCACAGATTACAACACTGTTTTGGATCAGGCACAGAGCGACCAGCATAAACAGGCCCGTCCTGCCCTCAAAACTAAAATAGACAGCAAAAAATGGGCAGAGTATGATACAATAATATTAGGCTATCCTAACTGGTGGGCAAGCATTCCAATGCCAATTGCAACCCTTCTGGAAAACTACGATTTTTCGGGAAAAACAATTATGCCATTCTGCTCTCATGGAGGCGGAAGATTCGGCCAGAGCCTTACTGCAATTTCAAAGCTTGCACCAAAGGCAACGCTGACAGCAGGTCTTTCAATCCATTATTCGGGCGGTTCATCTCTTTCAAAGGATGTAGAAAAATGGCTTAAAAAATGCGGAGTAAAATAGAATAACACAGGAGCAAACTTATGACAAAAACCCAGCGCTTAAGAATGACTATCGACATTACAATGACAATTCTATCCATCATACTCATGGGTGGAAACTATTTGTTCCCGACAGACATCGTGCACGAAATCTTAGGCGTAGGGCTTTTTGTCTTATGGGGCGTTCACATCGCTCTAAACCGCCGCTGGTACGGAGCTATCTTCCGTGGAAATTATAACCCATATCGCGTGATGCAAACCATCATCAACTGCTGCATTTTGATTTGCACAATCTTTTTGATGATAAGCGGAATTATTCTTTCAAATCACGTCTTCACATTTTTGAACATCCAGGGCGGCCTTGGTTTTGCCCGCATTGCGCATCTGCTTGCCAGCCACTGGTATTATCTTTTTATGTCGCTGCATATCGGACTGCATGTTGGACGCCTCTTTCAAAATGTTACGGCAAAAATCATTCCGCGTATTATTCTTGCCCTGATCTGCGCTTACGGCATTTACGCTTTCATCGCCCGCGGAGTCTGGAAATATCTTATCCTCCAGCAGCAGTTTTTCTTCTTTGACCTGGAACGCGGCTACATTCTTTTTGCAATCGATTATATTTCTATTATCATTTTGTTTGCTACACTCTCGCACCTTTTGGCAAAGAGTTTGAAAAAAGGTAAACTGTAATTCTGAGGTATTTTTTTGTGATTATCGAAAATCAGACTTTTGACGAAGAGAGAGCTTTGTACGGTCTTAAAGATCTTACAGTAAAAAACTGCCGCTTTGATGGACCTGCTGACGGTGAATCCGCTTTTAAGGAATGCCGTAACATCGACGTGTCCGGCTGCTTTATGAATCTCCGCTATCCCTTCTGGCATGTAGAAAATGCAAAAATCACCGATACAAACTTTACCGAAAACTGTCGGGCAGCCCTCTGGTATGATAAAGTTATTTTGATTGAAAACAGCAGACTCGGTGGAATTAAAGCCCTGCGTGAATGCGAAAATATCAGCCTGAAAAACTGCAGCGTTAATTCTCCAGAGTTTGCCTGGAAAAGTCAAAAGCTGACAATTGAAAATGTCACAATCGAAGAATCTGAATATCCCTTTTTTGAAATCCGTGATG
>CAMJNC010000247.1 GCA_946407195.1 uncultured Treponema sp. | reverse complement strand
GTTAGGACATCGGGTTTTCATCCCGACAACAGCAGTTCAATTCTGCTAGGAGATGAATAAAATAAAAGAGCTCACCTTTCGGTGAGCTCTTTTATTTTATTCTAGCGAGTTTTGTCTTGCGACAAAACTCGTGGATCGTGGTATAATAAAATGGGTGGGGACGTGGAAGATTCGGAAGAAAAAGTTGAATACAAAAAGGTAAACGAACTCGAAGCCGGCAGATATATTTCGCAGGGTGGACCTTTATCAATAATCTCAGAATCTTTTGAAGAACGTCCTGTTCAGGTTGAATTACTTCAGAACATTGTAAAAGCCTTTAATGAAAATAAAATTGCCGTATTCGAAGCCGGAACTGGAGTTGGAAAATCTTATTCATATTTAATTCCATCTGTTCTTTGGGCTTTGTTAAATCATGAACGGGTTATAGTTTCTACTGGTACAATTAATCTTCAGCAGCAGCTTTGCGAAAAGGATATTCCGGCAGTAGAAAAAATTGTCGGAAAGAAATTTAAGTATGTATTAATGAAGGGGCGCCAAAACTACGTCTGTTTACGACGCCTTAATGATGCAGTTTCCATTCTAGACCTTTTTGAAGGTGAATCCGAGGAACTGAAAAAAATTGCTGAGTGGGCACAGTCTTCGCCAACAGGAAGCCGCAGCGACATGAACTTTATGCCGTCTGAAAATGTATGGACAAAGGTTAATTCCGAAAGCGATGCCTGCATGGGAAAAAAGTGTCCGTTCTTTGGTGAATGCTTTGTAATGAAGATTCGTAAAGAAGCGTCTACTGCAAATCTTATAGTTGTAAATCATCATCTTTTATTTGCGGATATTGAATCCCGCTTAAGTGGGGCGGGCTATGATGATGCAGCAGTACTTCCTCCTTATCATCATATTATTTTTGATGAAGCTCATGGAATTGAAAATGCTGCCACAAGCTTTTTCAGCGAAAGTGTAAACCGTTTTAAGCTTAATAAACTGATTAATCAGATGTACCGTAGAAGAAAAAACTCTGAGTACGGCCATTTATGCAGTCTTGCAGTCCTTTCTGCGAATGATGAAAAGGCACAGGATGCTTTTGATGTAACAAATAAAATTAAGCTTGCCCTTACAAACGTAGAAATTGCCTCAAAGGATTTACTTGCAAACGAATATACAAAACGTCTTTTCGAAGGTACAGCTCGTGACTTCGGACCTCTTCTTGTTGCAATAGGTGAATTATGTCGTGCACTGGGAAGCTTTACTGGAATTATCCGTGAGGTAATGGACGGCATAGACGAAGACGACAAGGATGCTCCGTGTTTCTGGGAATCGAAAGTCATTTTACGCCATCTGGAAAGCTATGTAATTTTATTAAAAAACTTTTCTGTATGGGATGAAAAACGCGACGATGTTTTCTGGATTCAAAAGCGACGCCTGCCGCCGGATATGATTCGCGATGGTGCAGATCCTGATTATATAACTTTAACACAGACTCCGCTTGATATTTCGCACCTTATGAACGATGGTGTTTTTGAACCTATGTCTAGTGTTATCTGTACCTCTGCAACTTTAAAGACAGGTCACGATTTTTCTTACTGGATGCGAAGGGCTGGTGTTACACTTGCAGGCGAAGATCGTATTATTATAGGAGAGTTTCCTTCTCCTTTCCCATATAATAAAAATATGCTTTTCGCGGTGCCAAATGATGCGCCGACTCCTGATAATATTCAGTTTCAACAGTGGGTTGAGATGGCTTTACCACGGCTTATTCAAGCGGCGGCCGGGCGAACTCTGGTTTTGTTTACTTCGTACGAGTCGCTTAAGAGTGCGCACAGGGCTGCGGCAGCAAGCTTGCGGAGCTTTCCCGGCCGCATCATGAAACAGGGCGATGATGATAACGGAAAATTGCTTGAAGCCTTTAAAAAAGAAAACGAAAGTGTGCTGTTTGCAACTGATTCGTTCTGGCAGGGGGTTGATATCCCTGGAGAGTCGCTCTCGCAGGTAATTATCGTAAAGCTTCCTTTTACAGTACCTAATGACCCTGTTTTTGTTGCGCGTGCGGAGGCGATTGAAAAGCGCGGCGGAAGTTCATTCATGGAGCTTAGTGTACCTGAGGCTGTAATAAAATTCAGACAGGGAATCGGCCGGCTTATCCGCCGTTCAGATGATAAGGGTGTAGTTGTAGTTTTAGACCGTCGTATTTTTGAAAAACGCTATGGAAGCTTATTTATAGCAACAATGCCTGAATGTAAAAAGATGTATGAGCCGCTTTCCGACATAACAAAAAAAATAAATTCCTTTATTTTTGATTGATTATAGAGTATAATTCCATTAAATATTTTTGGAGTTCCTATGTCTAGTTTTCTGACCTTTTTATGTTTAGTTTCTATGGTAATTCCTGCTTCAATTGCCAATATCTTTGTTTATCCGGTTTATAAAAAGCTTAGTGTCAGAATTTCAGATTATATTGTAAGGGTTTTAGCTCCTCGTCTTTTTGCAATTTTATACACTTATAGAAAATTCCATTTCTGGGGCTATGATGAAAAAAAGAACGACCTCCCGGAAAACTTTATTGTAATTGCAAATCACCAGAGTCTTCTTGATATTCCACTTTTTATGAAATATTTCAAGGAAAGATCTGTACGCTTTATTGCAAAAGATACTCTCAGCCGTCATATTCCGCTTGTGTCTGAAATGCTTCGTGCTCATGAACACTGCATGATTCCTCGTAAGGCAAAGCCTATGGAAGCAATCCGTTATATTGCTGATTTTGGTAAAAGGGTAGTTGAAAGAAATCAGGTTCCTATTCTTTTCCCGGAAGGCTCGAGAACTCGCGATGGTAATGTTGGAAAGTTCTTTTCTGCAGGCTTCCGTCAGCTTTCTGAATCAAGCGGACTTCCTGTTGTGGTTTGTGCACTTGACGGTGGATGGAAGCTTCGTGATATCCGTAAGCTTATGACTAATCTTAAATACGGCTGTTATCGTGTAAAGATTTTAAAGATTTATGATGCGCCAAAGTCAAAGGAAGACTGTAATGCTATTCTTGAAGAATCAAGAATTTTAATGCAGCAGCAGATTGAATACTGGCGTCAGCTGCCAACTAATAAGAAATAAAAAAAAGACCGTACGCTTCATGATTACGTACGGTCTTTTTGTGTCGGTAAGCATATCTTACCTCTGAGCCATTATGTCGATAATCCTAAAACGACCATTTCGGTTCGTTGTTTTAAGACGCAACAAGTTGCTTACCAAGTTTTGTCCCAAAACTTGCGGATTTTCGATTATAGGCAAGTAAAAACTAAAGATTATTTAAAGTCTTTAGGTCTTCTTTCAACACGTTTGCATTTCTGGCATTCTGCCTGATTTCTAAGTCTACCATTTTCAATCATGGTTTTCATTATGATTTCGCCACCACAGTCAGGGCAAATGAATTTTTGTG
>CAMJNC010000246.1 GCA_946407195.1 uncultured Treponema sp. | reverse complement strand
TATTAGTAACAGATGACGAACAGATTGTAATTGATTCTCTTTCCTTTATCATCAGCAAAAACTTCCCTGATGAAGCAAAGGTATTCACTGCCCTTTCCGGAACAGAAGCCCTGGAAATTGTAATGAAAGAAAATATCGACATTATGTTTACTGATATTAACATGCCGGGCTTAAACGGACTTGAAACCGTAAGCGTAATTACAAAGCTTAAGCCAAACATAGTCTTTGTAATTCTTTCTGCCTTTGACCGCTTTCAATATGCCCAGGAAGCAATTAATCTTGGTGCTTACAAATACATTACAAAACCTGTAAACCGCAACGTTGTTATTGAGACAATTCGTGGAGCAATGCAGCTGGTAGAAGAAAAGCAGGGAAAACTTAGCGCAGACCGGGAGCTTCACAAAAAACTGGACATGGTTTCTCCAATGATTGAGAATGATTTTATCTACGCCTGTATTTATAACAACGATAAATCCACAGACCTTTCTTCATATCTCGATTATTTTAATATTTCCGATAATCTCTGGGTTTTCTGCTGTTTTGAATTTCCTAACATCAATTCAGATAACCAGTACAGCACTTATCTTAAGATTCACGAACTTCTGAATACTGAACATCGCTGCCTCGTAAGTTCCTTTATGATGAACCGAATTGCTGTTTTCTTTCCTATATTTTCTGCTACCCCGGATTATAACGAAATTAAAGAACAGATAAAAAAGCTCTACACTGCCCTCTGTTATAATATAACCGCAGGAATCAGGGCCGGCGTAAGCACCATCTTCAGCGATAAAACAAAGCTGCAGGCTTCCTATGCAGAATCTCTTTCTGCACTTAATAAGTCGAGCTCCAGCGGCGGCCTGATTTTCTCTGATGGAATGAGTTACTCAGAAGATGGTGATACTGCTGCTAAAAAAACTGGTAAGGATGAATTCAAAAATCAGATTATAAATAAACTCAATACCGGCGACACCAACGGAGTTAAATCTTTTCTTGAACTTTTTACCTCCGAGCTTATTACACAAAAGCTTACCGCTGACAAGGTAAAAAATTCTTTCTTTGATTTGATAGTTACAGCTAACAATGCAACCCGAGAGCTCAATAAAAACTTTACCAGCGATACCTTTGACAACGCCTTTTCTACTCTGAGTTCAGAAAATGATATAAAGCTCATAAAAGAGTTTGCCCAGAAATTTCTGATGGAATGTTCCCATGCAGTTGCCAGTGTAAAAAAGGCGGAAGAAAATCCAATCATCAAAAAGGTCTGCAGCTATGTTGAAGAAAATCTTGCTGATGACATTTCACTGGAAACTGCTGCTGACTTTGCAGGTGTAAGTTCCTTCTATTTGAGTAAGCTCTTTAAAGAAGAAAAAGGAGAAACCTTTATCAACTTTATTTCAGATAAGCGTCTGGAAAAATCCCGTCAGCTGCTGGAACAGACTGAACTTTCAATTAAAGAAATTACGGCAAAAGTCGGTTACAATGATCAAAACTACTTCAGCCGAATATTTAAAAATAAATATGGACTCTCCCCAAAGGAATACAGAAAGGTAAAATAATGTTAAAAAAGTATTTTCATTCTGAACTCAAAAACCGTCATCCTGAACTTGTTTCAGGATCTATTGCAAAAAGATTCCGAAACAAGTTCGGAATGACAGTTATCTTATCTCTTATTCTTCTGTGTAATGTTTCCTGCAAAAAACAGGAAAGCACTGCTCCTATCCGGCCTGCCCGCACAACTTCTGCTGCCACAACCCGCCCTCTTACAATTGGTTTTTCAATTGATACCCTGGCCATTGAACGCTGGCAGCGCGATATGGATGTTTTTATTAACAAGGCCAAGGAAATGGGCGCGGACGTAATTGTACAGAATGCCGGCAACAGTATAGAGGAACAGAACCGCCAGCTCATGTATCTTCTTGAACGCAATGTAGATGCCGTTGTTGTTCTTCCTAAGGATGCTGCTTCCATTACAGAAAGCGTACAGAAGCTGCGGGCAAAGGGCATTCCGGTTATTTCCTATGACCGCCTTGCACTAAATGCTGATATCAATCTTTATCTCACAATCGACAGCGAAAAAGTCGGTGAACAGATGGCGCAGGAAATGCTGAGACGAACAAAAGGAATTAACTGGTACTGTATTCTTGGTCCCGAAGAAGATTATAACATGACCCTGATTATGGAAGGTGTTAATCGTATTCTTCGAAACAGTTCTGTCCGCCTGAATCATATTTTTTATACTGACGGCTGGAACTACGACCTTTCTTACCAGGAAATGGTCCGCATTCTAAAGAGCGATATTTTTCCGGATGCCATTATCTGCGGAAACGATGCCGTTGCCGCCAGCGTGATTGATGCTATCAACCGCTATTATCCGGATACTCACATCCCTGTCTGCGGCCAGGATGCAGACATTTCTGCCTGCCAGTACATCGTACAGGGAAAACAGGAATTTACTATTTACAAACCGATTATTCAACTGGCCGAGGTTGCCGCAGAGTGCGCAGTAAAACTTGCAAAAGGCGAAGAAATCTCCGAAACCCGCTTTCGCATCAGCCCTATAAAAAACGGTTTTGCCGATATTCCAACAATCTGGCTGGATCCGACCTATGTAGACAAGTACAATCTGGATAAAGTAATTATTGATTCGGGATTTCATAGTGCGGCATCTGTGTATAAAGACTAAACCCCGATGGTTGAGTAGCATTAGCACAAAACAAACCACAAAAAAATCTAGATTTTCACCTTTTTCCTAGGGATATTTCCCTATCCAAAATAAGAAAATAGCAAATTTTTGAAGAATTCGGGCGAATTCACACCACTCCTTTGAGTTATACTTACAAACTGTAAAAAGAGCCGTTGGCTCTGCATAAAAAAATTTTAGGAGTGTTTTTTCTTATGAAAAAAATTATCGCTATTCTTTTGGCAACAGCTACCTTGATGGGTGGTGTATTTGCCGCTGCTAAGAAGGGAACAAAAGTTGGTGTATCTATGCCTACAAAAGACCTTCAGCGCTGGAACCAGGATGGTTCAAACATGAAATCACAGCTCGAAAAAGCTGGCTATGTAGTAGACCTTCAGTTTGCTAACAACGATATCCCAACACAGGTATCACAGATTGAGAACATGATTACAGGTAAATGTAAGGTTCTCGTAATTGCATCTATCGATGGTTCTGCTCTTTCTAACGTACTTGAAACAGCTCGCAAAAAGAAGATCCAGGTAATCGCTTATGACCGCCTTATCATGGATTCAAAAGCAGTTACATACTATGCAACATTCGATAACTACAAAGTAGGTACAATCCAGGGTGATTACCTCGTAGAAAAACTCGGACTCAAGAATCGTTCAGCTTCTGATCCAGTTTATATGGAATTCTTCACTGGTGACCCAGGTGACAACAACATCAACTTCTTCTTCGGTG
>CAMJNC010000245.1 GCA_946407195.1 uncultured Treponema sp. | reverse complement strand
AAAAGGTAGCACTTGGTGCTCTTCATTATTATATGCTTCAGGCAACTCCAATTAAGGATATGCTTTTCAATCCGGCTGAGTCTTTGAGCTTCAACGGAAATACTGGTCCTTATTTGCAGTACATGGGTGCCCGCATTAATTCTATTCTTGGAAAGGCTGGTGAAGCTGGTATTACTGAAGATTCGAGCGAGGAAGCTGTTGCCCTCCTTACAAGCGAAGATGAATGGGCTTTGATTAAGACTCTCGGCGATTATCCTTCAGTAATTGCTAAGGCTGCAGAAAACCTTGACCCTAGTGCAGTTGCCGCTTATGTTTATGAGGTTGCAAAGCTGTTCAGTAAGTTCTATCAGAACTGTTCTATTGTAAATGCAGAAAACAAGCAGCTTGCAGGTGCACGTCTTTACCTTGCAGACTGTACACTCCAGGTAATCAAGAACGCTATGAAACTTGTCCTTGTTCCTTATTTGGAGAAAATGTAGGTAATATCTTCGAATTCAATACATTCAACTGCCCGTGAGAGTTCTGGCATTTTTGCTTCGAGTTCTGCGGGCAGTTTTATTTTTTTTAGCTCAGCAAAGTTTTCTTCAAGAGCAGCAAGATCGCAGGCCTCACAGGCTGTAAGAATATTTTTAATGATAGCGTCAATTTCATTCGGGTTGGCCTCGCGTTTTTCGCCGTTGCCTTCTGCGTAATTTTTCACCGGTTCCAGAAGGCTGATATATTCACGGTATGTACTTAGGAGCTCTCCTGCATTTTGAAGCTTATCTCCTGCCTCCTCGAGTTCTGCAGCCAGGCTTGAAAGCTTTTCTGCCCCTATAATTCTTGCAGCGCTTTTTAAGGCATGTACCTGAATCGTAAAGTTTTTATAATCAGCCTTATTATAATAGTCTTGAATCTGCGAAGCTTTTTCTTCGATGGAAGAGGCAAAGGTTTTTGCTGCACTAAGCCAGTTTTCAAAACCGCCTGCAATTTCTACAGCTTTTGAAAGATTAATTTTTTCATCAGGAAGAGAAGGGAAGTCCTGTGGAATCTTTTCTGCATCAGGTAAATCAGCCAGGTCTCCGGCAGCAAAACCCTCAACTGGTTTAATCAGCTCCGGCTTAAGCCATTTAGAAAGGCAGACTGAAAAATCCTTTCCCTGAACAGGCTTAGACAAAAAGTCGTTAAAGCCCTTGCTCATAAACATTTCGCGGGCTCCGTAAACAGCGTTTGCGCTTAGAACAATTACAATGCTCTTTTCACTCTGAGGCAGCGTTTCTTCCATAGCCCGGATTTTTTCAAGTGCTTCAACGCCATCCATTCCGGGCATCTGATGATCCATAAAAATAATATCGAATCTTTCTTTTTTGAGAATATTTAAGGCAAGGTAGCCGCTCATACACTGGGTGCAGTGAATACCAAACTTCTGCAAAAGGCCGTCTGCAACCTTAAGGTTTACTTCGTTATCGTCAACAACAAGAATTTTTGCATCCGGCGCGGTAAACGGAAGAATACTTTTCTTTTCACTGAACAAGGCTGCGTATTCAGGCTTATTTATTAAAGACAGGCTGATTTGCTTTAAGAGTGCATCGTCCGGACTATCTGGGGCTGCATCAAACAAAGCCTTGTAAGCTTCTCCACAGTTCTGGTCCGAAACTCTTTCCTGCGGAAGAGTAATAGAAAAAACAGAGCCCTTGCCATATTCAGATTCTACACTTATTGTACCCTTCATAAGCGTAATAAGATTTCTGCTGATTGAAAGACCAAGACCAGTGCCGCCCTTGTAGCGGTTCATCTGTATATCTACCTGCTGGAAGGCTCGGAACAACTTTCCGAGGTCTTCTTTTTTTATACCTATTCCAGTATCAATTATGCTAATTTTAAGGCCTTCTTTATCCTGATATTTAGAAAGGTCTTCCACCTTAAGCTTAATATACCCCTGTTCGGTAAATTTAGAAGCGTTGCCTGCAAGGTTTATTAAAATCTGGCGCAGCCTCAAATCATCACCGTTATAAAGCTTTGAAAGCTTCGGGTCTATTTCAAGCATCAGCTCAACAGGCTTTCCGCTAAGGCGAACCTCAACAACATTCATAATGTCGTCCATCAGCTTTACAAGGTCGTAATCCACCGGGTTTATAGTCATTTTGCCCGATTCAATTTTAGACAAATCGAGAATGTCGTTTATTATTCCTACAAGATTTATTCCCGAAGAGCGGATCTGACGCAGAATGTTTTTTTCGTTGTCCTTCAAATCAAAGTCCAGAGCAAGCTCGCTCATACCCACAATTGCATTCATAGGGGTTCTGATTTCGTGGCTCATATTAGCAAGAAAAAGCGATTTTAATCTTTCCCGCTCCAGCACTTCATAAAAGTATTTCTCCTTTATAAATGCTACACCAGTGCTCATCAGCATAAAGACGATGATATAAGCCCAGTATGGCTCGTAGTTTCCCGCCATATTAAAGGCTTTTATAAGAATAAAGGTGGCTATAAAACAAAGCGCATCTACAATAATTGTTACCAGACTGTTAATAAAAAGCAGGGCAGAGGTTAAAACAACGATTATAAATGCAAAGGTAAAATCAGCTACGCCGAAGGTGCGGGCTGTTACAATTACCGAAATAAAGGCGCAGAATGTAATAAAAAGTCCGTATATCTGTACTATCTGAAAGTAAAAATTATTCCACTGGTCGTCCCGAAGCTTTTTTTTAGCCTTAAGCGAAAAGCCGAATATTACAAGGGAAGTAATTACAAAAAGGGCATCTAAAATAACAAAGATAAGATATGCGTTTACAGATAAAAATAGTTTTCCGGAATTAGCAGGGGAAAGCAGTTTTATAAAATCCCTGCAGAATTCCGTGGTAAGGTAAATTGCCATAGACGGGGCAAAAATCAAAAGACGTTTAAGATTCGCAAGGTTAGCAAGCTTTTTTGCAGGAGTATCCATGGCGACCTCGTAAAAGGCGTTTATTCAAGCTTTACATCAAAAAAATGACCTATTTTTGTCAGGAAATCGGCAATGCTTGTATTTTTAAGAATATATCCCTGCGGTTTATGCTTGAGGGCAGACATTACCTTTTCTGTATTTGTTACGGCAGTTAAGAAAAATACAGGAATATCAGCATACTGTTCTTCGCTGCGAATCATTTCGAGGGTTTGAACGCCATCACAAACAGGCATTTCATAATCGAGAAGAATCAAATCGGGTTTGTTTTTTGCAAGATATGAAATACAGGCTGCTCCGCTTTTTGCAACAGCAACATCAAAATAGTTTTTAAGCCAGTTGCTCATTGTGCGCAGTGTTACAGTATCGTCATCAACAAGAAGAACAGAACGTTTTTTTATAACCTTTGAAGGGTTATCTGAAATTTCCTCACTCATAATTTTTATTATAACATTGCTTTTATTATTTTACAAATTATAGTTTATGGGTTATCATTTAAACCA
>CAMJNC010000244.1 GCA_946407195.1 uncultured Treponema sp. | reverse complement strand
ATAGGTTTATTATGGAATTAACTAAACAAAGAAAACACGAACTGTCTGAATTTTGTGACAGAGTGGGAATAGTTTTTAAGAATCTGGAAAATCTTGACCAGGCCTTTCATCATCGTTCACTCACAAACGAAGCGCATGGAGTGAAAAATAATGAGCGGCTTGAGTTCCTTGGAGACTCTGTCCTTGGAATGGTAACAGCATCTTATCTGTATACAAAATTAGACAATCCGGAAGGCGATCTTGCCAAAATAAAATCAGCTGTAGTCTCAGAAAAGGCCCTGGCTCCCGTTGCATTAAGGTTTGGAATAGACAAGCTTTTGATGCTCGGTCACGGCGAAGAGATGAGTGGCGGACGTACAAAGCCTGCAATTCTCGCAGACTGTATGGAAGCAATTATCGGAGCCTATTATCTCGAATCGGGCTACAAGGCTGCAGAAAAGTATGTGCTTTCTTTTATTGAACCTGCTGTAAAAGATGTAGTTTCTAACGGTGTAAAAGATTTTAAAACCCAGCTTCAGGAAAAGTTCCAGAAGAAGACCAAGCAGTGCCCGAGATATGAGCTGGTTTCTAAGTCTGGACCGGATCACGACCAGACCTTTGAAGTATGCGTACATCTGGGAAACAAGACCTACGGCCCGGTTGCAGCAAAGTCCAAAAAAGAAGCCGAACAGCTGGTTGCAAAACTGGCGCTGGAAGATTTCTAGAATTAATTTTTTTACTTATATAAAATTATCTGATATAATATATATATGAAGAAAAATAATATATTTATCAGCTTTATAATTAAAATAATTGTATTTTTACTATTCGGAGTTTTATTTTATTCTGGAATTTTTGCAAAATTAGATTTCCGTCTTTACGATTCACTTCTTGGTCGTAGAAAAGAACCCGCTGCAGACAAAAACATCATGCTCGTAAAAATTGATGACCCTTCAATTAAAGAGCTTGGTGAATGGCCATGGAGCCGCGATATTTACGCAGATGCTCTTTTACGAATGAAAGAGCTTGGTGCAAAATGTGCAATATTCGATATTGAGTATATTTCACCTACAAAAAACGGTATTGCTCCTTCTGCCGAACAAAAAATCTATAAACAGGTTTATGCAACAGAAGATACTGTAAACGAATTAATAGGGCAGCTTTCTTCTGCAATTGATGCAGGTTATATCCGCGCATCTGAAGTACCGGCTCTTGTAGATGAAATGATTGGAGAAAATATTGAGCCAACCTTTGAAAACCTCCAGAACTACATTGCAGACAATATGTCGCGCGATAACGATGAATATTTTGCACGTTGTATTCAGTTTTTTGGTCATACTTATCTGACTATAAATCATGATGATCTTGGTTACGATATAACACCGGAAGAAAACAATTACATTTTAAATCGAATTCTTACAGACAAAGTAACTGATAAATTAGACCTTATTCAGATAGGTAACGATTATACTTCTTTAACAACAGGCGAATCTCGCGGATTTAATCCGGCTATGCACAAGCTTATGACCCGTGCTTATGGTGCAAACTATACAAACTCTGTAGTAGACGGAGACGGTATTCGCCGCAGAATGCAGCTTTTAGTAAAATACAATGATCATTATATAAATCAGCTTGCTTTTGGACCTTTCCTTGATCTTATTGATTCACAGGAAATGATTCGTGAGAAGGATTACCTGATTGTTAAAAATGCTAAAAACCCATATACAGGTGCCCGCAAAGACTTGAAAATTCCACTGGACCCTTATGGTCGTATGCTTATTAATTACCGTCACGGTTCGAGCGACAGTTCTTTTAAAAATGATTCAATTATCAACCTTATAAGACTCGATTCCTTTGAAGAACAGATTATTTCACTTTTGAACTATATTGCAATGCATGCTGTTGCTAATGATGATGGTTCAGAAATGGCTTATACTGCAGAAGCGTGGGCTTTGCTAGATGAATATGAGGCTGTAAATCAATTTAAAGAAGCATTACTTGCAAAATGTACCGGTTATAATTCAGATGGAACTTTGATTGACGGAATAACTGATGAAGAATACCAGTCTTATTTTGATTTGAGAAGTCAGTTTTATTCTGATGTAAGACAGTACAGCAATGCCGGCCACTTTAGCGATGTTAGCGCACGACTTGACCAGCTGATGGAACGCTTTGGAGATCCTTCGTTAGAAGAAATGCGCAGCTACCTGGATGAAGATTTTGATAACCTTAAATACTTTACAGATGCGTTTAATGATTTTATGAATGAGCTTAAACCTCTGTATAAAGATGCTTACTGTATCATTGGTAACACTGCAACTTCTACAACTGATATTGGAGCAACTCCTTATGAAACTAAGTTTATGAATGTTGGTATTCACGCCAATGTTTTGAATACACTCCTTAAAGAAGACTTTATCTGTACTGTAAAATGGCAGTGGGGCTTTTTACTTGCTCTTGCATTATCTTTACTCATGCTTATTTTGTTTAATGCTTCAAATACTACTCAGAATATTTCGAGCTTTACAGCATATCTTGTTTACTGTCTTGTATGGGGTGGACTCTTTGTTTTCAGCAGATATTACATACAGTTTGTGGGAACAATACTTTATCTGTTTGTAGATTTGATTGCAGGAATAGGCTTCCGTTTCTATTTAAGTACAAAAGAAAAGCAGTTTATTACACAGATTGCTTCTTCTTTTGCAAACAAAGATACAGTAAACGAGCTTCGTAAAAATCCAGATGCCTTTAAGACCGAGGGTCAGAAAAAGTGTATTACAGCGCTTTTCTCTGATATTCAGAAATTTTCAACCCTCAGTGAAAGTATTGGTAAGCTTTATGGAGATGAAGGTCCAAACAAGCTTATTGAAATTCTTAATGAATATCTTGGTCAGATGTCTAATGAGATTCTGCGTAACAGTGGAAACATCGATAAATACGAAGGAGATGCAATTATCTCTATGTTTGGTGCGCCAGATCCAATGAACACTCATACACCGGAAGAATGGGCCTATCTTTGTCTGGATTCTGCAATCCGCATGAAAAAAGTTGAAGTTGAGTTTAACAAAACGCATGCAGATTTGTTTGAACCTAAAGAGATTACTCATGAAGATGGCACAAAAGAAACAATTCAGCTTAAACCGCTGCAGACACGAATCGGTGTAAACTCTGGAGAAGCCTTTGTTGGACTCATGGGAAGTAAAACCGATACCTTCAGTAAGCTGAATTACACAATGATTGGTGATACTGTAAACCTTGCAAGCCGCCTGGAAGGTGTAAACAAGGCATATGGTTCATGGATTATGTGTTCAGATGATACCTGGAATATGGCTGATTCTGGTGTTCACAAGGGAGCAATTGCTGCAAAGAGACTGGATCAGGTACGCGTAGTTGGACGTTCTACACCAGTTCAATTGTACTGTATTGTAGGCTTTACAAACGAACTTACAAGAGAGCAGAGTGAAGAAATTGATATTTTCCATGC
>CAMJNC010000243.1 GCA_946407195.1 uncultured Treponema sp. | reverse complement strand
TTTACGAAGACATCCAGCGCCGCTGGGGTAAGGTTCTTCCACAGTTGATTCGTGCCGGCTCAGAAGCTGAGTTCGACAAGATCGTTGCTGAGTTCAATCAGTACAAGAAAGACAAGGGAATCGACAAGGTTATCGATGCTCAGACTGTATTGATGAACGCTAACAAGAAGAAGCTTGGTATGTAATTGATGATAGCCCGTGTTTACGGCACACGGGCTGGTTTTGGGGAAATTCGACAATACGAGGTTTATCATATAAAATGAGAGCCATGAACTTTTCACAAAAATTAGTTTTTGCTTATACTTGTATTGTCGTAATTCCCCTTTTTATTTTAGTAATTACTGCAATGGGGTTAATCCGTAATTCCCGTGTAGAAGAGCTTGAAGCTAATAGTGAAGGCCTGCTTCAGGAAAATTTAGAAATCGTAAATAAAAATATCGAATCCTTTAATCTTTTTGAAAAGCTCATAAAAAGTAACGATAGATTAACACTTTTTTTTGCAATGCCTGAGCGCAGTGATGAAGAAGAAATTATTGAAACAATGATTTCTGAAACAACAATGCTTGAACGCACTTTAGAGACAGTTCCAAACATTTATGGACTTCGCGTTTTCAGTGACAGTCCTTTAATTCCAGAACGCTGGCCAATCTTTATGAATTCAACACGTACAAATCTGGAGAACCTGAACCGCTGGGAATTCGGATACACTGCTGATTATCTTGGAAATCTTGGTTCACTCAAATATGAATCTGTCTGTTCAACAAGAAGACTGGAAAAAAATCGAAGGGAAATTGGTTACATTCAGATAGCTATGAAGACCAGCGATTTTTTTCCCTTCCTCTTTAAAAAAATAAATGAGTTCAATAATGATTATGCATTCCGCGAGGTTCTAAACGAACAGACAAATCAAATGGAGCTTATTCCAATTACAAATGAAATTATTGAACGCGTAAACGAACCCTTAAGTGAAAAACTTTTTGAAGATTTTTATGAAGAAGTTTTCCGCAGAAAGCATGGAGAGCTTTCACCTTATGGAAGGGTAATTCTTAAAAATACAAATGGCGTCTGTTATTCAAGCTGGATACGCATTCCAGATATAAATATTATTTTGCTGCATACCTGTTCTTCGGAAGAAATTCAGAAAAGTCTATTTTTGATACAGTCAGGAATTTTGATTGGTCTTTTTATTACGATTTTCCTTTTGTACTTTTTAATCCGCTATCTTACAAGCCGCCTTATGGCTCGTGTATACAAATTGATTGGTGGAATGAAACAGGTTCAGAATGGAAATCTTGAAGCCCTTGTTGAAGTAACTGGTCAGGATGAAGTAACAGAAGCACAGCAGACCTTTAACAAAATGACGGAGCAGCTTCGAAGTCAAATTGAAGAAATCAAAAAGGAGCAGCAGTTGATTGCCGACACAGAAATGAAGGCAATGCAGAACCAGATAAATGCCCACTTCCTTTACAACGCGCTTGAGACAATCAAAATGCAGGCGGTTATTGCAGGCGAAACTGATGTTGAAGAAAGCATTAACGTTTTAGGAAAGCTCATGCATTATTGTCTGCGCTGGCGTGTTCATTCGGTAACTCTGGAAGAGGAATTGGATTATATCCGTTCGTACATTTATCTTTTGAATATCAGAAACGATTATGTAATTTCGCTTAAAACGGAAATCAGTGATGAATGTAAAAAAATTATAATTCCAAAAATGAGCCTGCAGCCTCTTGTTGAAAATGCTTTTTTCTATGCAATTGAGCCGCTTGGAAAAGATGCTGTAATTAGAGTTTATACAGAATGTGATGATCCGGAATCTGACCGCATCTGGCTTTGTGTACGCGATTATGGAAAGGGTATTTCAAAGGAAAAGCAGGAGGAGCTTATGACTTATCTTGCTGATGATACTTACGAAAGAGATTCAACCGGCAGCATAGGATTAAAAAATATACAGCAGAGACTCACGGTGTTCTGCGGAAAAGATTACAGACTTGTAATTGAGTCTAAAGAGGGTGAGGGAACTTTAATTAAGATTCCGGTTCCACGCCAGGGCGGTGCACAATGATTACTATAGTTTTAGCTGATGATGAAAAACTCATTCGTGCGGGACTTAAAAAAATTCTTTTAGACTCTATAGATATCCCGCTCGAAATTGTTGAAGCAAAAAACGGCGAAGAAGCTTTTGAGCTTTGTAAAGAAAAGCAGCCGGAAATTTTGATTACCGATATCCGTATGCCGGTTATGGACGGCGTTGAGCTTATGAAAAATATTTCCGGGCTCAATGAGGTAATGCGTCCTGCAATTATTGTACTCAGCGGTTATGATGATTTTTCTTACGCAAAGGCCGCAATTCAAAGCGGAGCTCTCAGTTATATTTTAAAGCCGGTAGATAAAAAAGAGCTGATTACTGCGGTGAACTCTGCAATCATGGATTCCTTAAAAGAAGAAAAGGAAAAGAACGAAGAGAAATTCCGCCAGATTATTGAAAAGGGAAGACTTGATGATGTTTCGGGGCTTCCGGAAATTTCAGTAAAAAACGGACTTCGTTGCATTGTAATTTATGGACGTAATTCAGTTCAGGCACTTGAGGCTGTTATGCATGGCCGCCGTTATTATGTAATTGAACAGACAAAAAACTCTGTGCTGATCGTTTATCCTTTTGATGGCGAAGAAGTAGAGTATGAGCCGAGTTACCTTGACACTTACATAGTTGGTATTTCAGGACCAGCTGATGATTATTCTATGCTGCGCACAATGAGACGTCAGGCAATGACTGCCGCAATGCAGGCTTTCTTTGATGCAGAAACCGGAGAGGTTTTAAAAGACAGCCGTCGTGGAGGTCTTTATTTCTGGGAGAATGATACGCACATAAATGACTTTACGTCGCTCGATGAAATTTATGAAAAGATGATTGGTCACTGCGATATTGCTTCTCCAGAAGAAACACAGGCAGATGTTGCTTTGTTTGGAACCTGCTTTACAGAAAATGCAAAATTAAATTCTGAAACTCTATATTATCTGTACAGAAAAATTACTTCGAATATGTTTACAAGATATCCGGGTTATACAGATTCAGATATGTACCTGCATATCAAAAGCATTATGATTGAAAGCATTTTCGAAAATACAAATCTTGGTGAATGGAAGACCAGCGTAATGGATTACGCAGTTTATCTTTCGGCATTGCTTAAGCAGAATACAAAAGAGTCTCCGTATATTACAGAAGCACTTGCGTTTATAAAGACCCATTTTAAGAAAAACATAAACATGGCAATGGTTGCAAATCAGGTTTCGGTAAATTACACCTGGTTTTCAGAAAAGTTTAAGGAGCATACCGGCGTAAACTTTAACGAGTATCTTAAGCGCCTTAGAATTGATGAGGCTAAAAAGCTTCTGGAAAAAGGTACCTACAAGGTTTACGAGGTTTCAGAGCGCTGTGGTTTTTCTGATGTAAAATATTTTATGAAAATATTCCGTGAAGAAACAGGAATGTCGCCAACCGAGTGGAGCAAGAAACACGAATCGTGATATT
>CAMJNC010000242.1 GCA_946407195.1 uncultured Treponema sp. | reverse complement strand
CCTTTCCTAATTCATTGGAAGTTTTTCTTCCTTCTACAACGAGCGTTTTGTTATAGTTGTTAACTTCGTTTTCAACCATAAACTTTTCGCTCGCACTCATTTGAGTGTTTATACTGTTGTGTGTGCTAAGTAGTTCCATCATTCTACTCCCTTGTCATCCTCGGGCTTGACCCGGGGATCTTTTTTATAATCGTCAATTTACGCAACGATGTTTACAGAATAATTTGAAATATCCTCTGCATTTTCAAAGATACTGTCGAGTTCGGCACTAAGCCCCCCAGCCGAACTTCCGTAAACACGTTTTGCAAACAGATTTGTACCATCGTTCTGTCCCTCAAAGCCCATGCTTTGATTGAAAGAACCTCCATTATTCATTGCAACATCAAAGTTAGCTGCATCAAAGCCGCTCTTTATAAAGGCTTCGCGCAAGGTTTCGGCATTGTCCTTAAAAACCTGAAGTGCCTCTTTTGTTGCAACTGTGATATGACCGCTAAGGGTCTTTCCGTCCAGGGACAGGTGAATCTTTACATTGCCCAAGTCATCCGGGTGAAGCACAAGATTGATTGTTCCCTGATTGTTATCTTTTAATACGAGGTTTCCGGCCTTTACAAATTCTGGTGCAACATTGCTAAGCTGATTGCTTAGCATTGCCTGGAAGTTTGAACCGTTGCTTGCAGCAGTTTGTGTGTTCAAAGAAAGAACGTCAGCTTCTGCATTAGGGTTGAGTTCTACGCTCATTACAGCCGTACTATCGTTAGTTAGTTTTATTTCGCTGGTTTTGATTGCAGATTTTTTTGAGTCGGCAAGCTGATTCTGTGTGTCGGCGCTGAGTTTTGTACGCTGATCTTCTACTGTGATTTTTCCGTCTTTATCGAGTGCAAACTTTTTGTTTTCTCCCTTATTGCTAGAGAAGTCAAAATCTGAAGCTGAAGCGTCGTTGTTGTTAGCTGCTCCTGACTGATTCAAGGCAAGTTCTGCAGTAGCATCTGCCGAAACTGCGAGTTCTGCACCAGCTTCGAAGTCTGTATCATCTTTAAGCTCAAATTTTTCTTCAGCGCGTGCCAGATTCTGAACTGAAGCTGCCTGTTTTACTGAATCTGCAGCATTGTCTGCGCTCTGTGCTATTTCTTCGATACGAGAAAAATCTTTTTCGGAAAGTTTTTTATTTTTTCCCTTGTCTTTGAGATCTTTTTCTGACTTGGTTACTGTGTTAGTTTTTTCTAACTTATCGAGATCTGCGGACTTTTTCGCAGTCTCGTCTTTTGCAGAAACCTTATCGTTTTTCTGATTTGAATCATCGATTTTTTCAGAATCTTTTGAGTCAGTTTTTTCTACAGTCTCTTCTGCTTTGTTATCATCAGTTTTTGAAACCTGATTTTCAGAAAGCTTTTCTTCTGTTTTTGCTGTTTTGTTGGAATTATCAGCTTCAGAAATATTTTTTGGTGACTCTGCAGCTGTGTTTTCCGGCTTTGCAGGCTCTTCGGTCGTATATGACGTAAGAATATCTGCAAAAGAAACAGACGAATTTGCATTAGGAGAAGTTTTTACTGTAGAAGATAACTGTAAATCACTGAATTGATTCGGATTTACGATGATATCTGTGATTGCCTGATATGACACTTGGCAAATCTCCTTTTTAGCGTTGAAGATTTGCCATGCTGAATGCTAGTCGAGGGACTCCGGCTTATTAATCATCTTCCGCTGTATTTCTGCAGCCCGGTCAGATGGCATCAACGAAAGCCAGTACGAACCCATTGACGAAGTACCTTCTGCAGCTGCAATCTCTTCGACTTTGCGAAGGACGTCAATTACTGTCTGATCATCCATCGCAACAAGAATAGCAACCGAGGCTTCAGGTCTCATACCATTCAGATTTTTAGCAATCTGTTCAACGTTTATATTCTTATCATCGTATTTTTTTACTTTGAGGTTAAATGTTTTTTCTCGCTCTTCCTGATTTTTTTCGCGTTCTGCAAGCTCTGTACTTACCTGTTCATTCTGTTTTTCTGCAGCCTGAATGTCAGATTCGCGCTTATCCAGCTCTTCTTTGAAAATATCGAGGGCTTCGCGCTGCTTACGGAGACGGTCTTCATCGAGATTTGCAACGAGGGGGCGTGACTGAGTTGTTGTCGTAGAAGTCTGAGGAGATTTTTTGAGTACCTTATATACCGGCGAGAAAACTGACTTAACGTGAACTACGCCAAGGTAGTCGAACCATAAAAGGCCGCCCGCCAGAAGAATGAGAATAATAATCAAAAGAACAAAAGTTTTCCCCAAAGACTTTTTGAAAGACATATCCCCTCCATTGTCATTCCCGTGCTTGACACGGGAATCTTTACAACATTGTTCTATATAGATTGTCGGGTCAAGCCCGACAATGACATTAAATGTTTTTAATCAATTAATCCGCTGATTGCCGCACCCAGTGTAATATCGTTATCACAAGCTACAATATTCCAGTAGATTCCAAGCTGACGGGTGAGAACTTCATCAAGATAGCCGTAAACTCGTTCGCGAACCTTGTAGGTCTTGAAGAAGGTTGTTCCGTCGCACAAAATGCAGATTGGTTTTGCCGCATTTTTTCCTTCGCCGGTCTGAATTGCGCAGGCTGTGAGAATTGCAGCTGAATAACGTGCAGAACGCTCTGCAATTGCATCAAGAATCTGGAAAATCTTGTCTGCATCATCATCTGTGCCACAGTCACAAAGAAGCTTGCCAAGCAGGCATTCCTTATCATAAGGATGATGAAGGAACTTGTCCATTTCAATCAGGGTAAGTCCTTCAAGCTTCAAAATAGCTTCATTTACATTATCACTAAAGAGCCCTTCTTTTGCAGCAGCCTGAAGTGCAAACCATGAAACAGGTCCAAGGTAAGCACCTGAACAGAGTTTTTCCAGGAAGAAGGTGCCAGGCTTTACGGTTGTTTTATCAAATGCAATATCAAAATCAGAACGGTTTACTTTAAGGAACTTGCCGCTTTCGCAGACAATAATCTGCTTTTTGATTTTGCAGCAGTCGCAGTCCGGCTGAAGATATGCTGCATTCATTCCGGTTCCCAAAATGAAACCGATGTTAGAAGAATAGCGGTCGCCATCAGCGGCACAAGCTGCACCGGCAAGCAGAGCGGCTACAGTGTCGTTACAAAGGGTAATGCGCTTGATTGAGTTCCAGCCGTGGCTAGCCAAGGCTTCTTTTAGGCACTCACCTATTTTTGCACCTACAACTTCCGGAGCTTTAACCTCTTTTGAAAACCCGAGAAGCACGCCATCGCCATCTTCCTGAATCTCCATTGGATATGAAAAACAGAATCCTATGCGGTCTGCTTTATTTTTAAGATGTTCAAGATTTGTCGCAATCTGTTCAAAAAACTCTTTGCGGCTAAGTTCGCGCTCAACGCCAGGCATGCGGGTCTTTTCCATTTCGGAAATGCTTGGGATGCCTGCAGCATCAAAAGTTACAAGACATGAACGGAAGTTTGTTCCGCCTGCATCAATTACAATTACACTCTGATTTTTTGCTGATTTTTCCGGC
>CAMJNC010000241.1 GCA_946407195.1 uncultured Treponema sp. | reverse complement strand
TATCCTTAAAGTTTACAAAGCCCTTTGTAATTCTGTCAGGATGCTTATAGAACTGTTCGAGCTGAAGTGCAAGTACTTCTGCAGGAGAAATCTGATTAGACTTTTCACCAGTGATTGCAACAAAGTCGTCTACAAGTTTATAAAGGCGGCGGCTTTCAAGCATCATTGCCTCTACTTCCTGTGGGAATACCTTGTGAATTTCATAATCACGGTTCATATCCGGATTTACACCAGTAAGAACGAGAATAGTTCGGTAAATCAGGTTGAGACGGTAAACAGAATCCTGAACCTGCTGCATTACAGTACCAATTTCACCAAGAGTAGCCTCAAGGCGGATTGTATGCTTACCTTTTGAAAGATAGAAATTATATGGCTTTTTGTTTTCATCAGAGAGAGTTGCGAACTGCCAGTCTGAATCATACTTAAAGCCAACCGATTTAAGTGTATCGATAGGAATTTCACCATCAATATATACAGAACGGCAGGAAACATAACCGCGCTGGAAGAACTGACGTGCCTTCAGCGAAATTGTATACCATCCGTTTTCTGGAACTTCAAGCTCCCACTCAATCCACTGGCCAGGAATCTTCCATGAATCACCACCAGTATAGTTTAAGATAGTTTTCTTTGTACTATATGGTTCTGTAATTGCAGAAGAACGGTCATAACGTGCGAACAAAGATGGATCTGAACGAAGTGCAGAATCCTCACCCTGTACCTTTATAGAAATATCCTTTCCTGTAAAGCTTTCAGGTTTAGAAGGCTGTTTTGCAACATACTGTTCATAAGTGTCATATTTTACGATAGGTGTGAGAGTAATGGCCGAAATTGCCATTGGCTCACTTGTAGATTCAAGGGTAATTTCGTTTTCACCCTGATTAAAATAGAATTTATATGGATCTACTTCGTAACCAAGATCACTCTTATAATATGCATTCTGATATTCATACACCTCTACCTGAGTTGGACGAATACTATTGCCACGGTTATCAAATTTTACAGGACCACCATCTTTCCAGAGTCTGTAAAAAGAGAGTGTATCTGAACCAGAAAAAGGTAATTCTCCATTAATATACAGAATACGTTCCATATTAACGTTTCTTGAAGGAACGGCTATATATTCCATATTAATATTGTAGAAACCTGCTTCAGGCACATCTACTTTCCAGGTTACAGAAGAATCTTCATCTGTAAGAACAACATCTTTTCCCTTGTAGTTTTTCTCCACACGGGCACCGTTCGACTTTGACTCATCAAAATCCAGAACAGCAACATTTACTTTACTTTTTGGATTTTTTGCAGCTGAATGAAGTCTCAGATATTCTGCATAAGTACGTGTTGTAGAAACAGTTCCAATGTTTGTGGATAAATCATAATTATCATATTTTTCATGATAATTTTTTTCAGGAAAAAAGCTCGGTATTGCGAAAATGAGAATGATAACTGCTAAAGCTATCAGCACATTGCGCAACGTTTTGTTTATTTTTATTCCTATCATAATGAATCTATTTTATCACAAATGCAATATTATTCCATAGGAAATTATTCTTACTTAAATAAAAGAGCCGGCTCAAATTAATGAGTCGGCTCTCATAATCTCATCTCAGAGGCATTTTTTAGTTTTTCTTGAAGTAACTGTCAAATTCTTCATCAGAATGCAGTTTACTGTCTTTTTCTGCATCAGCCTTTTTAGAAGAAGCTTTTTTCTCCTCATCCGGGTCTATATTTGCACTTTTAAGGTTTTCTGCATCATCCTCGCTGAAATCTTCATCATTATAAGGCATTACAATGCACATAATAAGATAAATAAGAACTCCAAGACCTCTTACAAGACAAAGAACTCCGGCAATTATACGTACAACTGTTGGATCCATATTAAGGTATTCTGCGAGACCTCCGCAAACACCACCAATCATCTTATTTTTTCTTGATTTATAAAGTTTTTTCTTGCTCATTTTATTCACTCCTATTCAGCAATCTTAATTGATACAGAACCCATTCCACAGTTTACTGAAAAATGGTTCTCCAGCTTCTGATTATTGTAAATCTGGCAGACACCGCTTTTCTTTTCACCATTAAAGCGGAAATCACCAAGACCAACCTTAGCATCATAAGAATAGGTTTTAGGGTCACCCTTAAGATCAAGTTTTACATTTCCCATTCCACAATCCAGATTTACACTTCCTGTAATGCTTCCTGCAAACTCAAGATTACCCATGCCGCAGCGCATATCAATTCTTCCACCAAAGATCCCATCCAGAACCATGTTTCCAGCTCCAACATCAATAGCCCCCGAATTACAATTTATAGAAAGAGTTCTTGAAACCAGTTTACCGGCTCCAATTGCTACCCTAAGTTTTCCAATGTTCGCTTTTGCAGGAATTGTTACAAGAACACGCGGAACAATACGGCTTCTGCGATTATGACTCCAGAAGTTCAGATTAAAGCGATGTGCATTGCTTACAACAAGAGTTCCTTCTTTATTGAGGTAGCAGTTTATACATTCCTCCGGAAGGCCTCGTGTTTCAATACTGTATTTATCACCTTCAATAAGAGCAACTTCAGCTGCACCAAAGTCCATAGAAAGGTTTTTCACATCTTTTTTTGCAAACTCAAAGTAAAGTGCATCAATGCTAAAGCCGTCTCTGCTTTCCTCTTCAACCTTTGAATCGTCTGTTTCATTTTCATCAGCTGATTTTTTTGTATCTACAAGTGCATTAGCAAACTTTTCGATGATAGTCTTTGCAAGCTCCTCTGGAGTTCCAAGCTCGCGCATAACCTTTTCATCATCATCAGCTTCGTCAAAATAATCAGAATAATACTGAATTGCCTCTGCCTGTTCATCTGAACTAAGCGACATTATGCTGCTTTTCAGTTCGTTCAAATACTCTTCTCTCGTCATTATTAATCCTCCGCCTTTCGGCCCATTAAGATTTCATCAACACCATTTCTAAAAAGTACCCATTCCGACCGGTACTTATCCAGCAGAATCATACCATTTGAAGTTATCTTATAGTATCTTCTGTTTCTTCCCTGAAACTCCATATCATAAGTTTCAAGGTAACCGTCCTTCTGGAGTCTCCTGAGCACAGGATAAAGAGTGCTTTCAGAAACATCCATAATTTTACGGACATCCTGCGTTATCTTATAGCCGTAGGTTCCTTCAAGGCTTACAACCGAAAGAACTACCGCATCAAGTAAGGCAGAACCCGCTGTAAAAACCATGCAGACCTCCTTCCTCACTTTGTTATAATACAATATTGTTTACTCTTATATATTATACAATATATAATATAACGTCAAGTAAATTATTATATTTTAAATATTTTTTTTCAGAAAAGCATAAAAAAAGGCAGGTCGCTTTCACAACCTGCCCGAAATCTTTAATTTAGATATGAAGTTTTATATTACATACCGTATGTACTGATAAATACACCAGCCGCAATAGCTGTACCGATTACACCTGCTACGTTTGGTCCCATTGCGTGCATCAAAAGGAAGTTTGTTGGATCTTCTGCCATACCAACCTTGTTTGCAA
>CAMJNC010000240.1 GCA_946407195.1 uncultured Treponema sp. | reverse complement strand
CGCCAAGGTGCTTGCAAATAAAGCACAGCTTTCCGAAGAAGTAACAGAAAAGTGCATTGAAAAGCTTAAAGAAAAATACAGTGCAGAAGACTCCGGCATTGAGCTTGTAATGATTACAGGCGGCTGGTGTCTCGCACCAAAAAAAGAATACTGGGAAGTACTCAAGGAATTTTACGGTTCAAAACGCGAAGGCCGGCTTTCTAAATCAGCTATGGAAACTCTTGCAATCATAGCATACTCGCAGCCAATTACCCGTGCAGAAATTGAGCAGATTCGCGGCGTTGGCGTAGACAATATGATCCGTCTTTTAATAGAGAGAAATCTTATAAAGGAAGTAGGCAAAAAAGAAGCTCCGGGACGTCCAACATTGTTCGGAACCACCAAGGAATTTTTAAAGCTTTTCCGCTTGAATTCTATCGCGGAATTGCCTAAACTTGATGAAGATGAACAGGAACGATTCGAACTTGCCCGATAATTTGGAAAAATCAGAAAACAAAGAAGAAATCAGACTTCAGGCCTATCTCGCGCATTGCGGGGTAGCAAGCCGTCGCGCGTCCGAGCAGATTATTCTGGACGGACGCGTTTGCGTTAACGGCGCGGTTGTAACTGCGCTGGGAACTAAGGTGCGCGACGGCGATAATGTTACCGTTGACGGAAAACGTGTACACCTGGAAGAAAGAAAATGTTATGTACTGTTGAATAAGCCCGCTGGCTTTGTATGCTCTTCCAGCGACGAAAAGGGACGTCAGGTAGCAGCAGACCTCTTGCGCGACAGTTATAAGGAACGCCTTTATAATGTAGGCCGCCTCGATATGTACAGTAAGGGAATGATTCTTTTTACAAACGACGGCGACTTTGCGGCAAAACTTAGTCATCCTTCAAGTCAGATAGAAAAAGAATATATAGTAGAAACAAGTCAGGACGTAACGGAAGAAACTGCAAAGCTTCTGGAAAAAGGCGTTCGTGTAGATAATGTATTTTATAAATGTGTGCGCTGCAATGTTCTTAAGCCAAGAAAAATCCGCATAGTTTTAATTGAAGGTAAAAACCGTGAAATCAGAAAGATGCTGGAAAGCCAGAACATAGGAACCCGTTCTCTTGTTCGTGTCCGAATTGGTAATGTGAACCTCGATGATTTGCGCCCGGGAGAGCATAGAAATCTAACCGAGAAGGAAGTGCAGGGACTGCTTTCCTTGTGTCGGGAATAAACGGGAGAATACTGTGTTCAGAAAATTAATAGAAGGCTACCGCAGAAGATATTATATTTCACCTTTAGATCTTGCAGACTCCGGCGAAACAAACAGACTTCACTTAATGTTTGTAAGTCCTTTTCTTTTTTTATTCGGCGCAGTGCTGCTGCCATTTTTTCTGGTAATTTACCGTAATGATTTAGAGTCTCACCTGACGACATTTACGTATTACGGCTTTTATATAATCATAAGTGTTTATATGTTTGTGCATTCAAGACTTGTTAAGAATGTACAGAAAGAGAAGGCTTATGTATTAAAAACAATTCCATTTTATATTTCTTTTCTGGCTTTTGCAGGAATCGGGGTTTATAATTTCTATGATTCTTCTCCTTTTAATGCAGTAATTACATGTGGAATAATTGGATTTGTAGCCCTTTATCTATTTTCCTTTTCTCCATTTATGTTTCTGCTTTTATATTTTTCTACAGCCTGTGCAATGGCACCCGGCTTATACAGAATCTTTTCGCTTACGGGCGTTCTTAATGTTTTTCTTTCAGTAGCACTCATGTTCTGTCTGTCTCTTTTTAAGCGTCGTTCAGAAAAGAAAATCATAATGCTTGCAAAAAAGCAGAAGCAGAATCTTGAAGCTAAAACCTTTGGTAATTTTACGCTTTTGTATAATAACAATGTAATTAAATTTTCACGTTCAAAATCAGAGGAGCTTCTGGCTTATCTGATTTATAAAAACGGAAGCTCGGTAAAAACAAGGGATCTTATTGTTGCTCTTTATGGAAAATCAGCTGATTCTTCGCGTTACGGTGCAAGCATAAGAAATCTTATAGTTGATATTAAGCATACGCTTGCCGATCTCGATATTCAGAATTTCTTTATTACAGAATACAATAATTTCCGAATTAATCCGGAAGTTATAAAATGCGATTATTATGATTTTCTTGCCGGCGACAAAAAGACTATTAAAAACTTTGCCGGTGAGTTTATGGACCAGTATGGCTGGGCAAAAGATGTAAGTATTTTTATGGAATATAAAGTTCTTAAAAAGAAAATATAATAAAATCAGGAGATGTGTATGACTAAAAAACAAATTCTAACATTACTTTGTATTTTCCTTGTAGGTTGCGGACTTTTATGTACAGCAAGCCTTATGAAAAAGCATAGAACTGTTATTGAGTGGGATGGAAACTCTTATAACCTGGAAAATGTAAATGCGCTGGATGCTAAGTTTGCCCAGCCTTACAATAAAAACTTCGACACTCTTGGAGATGCATTTATTGTCATTACCTGCGTTATTGTTTCTTTAGTAATTATTATCAGCTTTTTTACTTCTAAAGATAAAAAGACTGCTTTTTTCACTGCTGTATACGACTGTTTTGTTTTCCTTATCAGTGGAATTTATGCAAACAGCCTGTATCGCATTTTGAAAACTATTGCTGGAAGAATCCGCCCTTATATGTATTTTGCTAATCCGAGTGTGAAGGGTATAGAAGAGGGAGATTTTTACCGTTCCTGGCCAAGCGGACATTCTGCAAATGTTTTTATCGTTTTTGCGTTCCTGCTTATCTGGTATGCCGTACGTAAGGCAGATTCAAAATTGAAAAAGCCGGTGCTTACAATTTCACTTATTTTCTGTGTTACTACAATGATATTCAGAATGCTCAGTGGAAATCACTTTTTGACTGATGTTCTGTCAGGTGCAGCTTTGGGCTTTGTAATCAGCTATTTAATTTCTAATTTGTGTTATAAGATTTATGGAGGAAAAAATGATAATTGCAATTGATGGACCAGCCGGAACAGGAAAGAGTACCATTGCTAAAATGCTGGCTGAAAAGCTGGATCTTACATTTTTGAACAGCGGCGGCTTTTACCGTACTCTTACAATGGCAGTTCTTGATGCAGGCGTAGATTATAAGGATGAAAAAGCAACCCTCGAGTTCTGCCGCAAGCAGAAAATCGAATATACAAAGGAAGGTCATTTTATTCTGAATGGAACTGATGTAACAGACCATCTGCATGACGACCGTGTAACTGCAAATGCAAGTCAGGTTAGTTCTATAGTAGAAATCCGTCACCTTGTAAACGACCTTATGCGTGAGATTACAAAGAGTCTGAGCATCGTGTGCGAGGGCCGCGACATGACAACCGTTGTGTTCCCGAATGCAGAGGTAAAGGTTTATCTGGATGCTTCGGCTGAGGTTCGTGCAAAGCGCCGCTTTGATCAGGGCGTAAGCGACATGACACTCGAAGAAATCAAGGCTGCTATTGAAAAGCGCGACGAAATGGATAAAAACAAGAAAGAAGGCTCTCTTAAAATTGCAAAAGATGCACTATATATAGATACTTCTAACTTGA
>CAMJNC010000239.1 GCA_946407195.1 uncultured Treponema sp. | reverse complement strand
GGTGCCGGAGACCAGGGTATGATGTTCGGTTATGCCTGCAACGAAACTCCAAGCTACATGCCAGCCCCTGTTTATTATTCACACCAGATTCTTTTGAAGGCTCATGAGCTTCGCCATTCTGGAAAAATTGCATGGCTCCGCCCGGACGCAAAGTCTCAGGTAACTGTTGAATATGACGAAAACAACAAGCCTTGCCGCATTGATACAGTTGTAGTTTCTCATCAGCATAATCCTGATGTTGATTACGACACAATCAAAAAGACTATTATAGAAGAAATAATTAAGCCTGTACTTGAGCCAACAGGACTTTTGAAGGGTGATACAAAATACTTTATTAATCCGACAGGAAAGTTCGTAACTGGCGGCCCTGATGGAGACTCAGGACTTACAGGACGCAAAATTATTGTAGATACCTACGGTGGAATGGGACGCCATGGTGGTGGAGCCTTCTCTGGAAAGGATCCAAGTAAAGTAGACCGCTCGGCTGCTTACATGGCACGCTACATTGCAAAAAATGTTGTAGCTGCAGGTCTTGCAGACCGCGCCGAGGTTGAGCTTGCTTACGCAATTGGAGTACCTTTCCCTGTTTCTATCATGGTTGAAACATTCGGTACTGAAAAAGTGAGCCGCAACAAGATTGAAGCCGCTGTTGAAAAGGTATTCGACTGTACACCAGCGGGAATCATTAAAACCCTGAACCTTAAGCAGCCAATCTACCGCAAGACTGCATCTTACGGACACTTTGGCCGCGAAGGCTTCCCTTGGGAAAACACGGACAAAGCAGAAGCCCTTAAGGCTGCGGTAAAATAATGACCTTACTTTCCGAACAGGAAATGACAGAAGTTTTCAGACGCTGGCGGAATGCAAATCCGGCCCCTGTTTCGGAGCTTGAATATGTGAATCCGTTTACCCTGCTGGTTGCGGTAGTTCTTTCTGCCCAGGCGACTGATAAGGGAGTAAACAAAGCAACCGGTCCCCTCTTTAAGGTTGCTGATACTCCAGAAAAAATGCTGGCTCTTGGTGAAGAAGGTCTAATTTCCTACATAAAAACCATTGGTCTCTATAAAAACAAGGCTAAACACGTTATGGGCTTGAGCCAGAAGCTGATAGATGATTTTGGAGGGGAAGTCCCCGGCACCCGGGAAGAGCTGATGACACTGCCTGGAGTTGGCCGCAAAACTGCAAATGTTGTTTTAAACGTAATTTTTCACCAGCCGACCATGCCGGTAGACACTCATTTACTGAGGGTGTCTCCAAAAATAGGCCTTGCAGAAGGTGATACTCCAGAAACAGTAGAAAAATCCCTTCTTTCCCGCATACCCCCAGAATTCCTGCCAAACGCCCACCACTGGATCTTACTCCACGGCCGCTATGTCTGCACCGCCCGTGCGCCGAGGTGTGATGAATGTATTATTAATGACATTTGTAAGCATAATAAGTTATAATATAAGTTATGAACGATACAATTAATTCAATTGGCGAAGCTGCCAGCAATGCTGCCAACGATATTTTCTTCGACAAGACAAGTTCTTTTATAAACTGGATTCTGAGTTTCCTGACTTGGGAAAATCTTTTTAAGCTGATTGGAAGCCTTTTGATTCTTTTTGTAATCTGGCTTGTTTTCCGCATCGTAGCAAAAGCAATCCGTCGGGTACCGGAAACAAAGCTCCCGGCTCAGCGTGCAGCAATAGTTATTAAATTTGTACGATACATCTTTTACATTGTTGTAGTACTTTATGTACTCGGACTCTTTGGAATCAATCTTAAAGCTATCTGGGGAGCTGCAGGAATTGCCGGAGTTGCAATCGGTTTTGCAGCTCAAACTTCGGTAAGCAACCTCATAAGCGGTTTGTTCGTTTTGACAGAAGGTTCAATTCACGTTGGCGACACCATCATTGTTGGCGACGTTACCGGTATTGTAGATGAAGTAAAGCTTCTTTCGGTACGCGTTCACACCTTTGATAATCAGATGGTTCGCATTCCAAACTCTACAATTATTAACAGCAATCTTACAAACAATTCATATCATAATAAGCGCCGTCTCACACTTAAGGTTGGCGTTGATTATTCAACTGATATGAAAAAAGCACTTGAGACCCTGCAGAAGGCACCGACACTCTGCCCTACTGTTTTGAGCGATCCTGCACCTGCAGTTTGGTTCGACGGTTTTGACGCAAGCAGCATTAATCTTGTTGTTGCAGTTTGGTTTAAGCCAGTTGATTTTCTGCAGACAAAAAACGATCTTTACGTTGCAATGAAACAGGTGCTTGATGAAGCCGGAATTTCTATTCCGTTTAATCAGCTTGATGTTCACATGTGCAACAAATAATGAACTTTTTTGCACCTTACGACTGGGAGACAATGCTGAATCAGCATGCCCCGGTCGACTATGACATCTCCGAATATTTTGAAATCCTTTGTCCCCACTCTGATTACCCTGATTTTTTAGACCGGTATATTGCACTCCCTGTTATGCAGCGACTTGCCGGTGTAGGTCTGCTTTGCGGAACCGACTGGACGCCTCTTTATAAAAACCGCTTTTATTATTCACGTCTCGACCACAGTAAGGGTGTTGCACTGATTGTGTGGCATTTTACTCATGATAAGGCACAGACAATTGCAGGACTTTTACACGATATTTCAACTCCGGTTTTCAGTCATGTATCTGATTTTAGAAAAGGTGATGCGCTTACTCAAACTGCAACAGAAGAACCAACAGCCAGAATTATCCGTGGTGATGAGGCGCTTGTTAAGCTTCTTGCAGAAGACGGGCTCACACCGGAACAGGTTGAAGACTATCACATTTACCCGGTTGCAGATAACGAGATTCCACAATTGAGTGCAGACCGTCTGGAATATATGTTTCCCTCGGGAATGGCTTTAGACGGCAGCTGGACAATGGATGAAATCAGGAAGTGCTATAACGACCTGACAATTTTGAAAAACGAAGACGGACAGGATGAACTTGGATTTCAACATGTTGAAATTGCTGAGCTTTACTGCGAGCACTTTTGCATGATTGGTCATATACTTCAGCTGAATGAAAATAAACTTACACTCCATATGCTCGGCCAGATTATGAATCTTGCAGAAAAGGAAGGCATACTTCGCGAAGAAGATTTTATGACGCTGAGTGAAAAGGAAGTGATGGATAAGCTGGACAAAACATCGTCGCGCATGTACAAAACCTTCCGGACTATGACTTGTATTGAGCATACTGAAGCAGCGCTGGATGAGCAGGAATATTTTTGCGTGAATCTTAAGGTGAAGCAAAGGTATATAAATCCGCTGGTTAAATCTGCGGCAGTTTCGACAGGCTCAACCACCGTAAATGCAGTACGCCTCTCCGACATCTCAGAAAAGGCACGTCGCATAATTGAAGACTTCAAAACCTACAGCGACACTCCGTACGGTTGCGTGAAGCTCGTTTAATCACTAGAATAGAGCCATGATTGAATTAACAAGCAAACAGAGAAAGAATCTTGAAAAACTCGCACACGACCTTCAGCCGGTTGTAATTGTCGGCGGTGCAGGAGTAACAGACGGCGTAATTTCTATGGTAGACAACTCACTCGCCGCACACGAACTCA
>CAMJNC010000238.1 GCA_946407195.1 uncultured Treponema sp. | reverse complement strand
TTACAGGAGACGGTGCAAGCCTGAGTCAGGGCCAGAGACAGCTTTTAGCCATTGCACGTGCAGCGGTAGCTGATCCTCCTGTTCTCGTATTGGACGAGGCTACATCTTCTATTGATACCCGTACAGAAAAGCTGATAGAAGAGGGTATGGACTCTCTTATGAGTGGACGCACAACCTTTGTAATTGCCCATCGTCTTTCTACAGTTCGTAATGCAGATGAAATAATTGTTCTGGAGCACGGAAATATTATTGAGCGAGGAACTCATGATGAGCTTATTGCTGCAAAGGGCCGTTACTACTTCCTGTACACCGGTAATAAAATCACGCTGGACGAATAAAAAAAGCGTGGTATAATGAAATTATAAGGAGATATTGCAATGAAAAAACTTATAGCTTTAGCAATTGCTGCAGTTATGACAGCAGGACTCTTTGCTTTGGACCTTGGTGGAATTAAAGGTACCTGGCAGGATAAAAAATGGGATGCAGACTGGACATTCTCTGCAGACGGAAAAATCGTGCTTACAAAAACAAGCACAGGTGAAGAAGTTTACACCTTTAAAGATGGTACTGTTCAGAATTTTAAGGTAAATGCTGATACAAGTGGTGTTTCAATTTCTTTCGATTGCAAAGACACACAGCGTTCATATTCTTTCAAAAAGGGTATTTCTCTCAACGCTGATCTCGACATGGTTGTAAATCCAGAATGGACAACTGTTGATTACGAAACAACAATCAAGTTCAAGAAATAAGTTTTTGTAAATCAGTTTACAAAATTAAAGAAATCCGCGGCCTTAAAAACCGCGGATTTTTTTTATAAAATACCCCTGAAAAATAAATTTATATATAGAAGAGAATAACTTTAATCAATCTCGAATTAACTTGCAAAAAAAAGACAATAGTCTTATAGTTAACAACATATACGACAAAAACCTTCTTTTTTTTCGTATAAAAAAACTATCCCGCGCTCAAGGAGAAAAATCACACGCGGGACAAAACAGGAGATGTTACTATGAAAATGGTAAAGAAAATTTTGTTGGGATTAGTTGCTACTGCAGCTGTAATCGGATTTGTTGGTTGTAAACCTATAGATACTGACAACGCTGAGACTTCTGGAACAAAATGGGATAAAACTGTAAAGGTAGATGCTTCTGAAGTTACAACTGGTTTCAAAAGAGCTTTTGAGCAGTTAGGAACTCTTGAGCAGGCACAGCAGTTTGATGCAGAAATCACATTCAATTGTCTTGATGATAATGGAAACGTTATTGATGCTGTATATGGTCTTGCATTTGACTTGAACTTTGATAAGAACGAAGACGATAAGGATATTAAAGATTCTTTCAACTTTGTTCTTATTGGTATTAATCCATCAAAGAATAATAATAAAGGACAGTATTACGTTGAAAGATACAAGGGTGTCAGCATGGATGAAAATAATGGAGTTAAGACAAGTGACTCATTAGGTAATTATATTTCATATACTTCAACAGGAAAAAATGGTCCATGGACTACAGAGTATAAATCTTCTTACAGTGACTGGCAGAATGCAACTGGATTATACACAGTTGATGAAGAAGGTAATGTAAAAATTCAACTTTCTGTAAAGCAGACAACAAAGGGTACTTACACAGTAAAAGCTGGTAATACAACAGTTTGTACATACACTAGAAGCGATAAATCTACTAAGAAGCCTGAAGAATTTGTAAATGTAAAAGATGGCTATGCTCAGGGTGGTATTGCAATGTATACAAATGCAAAACCAGGACAGAAAATTGAATTCAATTGTAAAATTGACAAAGATACTTTTGTCGGCAAACTTATGGCTGAAGAAATCGAATAGTCTGAACTTTTACAAATAACGTAATTAATCGTTATAAAAGACCGCCAGTTTAACTGACGGTCTTTTACATTTAACAATTAAAAATATTAAAATGTAAAAATTACTGCGGTTCCGATTTTTGTGGAACTAATTGTGACACCACTCTTTTGTGAGGCCAGATAAAATGAATCGGAATAATAATTGGTATAAAAATCACCACGGTCAGGGATGCTCAAAAGCAGGTTTGCGAAAAGCTTGAGAGTGAGGAAGCTTTTAATTTTATAGTCAGCAGAAAGGTTTGTTTTGAATTTGGAAAAGCAGCCAGTTTGTATTTCATATGATGAGAACGGGTAGGGACTCTTTGTTCCGTAATGATAGTCATATGCATATTGATAGGAAAAAGGAGCGAATTGAAAATCAATTGCTAAAGAAAGCTTTTCCAGGGGGTATAATTTTATACAGAGTCCTGTAAAGATAAAAAAGGAATGCCTGTAATAATCAATTTTGTTTGCTCTTTGATATTGTATATATACAGATTTGGTTCCTATGCCTGCATTAAAATCAGTGAATAAATAATCAAAGCTTATTATTGGAAGTAATGAAATTGCCGGACTTATTTGAAAGTCATATTTTATAGATAATTCCGAATTAAGATTAATTGTGTGCTCTATAGGATGCTTTGAAAGGCTTTCTATATCTCCTGCAGAATCCCAGTCAGTATCATACATGTATGAAGTTTTAAGTGGAATTGAATAATCAAAGAGAGCGCTGACAATCAGCTTTTTATAACTTGCGGAAGCTTCAAGTCCAAGGTTTAAAAGTGGTTTTTGATTCCAGTTCAGCTGACTTACAATTTCGCCATTGTAGCCGTAGAGGATTTCGTTGAGCTCTCCGTATGTAAAAGAAACTCTTGGTGCCAGAGAAAAATGAAAAGCATTCTGTGCAAAGCAGAACAGCGGTAAGAGGAGGGTGAACAGGATTGTGGAAATCAGCTTTTTCATTTTATAAGTCATAATAACGCGCATCGGCATTTTTTGAAAGCGATTTCGGCTAATGACAAATACATGTGAATTCATTATAATTTTGAGCAATATTTTAAATGCTTTTTGGAGGACAGAATGAAAGCAATTGAACTTGAAAAGGCTTATGAGCCTAAATCCTTTGAGGACAGAATCTACAACGAATGGGAAAGCAAGGGCTATTTTAAGCCTGCTTCTGATGAGGCTTCTCCGGTACACGAGCAGTATAAGTGCCAGTGCGCAGACTGCAACAAGAAAACCAATACATATTCTGTCGTCATTCCTCCTCCTAACGTAACAGGTGTTCTTCACATGGGACATGGTCTCAACAATACTCTTCAGGATATTGTTGTTCGCTATCACCGTATGAAAGGTGACAATACTCTCTGGCTTACAGGTACAGACCACGCCGGAATCGCTACTCAGAATGTTGTTGAGCGTCAGCTTAAAAAAGAAGGCCTTACCCGTAACGACCTTGGCCGCGAAAAATTTCTTGAGCGCACCTGGAAGGTTAAGGAAGATCATCACAACACAATCGTAAAACAGCAGAAAAAGCTTGGTAACTCTACAGACTGGGACCGCGAGCGCTTTACATACGACGAAGGCCTTTCTGCTGCAGTTCGTGACGTTTTCGTTACTCTTTATGAGCGTGGACTTATGTACCGTGGTAAGCGCCTTGTAAACTGGTGCCCTCGCTGTGGTACAGCTCTTGCTGATGATGAAGTAGACCATGAAGATACTCAGGGTGCAATGTATCACCTTTATTATGAATATGCTGATGGAAGTG
>CAMJNC010000237.1 GCA_946407195.1 uncultured Treponema sp. | reverse complement strand
TGACTACAGAAAGCTGTTCATTAATATCAGTTACATCATCAATATAATGCCAGCCACCGTATACATTGGCCTTTCGTTCCCTCATATCACCCATAATGAGTGCATACTGAGGTTCATGTAAGGTTTCTTCGTTCCATACAGAAACTCGTGGAACCTTTGTATCAACCAGTATGATTTTTTTATCTTCAAAATTAAAAGGAACATAGTCCCAGGTATTTTTAAAGTGGTCTGTTATAAGAATATTGTTCTTTTTTGCAAAAAGAGCGGTAAAGTTATCTGCAATATAATTATTTGACTGAAGGAAACGTCTGTTACCGCGTTCTATAACCTGTAAAAGCTCCATATCTGAGCAGTTAAGGGCAAAAAGATTTTTAATGGCAACTGCTGTAGCCGCCTTAGCTGCTGTAGTAATTCCAAAACCGGCAGAAGGAAGTATTTCACTGTAGATTGTTACGTTCATTCCGCCAACTGTAAAGCCTGCAGAAGTAAAGCCATAAATGATTGCCTTTACTGCGTTTGCCCAGCGGTCTTCTTTTTTGAGTTTTAAAGAGGTTATACTTGCTTTTTTTCGTTCGTTAAGCTGATGGAAGTAAAATTTTACAGAAGTGTCGTCTCTTTTAGAAATAGCAACATATACAGGCAGATTAACTGCCATAGACATTGTTTTATCTTTGAAGAACCAGGAATGCTCACCTATAAGATGAAATCTTCCCGGCGCTTTTGCAACTACATCGGGTTTCTTACCATACTCCAATTCGTGTGCATCATTTACTGCCTTCATTTATTGGACCCTCCCTTTATTAATTACCCTATTTTACCTTGAAATTTTTCAATGTATATTGTTAAAATAATAATATAATGGAATTGATTTTACAAGTTATTTTTTCTTCGGTTTTCTCAGGTTTTATGCTTTCAGCTGCAATTCCCAACGAATTCTACCTTTTCGGGTGTCCGGTATTTACTCTGGCAGCCTTTATTCCATTATATCTGATTTTCAATAAAATCAAGGATTTCAAAACCGCCTTTCTTGCCTTCTTTTTACAGACCCTTACTACACACCTGATTTCAAGCTTCTGGCTTGCATATTTTAAGGATTTCGCGATTTTTACGCTTGGTGCTTCAGCTTTGGCAACAGCCTGTATTGGGGGAGCCTTTGGACTTTGCTTTTTTATTCCTTATTATACTTCTGACTGTCAGAATAAGCTTAACGAATACTATGCCGGAGTTTCATTTTTATCGCTTAAAACAGTAAGAGGCTCGGTTGTATTCCGTGTTCTTTACTTTGCAGCAACCTATACACTGTATGAATGGGTAAAATCATCCGGATTTTTAGGTTATCCCTGGGGAACCGTATCTTCTGCAATGTACCGCTGGCCTTTACTTATGCAGACAGCTTCAATAACAGGTACCTATGGCATTACCTTTATGGTCATTCTGTTTAATGGACTTGCCGCAGAAACACTTATGCAGTATTTCGGTAATTACAGCCTCCAGAAACGAAGGACTGAGGATACAATTCAGACTGCTAAAGTATTTGGTTTACTGCTTCTTTTAATGCTGATTCACGGCTTATACCAGTATGACAAGCCTCGTAAGCCTGTAAAAGAGCTTGTAACCATTACAGTTCAGCAGAACAGTAACCCCTGGAATGAAGAATCCGATAAAAAATCAATTTTAACCTCGCAAAAACTTACAAAAGAAAAAATAGATGAGCTTGAAATGGCCGGCAGCAAGGCAGATCTTGTTGTATGGAGCGAAGGCTGTCTTCAGCGCGCTTTTCCTACTTCAGAAAGCTATTACAGCTGGTATCCGTCTGAAAAATCTCTTGCAGACTTTGTTAGGGAAATTAAGGTACCGTGTATATTCGGTGGTTCTGTTGTAAGACGCGAAAAGACAAAAAAATACTTTAATTCATCGCTTCTTTATGATGCAGACGGCTTATACCGCGGCTATTATGCTAAAAATCATCTTGTACCATTTGCAGAAGCCCTTCCGTTTATAGAAGTTCCGCCTGTACATGCATTTATGGAAAAGGTTGTAGGCATTTCTGCAGGCTGGGCTCCAGGGGATCAGTATGTATTCTTTGATGTTCCATGCCATGTTACAGAAAACTTTAAGCTTCCTGCAGTAAAGAATATAGACCTTACAAAAGATTATTACGAACAGAAAAAAGAGGAAGAAAAACCTTATACAGTGCGTATTTCTACCCCTATCTGCTTTGACGATGCCTTTACAGACATAATGCGGCCGCTGTTTTTAAACGGTACTGAGTTATTTATAAATATTACGGATGATTCCTGGTCTTTGAAAAAATCCAGTGAAATTCAACATTTTGTAATTGCCTCTTACCGCGCAATTGAATACCGCACAACACTGGTTCGTTCTTCAAATGCAGGCTATTCTGTTGTCGTAGACCCTGCCGGAAAAGTAATTGCAGACCTTCCTTTATTCGAAGAAGCCTCTCTTGCATCAAATATACCAGTCTTTAAGCGCCAGATGACTACTTATGCACGCTTTGGAAACTGGCTTCCATATCTTTGTATTATTGTTCTTGTTACCTGTGCAGTGTGGTCTTACTTCAGTTTTAGCCCTTACGATTATATTCCAGGCGAACGCAAGCTTAAAAAATCCAAAAAAACAGACAAAAAAAAGAAAAAAAATTCTAAAAACAAAAAATAGTCAAGTGCACACCCCTGAAATTCGGGCATATGCATAGAAAAAAATTTTTGTCAAGAAAAAAAGTTTAAAATAAATTCGCAAATTTCATAAGAATTCACTTGTGTATCCATATTTAGTGTACTATTATGTTATTATCAGATTCAAAACGCTAGAAATAAAAAGTGAGAGGAAACAATGCGCTGCCCCTACTGTGGTAACATTGAGGACAAGGTCCTTGAGTCAAGAACGATGGTAAATGGTGAAAGTATCCGTAGAAGACGTGAATGTCTTTCCTGTGGATACCGTTTTACCAGTTATGAACGTATTGACGAAAAACCCTTTATGGTTATCAAACGCGACAATCGACGTGAACCTTTTGAAAGAGACAAGCTGAATAAAGGTATTATCCGCGCTCTGGAAAAACGTCCTGTTGCAACCTCCCTGGTAGAACAGCTTTCCAATGACATTGAAGATCTCGCAATAAAAAAAGGTCGTGAAAACCGTGAAATTTCTACGTCCGAGCTCGGAGAGATAGTGCTTGAAAAATTGTATGAAATCGACAAGGTTGCTTACATCCGTTTCGCTTCTGTCTACCGGCATTTCGAAAATCTTGATGAATTCATAACTGAAGTAAAGAACATAGAAAAGAGGGGAAAATCAAAATGAGTGATCAATCAATCTTTCCAGAATGGAGAAGTTTCCTTGGAAACAGCTCAGATTCAGAAACGAAAGGCTTCCTTAAGTCTGTAGTAAAGCGTTCGGGTGAAATCGCTGAATACGACAGAACAAAAATCGAAGCCGCAATCGGTAAGGCTATTGAAGCAGTTGAAAAACGCAAGGATCCGGACAGAGCTTCAAAGCTTACAGACATGGTAGAAGAAAAGCTTCGTCTTCTTCTTGCAGGAAACCGCGCACATTCTATTCCAGGTATCGAAGAGATTCAGGATAACGTAGAAAGTGTTCTCATTGAAAACAACGA
>CAMJNC010000236.1 GCA_946407195.1 uncultured Treponema sp. | reverse complement strand
AAAAACTTCGGATATAAGTTCTGAGAGTATCAAGATTTTTAATCAGCTCCGAGTACGCCATACCTAATTATACCACCGATTTCACTCAAAATCCTCTTTATTCACTACCACAGGATAACTGTCATACTGGCGGCAACCAGGGGTTGGAATAAGAGCCGAACGTTTTATGATGTTGTTTCCATCCTTGCTTTTGTGGCTGGAATCGTTTGCAACAAACTCATCTACATAGTCTGAAAGTTTTGGATTATCAGCTTCCTCATAAACTTCTTTTAGAAAGTTATTCGGATTGAAAGTAAGACATTCCTTTCTGACCAGAGTATGATAACCGCCACTTGTCTGTTCGATCGCAAAGTTACCAAGACCAAAAAGCTTTTCACCAGCCCTATGAAGTGCAGTATATGCTTCTTCGAAAATTTCTGGAGTGCGACATTCTTTCTTAATATCCATATCAAAATCCAGCCAAATACGACGGCTTGTATGAGAGGCATGACAGCTTTTCATGTGTTCAAAAACTTTTGGCATCTTTACCAAATGATCCTGAATACCAGGCTTTGAACCGCGAAGAATTGCAGCAGTCAGATTCTTACGTTCCTTGTTATAATGCTCGAAGGTATCTTCAATACAATCAATTTCGTTTGTTGGATTTACTACAGAATAAACGACCATTGCATGTTCTGGATATGGAACTCCAGCTGGAGTCAAAAGAGAACGTTTATCACAATTATAAGCGTAAAAAGCCTGTCTGTAGATATCGAAATTCCATTCCTGTTTAAGTCCTCCCTTACAGCGAATCAATTCTTCCCTCATCATTTCACCACGGGCACCTACTTTTGTATACTCGCGTTCGTCATCTGTTAGCTTCTTACCTCGACAAGCCAGCATAATCATATAGGTTTCATACTCCAGTGGCTTCTGGATTATATGGTCAAAGAACCAGCGGAGTTCATCTTCATCTAATATCATGTTGTAATAATCTGCCATAATCTATGCTCCTTGCCGAACAATTTCTAAAAACAGTTTGTCCAGCTTTTCATAATTTTCCTGTTCTTCATCAACAACAGGAAACATCGTTGCTTCATTAAGCTTTGCTTCAATAAAAGAATCTATCTGCGGTATACGAGAACCTTTATTTTTTTCACTAGATTTCATTTTTACTTCAAGCAGTTCATTTACTGAGGGCTTTAATTCATCTGGTAAGACTTCCTCTACAAGTTTTGAGAACTCTGTAGGTGGAACTGTATGTTTCTGCATGATCCAAACGCAGGCCAGAATTGGACGAAGTACATATAGATATTTCTTTAGAACAACTTCAGTTGTAGAGAAATTGCTTCGAACATTGCTTTTTGCCATTCCTCGATAATGATGAATCATTGCAACCTGGAGAACATACTCCTTCATAATTGCCTTTACACTCTCCCACTCCTGTGTTGTTCTGTAAACAATCGGTGAGTTTGCCCATTCAAAAAGAACCGGATTTGATTTATAAAGCTGCTTGAAGAACTTCTTCAAATCCCAACCATTGATGTCGTAAACTTCATTCAGTTCTGCATCAATAAAGTCAGGCAGTTCTTTTACTCGAAGATAATCCTCAACTGGACGAACGAAAATGAAACGAACATCATAGTCAGAATCAGGACTAGCAAAACCCCATGCACGAGAACCGCTTTCGCACGCATACAAAATACGGATATTTTCGCGTTGCTCTATTTGAGTAAGTTTTTCTTTTATAGCCTGTGTAATTTCATTTTCGTTCATTGTTTCCATCCTACTTCCCTACTTCTGATTATATTTTTGAGAATACTGATAATCACGGAAATTTTAGTGCGAAAGATGACTACTGTCATTAAAGTGATAGTTGAATAAATAGAATGGTGCTACAATGTAGCTATGAGTTTTGCAGATAAAGCGTATAAAGAAGTATTAAAACAACTTAAAAAAGAGGGGAAAGAATTTATATTCTGCGAAGAATGTAACACAGAAGAATATAAATCTATTGCTGCAGACTATGGAATGCTGGAGCAAGAAGATTCTTCTTTTCCAGAAGAAATTTTAGAGCAGAAATCCGTTCCTGATATAATTAATGCATTTAAAAATTATTATAGTGAGAACTATTACAACTTAGAAAATACTTTTAATCTTTTGGTTGCCGAAGAAGACCATATCTATGGGTTTGGAGATGATTTAGAAGAAACAGATGTCTTTGGCGATGAAAAAGAGGAGAAGGAAGAGGAATATGATCCATTCCTTCTTTATGGTGAATGTGCAAATATCGATTCAAGTTATTTATCTGAAAGAAAAACAAAAGAAGAAATTATAGAAAGATTTGATAAAGCATTACAAGATTATCTAAAAGCCCCAGAAAAAACAGTAAGTGATTTTGTTATCCAAAAACAGAATGAACTAAACTTAAAAGCACCTGAGGTTTATAAACCTGTTTTTATGACTAAACAAAACTATTCTAAAATAATAAGCAATTATACAAAACATCCAAAATTCGAAGCATGTATTCAATTGGCATTTGGTTTGAAGTTAAACCTGGAAGATACAACAGAATTATTGCGTCGAGCAGGAAACGCTTTCTCCGATGATATATACGACAGATTAATAATGTACTTTATAGAACACCAACGATACAACATGGACGAATTAAATGAATGTCTTTATAAATTGAGAGGAAAACCAATCGGAAGTTTTTAAATATACTAAATGTCTCCTCAGAAGATACCTTTAAACTTATAATTGAATCTACACTTACCTTGTAAATGAAATAAAACGGAGGTAAGTGCAATGAACCGCTACATAAAAGACAATAAAATTGTTATTCATCCCATTATCAATCTGATTAAAACAGGTCAAAACATAAAAAACCTGAGGGTAGAAAAAGGTATATCTGTTCGAGAACTTGCAGACTTAATGGAGTTTGAATCCGTGCAGGCAGTTTATAACTGGCAAAACGGAATATCCTTACCTTCTATCATAAATCTAAAAATCTTGAGTGAACTGTTTAGCAAATCGATGGATGAAATTCTTGTTTTCGAATAAGACAGTAAAAGACTTTGTACCTACCCTTCAAAACTCTTATTGAACTTCTCAAACTTCTTATAGGTTTCTATCGCGAGTTTTTCTGCATCAGCAAAGCAGTCGTGCAGAATCGCTTTGCCGTTGCAGTTGCGGACTTTGTATTTATCATCCTTTGTATGCTCAATCATAGGTACATGCTCGTGATCGCAAACGGAGTACCACTTGCCGTTTATCTGTTCCTTATGCCATTTGAAATTATTTTTCATTCCACTACTCCAGTCATGCTGTTTTTTCAGCATCATAAATCTTGATTTCGGTATTTGACGAGACTACGATTTCAGAAATGTTTACGCCAAACAAATAAGAGAGAACAAGGAGATTGTCGATTGTTGGAGCGTTCTTGCCCTGCTCCCAGGCGTAAATTGCCTGAGGATATTCAAAACCGAATATTACCTGCAGTTCGTGAACCGAGTATCCACGTAATTTTCTGAGTCTTTTGATTTGGGCACCAGTACCCTTTAAGTCTATAACTGGTCTTAAGAAAGTTTTGATAGTCTCCATTGGTTTAATCTCCTTATCACAAAAATTCGCTGGACATACATCTCTTTTGTAAATCCATTCTGATCGTCTGCTGCAGCTTTTCCAT
>CAMJNC010000235.1 GCA_946407195.1 uncultured Treponema sp. | reverse complement strand
AAATACAGAGCCAACCTTAAGTGCAAGCTTTCCCGCATCAATATCAAAGGTGTCGTTTCCGTCAACCTTTACACTTCCGTAAAAGTCTCCGCTGTAGTGGTGAGGAATCAGCCCGTTGATGCAGTTACAAAGAGTTGTCTTTCCTGCACCAGATTCGCCGATTATTCCCACGAATCCACCTTTTTCAATTTCAAGCGATATTTTCTCCAGAGCGTTTTTTTTTGCTCCGTTATACTTAAAAGTCAGTTCCTGTATTTCGATCATTTCTATTCAGCCTTTTCTTCTTCAATAAGTGGTTTCTTTAATGCTTTCATAAGTGGTACATAGAGAGCTGCAACGATAATAGCATTTAAGGTTGCTGTACCAAGAACGATAGGTACATAAGCAGCCATTGCTGAAGGATCAGACTTGATTACAACAAACAGAAGTACTGTATAAAGACCACCGGAAATTACTGTACTGATAAATGTGTTTACAGCTGCAAGACCAACCTTAGCACCTACAGTTTTTGCAGGAATGAAAATCAAAAGCCCCATTGCAAGAGCACCAGCTGCTTCAGATGCAAAGTTCAAACCAGCTGTTCCAGGAAGGAACTGACAGATTGCACCAGCAATAATACCGATAATCAGGCTGTAGTATACCTTTGGTCTGATAAGAACAATTGCCATACAATACATAGCAATTATAAAGTTAGGCTTCATTCCAAAAAGGTTGATGAAAGATCCTACAATAAGTTTAAGAACAGCACCGGCTGCAAGAAGTACTGCTGTAAGAAGCAGGTCCTGAAGGCTGATGCCTTTTTTTTCTGTCTGATTTAATACTCTTTTTTCCATTTTTATTCACCTCATTAATTGTTTATAAAGCAGGCGGGTGTGCACGAGGTCGCCTGCTCTTGTTACTGTGAATAGTAACATATACTGATGTTACTGTCAATAGAAACGTGAAAAAAAGTGGGAAATTCATTGAATTTTCAAGATTTTTAAACTTTTTTGCTGGAATTTTGTCAAAAATGAATAAGTTAAGACAATTATATATGTGAAGAAATAATCATTACATAATACAAAAGAATTTGACAATACATAATTTATTATGTATTTTAAAAGGAGGAAGAATGGTATATTCTTCACGCCAAAGGAGACAAAATAATGAAAAACGAATACGCCTTTATTGCTGTTTTTGAATATGCTGATGATGGCATCAATATCAGTTTTCCGGATCTTCCTGGCTGCCTCTCTTGTGCTGAGGTAAATAATACTGAAGAAGCTGTTAAGAATGCGAAGGAAGCTCTCGGTTTATACCTATTCGGCATGGAACAAGATGGTGAACAAATTCCAGAATCAACACCTATAAATAAAATCAAAATCGAGAAAAACTGTGTTCCTGCTGTAATTGATGTTTTCATGCCTCCTGTTCGCGCTGCCGTGAAAACTTCTTTTGTTAAAAAGACCCTTTCTCTTCCAGCCTGGCTGGCAGCCCTTGCAGATGGAAAGAACGTAAACTGCTCCAAAATCTTCCAGGACGCACTTAAAAACTTTCTCGGTGTTGAAGAACCTCGTACCTTTTCTTCTGTTGAAATTGCATAAATAAATTTAGTCAATCTTATAGAAACACTTTTCTCGTTTTTATCTGTTATAATAATATGACACAAAATACCGTTATATACGATTATGTAAAGGCACGCTTCGCTTAAAGCCTTGACATAATCGTTTAGCGGTTTTTTATCAGGAGTATAAAACCGCTATGAAAGTTCTTATTTTAAATGGCTCACCTAGGAAAAGTGGAAAGGTTTCGCAGATTCTTCATACTATGGAAAAACGCCTTCAGGATGATGGTAATGAAACAGAATTTGTTGATGTAAATATGCTTAATTTTAAGTGCTGCATCGGCTGTATGAAATGCCGAGAAAGTGGAAAATGTATACTTCCACAGGACGATGCTCATCATATTGGAGAGGCATTGCAGAATTGCGACGCTGTGATTGTGGGCTCGCCAGTTTATTGGGGAAACATCAACGGTAAACTAAAATGTCTTTTTGACCGACAGGTTGCCATAATGATGGGTGAAAACAAGATGGGGATTCCGATTCCGCTTCTCAAAGGCAAAAAGGCGATTGTTGCAAACACCTGCACTACCCCGTTCCCGTTCAACATTCTTGCCGGACAGAGCACAAAGGCATACACCGCCGTAAAAGAAATCCTTAGTTATTCCGGCGTGAAAATCAAAGGAAAGCTGCTGATTGGCGGAACAAAAAACATGGGCGAGATTCCGGAAAAATTTCTTAAACGCGCCGAAAAACTTGCTAAAAAACTGGAGAAATAATTATGAAAAGAATAATCGCATTAGTTACTTTTGGAATGATACTTACAACTTCAATGCTTTTCGCAAAGGAAGTTACGATTTCTGTTGGTGCCGGAGAATGCTGGAGGCAGAAAAGTGATCCCCAGTTTTCTGTCTGGCTGGAAGATGAAAACGGAAACTTTATCCGCACTCTTTATGTAACTCAGCGTGCCAGCAAAAAGAACTGGCGAATGAGCCCAAAGGAAGGTCGTCCGGAATCACTGCCAGTATGGTATCATAAATCAAAAAATAAGGCTGTAAAAACAGAACTTGAACTCGATGCTGTTACAAGCGCCACACCAAAAGGCGGAATCATTTTTAATGCTGATATTAGAGAAGCGAACTGCCGTATCTGCGCAGAATTCAACACCAGCTTTGATTACAACGACACTTATACTAAGAAAAACAGCGGTGTAAACGGTCAGCCATCAGTTGTGTTCACAGCAGATATTCCAGCTGATTTTTCAGAAGGCGAAATCCTCCTTAGGCTTTCAGGAACAGGCGCGATTGATGGTAGTGACGGAAGTATTCATCCCGTTCCAGCCGAACTTACCACAGCCCGTAAGATTGTAAAGGCTGTGGCAGTTAAGGCTAATTAATTACAGCTTATCGGCGATGTCGTAAATAAGGCGTTCGGTTTTTTCCCAGCCAAGGCATGGGTCTGTAATTGACTTACCGTAAACACCTTCGCCGATTTTCTGGCAGCCGTCTTCGATGTAGCTTTCAATCATGAAGCCTTTGACCAGGCGCGCAACCCGGTCGCTGTGGCGGCAGGAATTGAGCACGTCCATAATGATGCGAGGCTGCTCGAACGGATTTTTATTTGAGTTCGAGTGATTTGTGTCGATGATAACGGCCGGATTTTTGAGCTCGCGGGCATCGTAAGCGTCGCAGAGGCGAATCAGGTCTTCGTAGTGGTAATTCTGCTGATGGGTACCGTGCTTGTCTGTTGAACCACGGAGAATTGCGTGGCAGTGCTCGTTGCCTTCTGAGTGAACTTCCCAACCACGGTAAATAAAGGTGTGAGGATGCTGGGCTGCGAGAATTGCATTCATCATAACTGCGTAGTCACCGCTGGTCGGGTTTTTCATTCCTACAGGAACTTCGATGCCGCTGGCTGTGAGGCGGTGCTGCTGATCTTCTACTGAGCGGGCGCCGACTGCAACGTAACCCAGGACATCATCAAGATACTGATAATTTTCCGGATAAAGCATTTCGTCTGCAAAGATAAAACCTGTTTCTTCTACAGCACGCATGTGCATGTGACGGCAGGCAACAATTCCCTTGTACAGGTCTGGCTTTGCATTTGGATCCGGCTGATGGAGCATTCCCTTGTAGCCTTCGCCTGTAGTGCGCGGCTTGTTTGTGTAAATGCG
>CAMJNC010000234.1 GCA_946407195.1 uncultured Treponema sp. | reverse complement strand
TCACGGTTTCCATCGGCAACAAGATTTTTTACATCAAGACTCATAGGGCAAATCTTGTTACAGGCACCGCAGCCAATACAGTTCTCGCGCTTTGTTTTGATTTTCAGTTGTGGCAGATGAAGCAGATGTCCTGCCTTATAACCCATAATCATAAAAGGAGCCATCCAGCAGATGTAGTGGCAGTTGGCCCGCTTGCCATGAATAATTGCTGGAATCAAAAAAAGAATCACAATGCCGTAGTAAATAACATAGCTGTAAATGTTTGAGATTGAAATGCCATGATCAGTCATAAGAAATGGCTGAATCGTGTAGTCGCCTTTTCCCAGTACATGGCAGATAATCACACCGGAAAGCCAAATTACCCAGATTCCATATTTGAGATAATTGCGCCAGCCTTGTTTCGGATTTTTTGGAGAGAATCGTTCAAAGCATTCACTCAATCCGCCGGTGGGACAAAGGAAGCCGCACCATAATCTGCCAAAGAACATTCCTAGAATAAACATCAGTGTAAAAACAATAAAGCTTCCGTTTATGATATGTTGCAACGCGGCCATAATGATGAGGTAGGGTGAAAAGTAATAAATCGTAACTGGAAAAAGAAGCATTGAGAATGTAATCAAAAATTTGCGGAATGTCTGTAATTTCATAGTAACTCCTATGGTGGTTTCGACAAGCTCAACCACCGGCAATGCCAAGTATACTTTGCAACTATAAAAGTTATAACACTGCCAGGTAAACTTGTCAACACCGTGGGATGGGATAAATAGTCAAAATATTTGACTTAAACCATGGTATCACATATAATACTATTTAGATGAAGAAGTTAATAGTAATCGATACGAATGTTGTTCTATCTGCTTTACAAAGCCGCCTTGGAAAATCATTCGAATTGATTTCAAAAATCGGAAATGGCCAGTTTGACTTTGCACTTTCGGTTCCTCTTATTCTTGAATATGAAGCAATATTGAAAGGCCATTTAAACAGAACAATTTTCTCTGATTCCGATATTGAAAATTTCATAGATTATTTTTGTGCAGTCGGAATTAAGACAAAAATTTTTTATTTGTGGCGTCCGTATTTGAAAGATCCATTCGATGATCATGTCCTTGAAGTTGCGATTAATTCAAATGCTGAGGTGATTGTCACATTCAACAAAAAAGACTTTTTGGAAGCAGAAAGTCTTGGTATGAAAATATTTACTCCAAAAGAATTTTTGGAAGAATTAACGGAGGTATAAATATGAGTACACTGAGCTTAAGATTACCAGATTCTTATCACACAGCTGTAAAAGATATTGCAGATCAGGACAATATCTCAATTAATCAGTTTATCGTATCAGCTGTAGCAGAAAAGATTGCTGCTTTTGAAACTCAGCATTACCTCGAAGCACGTGCTCAGAGAGCTTCAAAAGATAAGTTCAATGATGTCCTCGCAAAAGTACCTACAGTAGAACCTGCTGAGTGTGATAAATAATTTAATATGAACACAAATCAGTTTGCACGAACCAGACTTACATTCGGAAAAGAGAATATGGAAAAACTCTACAATGCCCGTGTTATTGTTTTTGGCATTGGCGGGGTAGGCAGCTATGTAGTTGAGGCTCTGGTCCGTTCCGGGGTTGGTGCAATTGATATTGTTGATGATGATAAAATCTGTCTTTCGAATCTGAACCGTCAGCTTTATGCGCTGCAGTCTACAATTGGCAGGGACAAGGTTGATGTTGCCGAAGAACGTATTCATGATATTAACCCGGACTGTAAGGTTACTAAATGGAAGACCTTCTACATGCCCGACACTGCTGATCAGTTTGATTTATCTCAGTACGATTATATTGTAGATTGTATTGATACTGTGACCGGAAAGCTTGAAATCATCACCCGTGCGAAGGCGCTTAAAAAGCCGGTTATCAGCTGCATGGGGGCTGGAAATAAGGTTGACCCGACTAAGCTCAAGGTTGCAGATATTACACGTACTTCAGTTTGTCCGCTTGCCCGCGTTATGAGAAACGAACTTAAGAAGCGTCGCATCAAACGGCTCAAGGTTGTCTTCTCAACTGAAACTGCAATTCCTCCGCAGGTTGATGAAGCTGATCCTGATTTTGAAGATACTTCCGGAGTTACCCCTGACCGCAAAGGAACTCCAAAAAAACAGACTCCCGGCAGCAATGCCTTTGTTCCTTCTGTTGCAGGAATGATTATTGCGGCAGAGGTTGTAAAAGACCTCACTCAGTTTCATGTGACGGACTTGTTTAGAGATTAGATTGGTATCGATTTAGTGAGTAACCAGTTCATAGCTTTTTTCTGTTAGTTCACACAGTTTATCAAAATCAGTTACTGCAGTGAGCAAAATTGTAATCCAGTGCTTCTTGTTCATATGCCAGGCAGGGAAGATAGATTTGTGGTCTATGAGATTCGGGATAGCGTCCTGGTCGGCTTTCATGTTTACTACCCAGACTTTTTCGTCGCCTGTGAGACCGAGCTGACGGTATTTAATTCTCATCACAAGTGCAAACCATTTTTCATTTGGACAGCGGAAGACAAAAGAGTAGGGCGCATCATCCGGCCACGGGTAATCTGGCTCGGCTCCAAACTTTGATTTTATCCAGGCGATGTAATCATCTTTCAAATCATTTGTCTCAAAATATTTTGACTTGATGTCATCAATAATTTTCTGAACTTCTTCGCGTAATGAAGCTACAAAGGCGCCGTGAGAAGGCATATCAAAAAGCGCATATTTTTCGCCGGTCGCTGAATCAAAAAGGTGGACGGTGAGTGTCTGGTCGGAAATGGTCAAAGAAATCTCAGCATTAAAAGCGCCGTTGGAAACTGGCACCCCCATTTCATAACTGTTGTCATCGCTTGTTGTAAAACCAGCCGCTTTCAGAGAGTCTTTGTTGATTTTTGCCGAACGAAAAATATAGCTGTAGTCCATTTAATATTCAATCCACTGATGCATGCCGGGGCCGAAGAACTCGCTTGGTCTTTCGATAAAGCCGAACTTTTTGTAAAAGCCCTGTTTGTTTTCGGCGGCCATCAGCGAAATCATAATTCTGCAATCCGCTTTCTGCCTGTTCAGCCGGAAACACACTCCAGCCAACAGCCTGACGTAATCCTAAATATTCTTCTGTGGTAATTGTATTTGTGATTGTTATATCCATAGATTAATCCTTAATCTTTACGCAGCATTCAAAAACACAGCGATCGCTTTCTTTGATGTGGATGTAAATCTTGCCGTGAACTTCCGGATCCTCTTTCTTGTAAACTTTAAGAATCTGGCCTTCTTTGCTTTCGCCGGTATAGTGAACTTCGAGGTCTGTAATTTCGTGTGACTGCAGAAAATCATCTGAGAAAACACAAAGTGCAAGCTTGATATATTCAATATTATTCATGTGATGAGACATATCAATCTGGGAAGATCGAATCTGCTGCTCAAAGACAAACTCATCATCAGAAAAATCAGAAGGGAAACGTTCGAAAGGCTCATTATAAACTGCCTCAGGGAAATTCTCTTTTGGATATGGAAGATTTGTGATTTTGAGCGGACGATGATTTTCAAGGCTCAAAACACATGCTTCCTGATTTGCAACAAGAAGTGTTTTTCCATTTTTATCTACGAACTGTGTATTAACGTGAGTTCGCATTCCAAGGTTATCAATAGGGAAGGTGCGGGCTGTAATGATTTCACGCCAGTCAGGGCGGCGTTCAAAATGAACTTTTGTTTTTGTGAATACCCAGAAGGCATTGAACTTTTCGCGGTA
>CAMJNC010000233.1 GCA_946407195.1 uncultured Treponema sp. | reverse complement strand
AACCGTTAAAAAACGAGCTGCGACAGCGGGTCGTTTTAGGTTCATCGAAAGAATGCCTCAGAGGCGAGACTATGCGAGCCGACTCACTGGTATGAGCCGTTTTTTTTATTTCTGCACAATCCTAAACGGAGCCGCAGGCAGCTGGTTTCTTGAATACAGATTCACCGGCGCCGGACTGTCTGCCCAGAGGTAGCGGAGCTCAAGAACGTCTCCGATTCCACGAGGCACATCAACTTCAACTGTGTAATCATCAATCAGTTTGGCATCAGCTTCAATTACACCTTCAACACCCTTCTTGCTGTACAAGAGGCTGAAGCCGTAAACTGCTTTATCCTTGCTTTCAGAATTCAAATCTGCACGTTTTCCGCGGACAGTATGTGCCACGAGAGCAGAGTTTCCGCAGTCAAAGCGAACACGGAAGCGGCCATGCTTATATTCACAGAAGTCGGCCTTAGGCGAAGGCGAGATAAAGCTCTTTCCATAAGCAATTCTCAAAGCTTCCTTAGCAGCACGAGAACCTATAGTCTTTTTCTTTTCCGGATGAAGGTCGTTCCACTCACCCGCATCAATTGCAACAACAAGCCCAGTGTCTCCGGCAATTTCTGCAACATCAGCTTCTACCTGGCGGATATTAGCCCAGCCACCATCCTTGCTTGTAATATCTTCGTTCCAGCCATCGCTCCAGTTAGGCAGCTGAACAATTACAAAAGGAAGATCCTTTGCACCATACACAAACTTATGACGCCACAAATCAATCATCTTAAGCAGCATATCCTTGTATTCAGCCGGATGTCCTGCATCAGATTCACCCTGATACCATAGAACACCAGAAACCGCATGCTTAAGACACGGAGCAAGCATAGAATTATAAAGAGCAGTAGGAAGCCATTCAAAGAACATACCTGCAGGACAGTCGCGTACCTGAGAATCAGCCTTCATCTTCCACTCACCGCTCAAATCAATTCTTTCGCCATCAAGCGGATACAAGGATTCTGTACGCTCCTCGAGGTTTCTGTAAGCACACGGAGCAACAAAGGTATTCTCAGTAAATAAGTAATAAGGCTTTTCTGTAAAGAAGCGGAGAGGACCATTCTTACTGTTTTTCTGAACACGAAGAGCAATTACGTTTTTACCTGCATGCAGAGTTCCAGCCGGTACATGATATCTTCTCGGCGGATAGCAGTAAGGAGTTTCGCCAACCTTTACACCATTAACCCAGGCTGTATCGGCATCTACGATAGTACCCATCCAGAGCCAGGTTTTATAAGTATCAAAATGCTGAACCTGTTCGGCAGTCAGTTCAATAATTTTCTTAAACCAGAAGAAGCCCGCACTTTCAACCTCGAAGTTACCAGGCACCTGAACAGAATGCCAGCCGTCAACTTCCTCGCAGGCATCATCGAACATCTTTTCCGGAGCGGCAGCCGCACCAAAAAGCTCATTATACCATTCCTGCTGATTTTCAGCCATCTCCTTCTGTTTGGCAGCGGCACGGCCTTCTGCAAGATATTCAACAATCTGACTCAAGTATTCTTTTTTATCGCCCATTTCCTCAAGGGCCTGACGACTGAGCCATGCAGCAACCGGAGAACCGCCCTGGCTTGCATTGATAATTCCAACCGGAACATCAAGCTCACTCGAAAGTCTTTTTGCAAAAAAGTAACCGGTACCAGACATCCCGCCAAGAGTTTCTGGTGAAGCACAAACCCAGTTTACACCACTACTCAAACCTTCGGCCTTAGTACCCTCATCTGCATTTGACTGCCAGCCGTTATCTATAATTTCATCCTTTTCACCGTCCAGAGACCAGTTAATAGGAATAGTAATCATACGGATACGCTCATTTTTAGGCAGCATAAAATCTTCCGGGTAAGAAAACTTCAGGCGTTCCATAGGAAGCTGAGCATTAGACTGTCCAGAGCTTACCCAAACCTCACCAACGTAAATGTCAGTAAACTCAACATTATGCTCATCGCATTTGATCCGCATATTGAAAGGTCCTCCGGCCTCACCAGGACTAAACTCAATTTTCCAGTTTCCGTCCTCATCCGACTGAGTAATAGAAGTAGTACCGCGGAATTCCATAATGACATCAGAATAAACCTCTGCAGTTCCATAAACGCAGTTAATTTTGTTGCGCTGCAGAACCATCCCCGAACCTACAATTCCTTTAATTTTAAATGTACCTTTCATAGCGGTTTCTCCATCTTTTTAATTATACATTAACAAATCCACTCTCTGCCACTATTTTCGTAGCGGAACCAGTCAAAGTCAACAAAAAACTTTTTCTCTTTATAATCACCGCTGCTAACTGCAAACATACCAACTAAGGTTCCAACAAAGCCTCCAGCCACCTCTGTACTCAAAATAGTTGCATCAATATTTTCTGCAAGCAGCATCAGATTGCGCTCATCAGGACCATATTCAAAACGAAGCTTCTGGTGTTCTGCAACAATTCTAAGAGTAATAGGTGCAACCTTGCGGCCTCCTGTCACTACCTCTTCGGCAATAACGCTTTCTTCTCCAGCCTGTGTTTTTAAAAGCTGAAGTACAATGATTTTTCCTTTAAGAACAATCTGGAGCCGGTAATTATAGCTTTCATTCTGAAACAGAATGATTCCGGCAGCATCTTCATTTTCATCAAAATGAGCCTCAAGCTTAGCACTTGCCTCGTAGCTGAAGCCAGACTGACGGCGAAGCAGCATGGAAACATTTCCGTTTCCAGTAACATTTTCTCCGCCATAAATTCTAAGCACGCCGGATTCTTCCTTACAGTTACAGAATTCTGCTGCGTGCCTTCGCAGACTCAACCAGTAAAGGCCCAGCTCTTCGCTGTTAAAATCATCAACGGCAGGAAAGCTGATTGCATCTGCATCATCAAAATCACGCTTTACAACGTGACCGCTGAGACTATAAGCATTTTCTACAAGACCAGTTTCCCAGCTTGCAACAGGCCAGCCGTCTTCCCAGATAACCGGAACAAGGAAGGTTTCGCGCCCCATGTTACAAAAGCGGTGGCCCGCTTCGCCGTACGGACGGCTTGCAAGGCAGCACATCCACCATTTATTATCAGCGCAGACAAGATCTGCATGACCTACATTGCGAATGCGCGCAGTATTTCCGAGGTGACGGTGCGTTAAAATCGGGTTCGAAGCCTTTCCGACCCACTCGCCGTCAATCGTCTCACAGCGCGCCACACACACCGCGTGGTCTGAGCCCGTGCCGCCTTCTGCATGCAAAAGGTAATACATTCCGTTTACCTTGTAGATATGCGGACCTTCCGGCCATACACAATTGCGAAGCGCACCTCGCCAGATTCCTTTTGAATCACCGTACAGCTTGCCTGTTGTAAGGTCAATCCGCTGAATCCAGATTTCCCAGTTTCCATCATACTTTGGACCTTCCGGCACAGGACGTGTTCCCGTATACCAGACTGTACCGTCATCATCAAAAAACAGAGACGGGTCTATTCCTTCCGCACCTTCAATTGGGATTGGATTCGACCAGGGGCCTTCCGGATTATCAGCTGTAACAAAAAAGTTCCCGATTTTATCAACCTGAGTACAAATACAGTAGAATTTTCCCTCATGAAAGCGGATTGTAGGCGCAAAAAGCCCGCGGGAAACCCCGGCGCCGGTAAAATCCAGCTGCTCCGGGCGGTCAATTACGTTTCCAATCTGTTCCCAGGTAACAAGATTACGGCTTTTAAAAACCGGAAGCCCCGGCACATAAGAAAAAGAAGAGCAGACAAGGTAATAATATCCCCCCGCCTCGCA
>CAMJNC010000232.1 GCA_946407195.1 uncultured Treponema sp. | reverse complement strand
TTGGGAAATAAGTGCGGTCTGGAAGATGGATTGAGATACCTACGTCGCTTAAAAGCTCATAAACCGACTCGTAGATTCTGCCCTTTGCAAGTAAGATTTTTAATTTGTCCATTTTCCATACTCCTGTAATTTAAATTTTTAAGTATTTATAAAGTATATAGAAGTATTTGCTTTAATTCAAGAATTTGCTAAATCTATACCCTCATGCTATAATTTTTTTATGCCTATAACCGAAGAAGACTCATTTTTTACAGAAAATATTGTTAATATCAATAAGAAAATTTATATAATTCTTTTCTGCGCTCTTATTGTTCCAGTCACTTTTGTTGTACTTACTCATGTAGGAGTATGGTATGTACCAACTCCTTATGCGGCTATGATTTTTTCTTACACTCTTATAATGGCTCTTTCCTGTTTTTTCCTGAATAAATCGGGCAAAAAAGTATTACAGAGTGTTTCAATGTATCTTGGGCTGATTGCTATTTCGGGCTTTGTATTTCTGCTTGGTATGAAGGGTGTAATTGTCCTTACTATTTCGTGGGCTTTTGCACCGTTTATCAGCTGTCTTTATTATAACCGTCGTCTTACCCGCATTACTACGTACATTAATTTTGTTCTTACGATAGTTGCCTTCTGGCTTCGTTCTTCGGCCGTAACTCTGGTATTGAGTGGTGTAAAAACTTCACATCGCTGGTTTATAGAAAATGTTCCCGGCGTAATTGTTGAGTTTATTTTTGTATTTGTAGTTACCGACTTTCTTTCAAAGCGAACCAGCGAAACCTTCCGCCGTCTTATGTCCATTAATGCCGACAAGGACGGTGCTTACCGCCGCCTGAACGAAAAAACTCTTGAGCAGTTTAATACAAATAAAGAGCTTCAGGAAAAGAATGAATATATTGAAAAGTTGAATCAGGAACTTAATTCACGCAACTTAGGGCTTTATCAAAATCAGCATAAAATTATTGAATTTGTTGTAGGAAGCTTTGGTTCTTTTGATATATTCGGTGTTACTCATAATTATCATACCGGAAAATATGTTCAGATAATCTGTAATCAGCTGCGAAAGGACGGCCATTATACCGAAGAACTGACAGATCAGAAAATTCAAGAGTATATGCTTGCAGCACTCTTGCATGATACCGGAAAAATCAGGATACCTCAGCATATTGTAAATAAGATTGGAAAATACACAAAAGAAGAATATGAAATTATGAAAACCCATCCTATGGAAGGTAGAAAGCTTCTCGAAGGTATGCCTGTAATTGATGACGGCGGCTTTAATGTTACTGCAAAGGAAATGGCGCTTTATCATCATGAAAGATGGGATGGAAGCGGTTACCCTTATGGAGTTGCCGGAGACACTATTCCGCTTTGTGCCCGTATTCTTGCAGCGGCTGATGTTCTTGATGCGTTAATCAGCCCGAGATTGTATAAGGAGCCTAAATCTATAGAAGATGCAATTAAGGTTTTTGAAGAAGAGAAGGGTAAGTCCTTTGAACCTTGTATTGCAGACGCTGTAATTGCACTTAAAAATGAGATTGTTGCCTTAGATCTTGATTTTAAAACTTACGAAGGCGCAAAATTTGACGATGAACTTGCTAGGTGGAAAAAATATTATCCTGAATTAAAGAACTTTGGAAAGGCTGGAAAATGAGCGCGGGAATCAGTGTAATTTTATGTATTGTAGCAGGACTTCTGCTGCTGGTTGGTTTTTTGGGAACCTTTGTTCCTGTATTGCCGGGTGCTCCTCTTGCTTGGGCAGGTCTGCTTGCGGCTTATTTTTCTGATTTTAATGACATTTCGTTAGTCTGCCTTATTGTTACGGCTGTAATTGCTGTTGTTGTTTCTATTGTAGATAACTTTTTCCCGGTAACGATGACTAAGAAATTTGGCGGCAGTAAGTATGCAACTACGGGCGCAACTATTGGCCTTATCGTTGGCTTTTTTACAGGTCCGTGGGGAATTATTCTTGGTCCGTTTATTGGCGCTCTTATTGGTGAGTGGATTAACAAAGAGGGTAAGGGAGATGGTGTTTTTAAGGCTGCCTTTGGCGCTTTTATGGGCTTTTTGCTGGGCACCGGTCTTAAGATGATTACCGTTCTTGGCTTTATCTGGGTTTTTGTAATTAGTTTTATGCGTTCTATATAGAAAACAATAAAAAAGAGCGCTCCTTGCGGAACGCTCTTTCCCCCTAATTTATATAAATCCGTAAGATTTATTTCTATTCAATGATGAACTTGTCCTTTCCGGCACCACATTCAGGACACTTATAATCTGCTGGTACATCTGCCCATGCTGTTCCTGGAGCTACATTGTTTTTTGGATCTCCTTCATCTTTGTCGTAAACATGTCCACAATTATCGCATTGCATTCTTTCCATATCAGGTCACCTCATCAAACAAATTTTATATAATTTATTATAACACCGAATTTTGAAAAGTAAAGTGAAAAATAGATTACCAGGGTAAAAACGTCAGTTTTTTGGTCTTTAATTTTTTTACTTTATCCTTTATAATTTTCTTTACTATTTATAAAGAGGATTTACTATGCCAATCACACAATATCTTGAACGAAACGCAGAAATCTATGCTACAGACTGCGCGCTTGTAGAATTAAACCCAGAGGTTAAGGAAAACCGCCGCATCACCTGGAAGGATTATGACCTTACTCAGCCGGAGCCTAACCTGCCTTACCGCCGTGAAATCAACTGGCGCATTTTTAATGAAAAGGCAAACCGCTGCGCACATTATCTTTTGGACCGTGGCGTTAGAAAGGGAGACAAGGTTGGTATTCTTATGATGAACTGTCTTGAATGGCTGCCTATTTATTTTGGTATCCTTAAGACTGGTGCTCTCGCTGTACCTTTGAACTTCCGCTATGCTGCTGACGAAATTGAATATTGTCTGAACCTTGCAGATGTTTCTGTTTTATTTTTTGGACCTGAATTTATTGGCCGTCTTGAATCTATTACAGATAAAATCATTGCACACCGCCTGCTTGTTTTTGTTGGCGAAGGAATGGCTCCTACTTTTGCAGACAACTACTTTATGTCTGTAATGAATTTTTCTTCTGAAAATCCCCACATCGTTATTTCTGATAACGACTTTGGTGCTATCTATTTCTCAAGCGGTACAACTGGTTTCCCTAAGGCAATCCTGCACCGCCATCAGGCTTTGATGCATTCTGCAGCCTGCGAACAGGCACACCACGGACAGACAAAGGATGATGTATTCCTTTGTATTCCGCCTCTTTATCATACAGGTGCCAAGATGCACTGGTTTGGTTCTCTTATCAGTGGCGGTAAGGCAGTTCTTTTGCGCGGTACAAAGCCGGAGCCTGTTATTAAAGCTGTTAGTGAAGAGCGTTGTACAATCGTATGGATGCTGGTTCCTTGGGCTCAGGATATTCTTGATGCTCTCGACCGTGGAGAAATCAAACTCGAAGATTATCATCTGAGTCAGTGGCGTCTTACTCATATGGGTGCTCAGCCAATTCCACGCAAGCTTGTTGCAGACTGGCTCAAGTACTTCCCTAAGCATGATTACGATACAAACTACGGACTTTCTGAATCAATCGGACCTGGTTGTGTTCACCTTGGAGTTGGAAACGTTGAAAAGGTTGGAGCAATCGGTATTCCAGGTTATGGCTGGGAATGTAAGATTGTTGATGAAAACCGTAAGGAAGTAGCGCAGGGTGATGTTGGTGAACTTGCTGTTAAGGGCCCTGGCGTTATGGTTGAATATTATAAGAACCCAGAAGCTACTGCCGAAGTTCTTGATA
>CAMJNC010000231.1 GCA_946407195.1 uncultured Treponema sp. | reverse complement strand
TTATTATCGCAGGAACTATCAGTCATATTGATGAAATAGATAAGCTTATAGAAACCCATCTTTCCAGCTCCTGGAGTATGGAACGCATAAGCCGTGTTGCTCTTGCGATTTTGCGTACAAGTGTTTACGAGCTTTTGTTCCAGAATGGTGCTGAACCAAAGATTGTGATTGACGAAGCGGTTAATATCGCAAAAGATTTTGATACCGACGATTCCTATAAGTTTATTAATGCAGTGCTTGATAAAATAGGAAAAGATGAAGCAAAGAGAGCTTAAACATTCAGGGCTTAAAAGCTGTTTTTTCACATTCCTTTTATTTTCTTTAATTTTGTTCTGCTTTACCGGTTGCCGGATGAGGGCAGAACAAAACTCGTTAACAAGCCAGTTTGATGTTATTGATGCCCTTGTAATGCAGAACCAGATGCAGTCTGCGCTTAAGGAGCTGCGTAAGGCCGAAAAGCGCGCATACGATTCATGGTCGTACATCGGCATTTACAAGCGCTATATGACTCTCGGCGAAACTGTTCCTGCAGAAAAGGTACTTAAAAAGGCGCTGAAAAAGAACAGTGGAAACCTTGAGCTTCAGGCTGTGTACACTTCATTTCTGCTTAGGGAAGGCCGCCTCGGCGAAGCTGGGAAATGGGCGGGGAAATTGCGCGGAACTCAATATGCTTCCCTTTATTCCGAGTATATTTTACGTCAGTCTGCAGAAAAAGCTGCTGCTGCCGAAAACGCTTTTGCTTTTTATACCGACGAACAGTATTATCAGATTTTCCTGGATGCCTATAAAACCTCGAAAAATCCTGTATGGCTCAGAAACTGCGCTGTTTTTAATCTTATAAACGGACATTATGATGTAGCTGCCTCTTTGTATCCTGCAGCCTTTCTTGATGCTGACGATGCTTTTTTCTGGGCAACAGTTTGTTACGATGCCGGCCAGTATTATGACGCAATTGATGCAATTGATAATTCACGCCGTCTTATGACTGGTTATCAGTCTGCAGTTACTTTTAAGACCTCAGCCGTTCAGCTGGTTGCTCTTGAATCAGATTCTTATATGGCTGTTTCAGAAATGGAAGCAGCTGAAAATGCCCGCCGCGGAATTGTGCTTAATCTTGATGAGCTTAAGGTTAGAAAAAGCGATGAAGAATTACTTTCAAATATTGTTCTTAACAGTGCTAAGTGGGCAGAAAATCAGGGACTGGATGAGCAGAATGCAGATTTGCTTTTCTATGCTGTAAACCGCTGGCCAGACAATGTTCCTGCCCTTATTCTTTATGCTGATTTTGCATACCGTTCAAATCTGGAACGTGTAGAAGATACAGAAATTGCTTCGTTGCGAAAGGCTGGTATTGCAACTTTGGAAATGGAACGCTATGACAACCGTCGTAAAATACCTATGAGCGATGCTCTTTACAGAATTGATGAGGCTCTTCGCCGTACAAATGCGCCTTACCTTCATATTGCAAAGCTGGACTTAAAATATAAAACAGATACTACAATTTCGGAAAAAGATAAAAACCGTGACCTCTGGAATATGCTTGAAAACAGTTATGGCGAGGACGGAGAGTATAAAGGACTTTTGGTTCAGTATGCTTTGAATTTCCTTTTGAATACCAAGCAGTATGAAGATGCCTGGAAGCTTTTTTACAGCTATGTAACAAGTGTAAGTAATTATGATTCCAAGCGTGATTTCTGGGAACAGTTTATAGAAAAAGCCCGCGTTTATGATTTGTCCTTTGTTGAATTCGGTGCCTGGTTTGCGGCAGACAGTAAGCTTGCAGAAGAGGCTTTAAGACTTCATGAATATTGTGTTTATGAAAGCACTGGCTTACGTGAAGAAGGTTTTATTTCTCAGCGTGTATCTACGGCTGTTTGTCTGAACCTTGGAAGCATTTATTTTTCTCTTGGTAAGAAAGCTCAGGCACTTGATTTATATGGAAGAACTGCCGGACGCGAAAGCAATAATGCAAAGCGTTCCGAAATATTTTATAGAATTGCATGTATATATGCCGGCGACGGAGACATAAAAAATGCCCTCCGTTCTGCAGAATACGCATCTAGTTTGTATCCTGACAACGCAAGGGCATCTATCTTAAAAGATAAACTGAAGCTGTAAACTATTCGATAACAGCAATAATGTCGCTCATGCGAAGAATGAGGTGATCTTCACCATCAATCTTCACCTGAGTTCCAGCATATTTATCGTACATAATTCTGTCGCCTTTCTTTACTGTGATTTTTTCTTCATCAGTTCCAGGTCCAACTTCAACTACAACAGCAGTCTGTGTTTTTTCCTGTGCGGCTTCCGGGATAATGAGTCCGCTTGCAGTTTTTGTTTCTGCTTTATCGTTCTTTACGAGAACGCGATCTGCTAATGGTTTGATTTTCATAATCTTTTGTACCTCTTATATATAAATTAATAAAATTATTTGTGCTTCGTCAATAAAATTCGTTTTACAACAATCTGGTATACAATCAGTACAGCCATCATGCTGAGTCCGATAATATCAGATCTTGTTTCCGGAATTACACAAAGGAGTCCTGCTGCAGCAAAAAGAACTCTTTCAATTACATCGAAGGCAGCTATAAGTGCTGCAGGCTTATCAGTTCCATGCATAATTCCTGTAAAATTAAAGCCATAGCCTTCGAGTGCTACGCTTATACCAAACATACCAATTAATGCAGTTGCAATAATAAACAGAATACGGCTGATTGACGCGTCAATCATAAGCATCTGCGAGTTATATACGAACATATATGGAATGATAAAGGCTCCAATTGCAAGCTTTGTGGCATTAAAGGCCGTTTTCATAGGCCGCGCTTTTGCTATGGCAGCTCCGGCAATTGCGGCAAGGGCAACTGGAGGAGTTACGTCTGCAATAATACCAAAGTAAAAGGCAAACATATGTGCTGCGAGCGGCTGTACGCCAAGCTGAATGATTGCTCCTGCAGTAATTGTAGAAGTAATCAGATAGTTTGCAGTAGTAGGGGCACCCATACCAAGAATGATAGAAGCAAGCATTGTGAAAATCAGGGTGAGGAAGAGTTTTCCACCGGCAAGTGAAACAAGCCCTGCTCCAAGCTTAAGTCCAAGACCTGTAAGGGTTACTACACCAATAATAATTCCTGCCATACCACAGGCAATTGCTACACTGATGATGTTACGTGCTGCGGCACACATTACATCAATAATGTCTTTTGAACCGAATGTAGGTTTGCGGCCCTTTGCAAGGTCTACAATAGAAACTGCTATACCAATCAGCAGACATGAAACAATTCCCATAAGGGCTGCAAATACTGCTGTTTTTCCGGCGCAAAGGAAGTAAATAATTACAACCAGTGGCAAAATCATATAACCCTTGCTCAAAAACAGTGGAAGGAATTTTGGAAGCTGTTCGCGAGGAAGTCCCTTAAGGCCAAGCTTTTTGGCTTCGAGGTGTACTGTAATAAAGATTCCTGTAAAGTAAAGAAGGGCTGGAATTACGGCTGCCTTAACAATTGTAATGTAAGGCATACCAAGGCTTTCTGCCATAAGGAAGGCAGCTGCACCCATAATTGGAGGCATAAGCTGACCACCAGTAGAGGCAGAAGCTTCTACAGCTCCTGCAAATTCGCCTTTGTAACCGAGCTTTTTCATCATAGGAATTGTAAAGCTTCCTGAACCTACAGTATTTGAAACTGATGAACCAGAAACTGTTCCGAGCAGGGCAGAAGAAAGAACGGCAACCTTTGCAGGACCACCGCTTGCCCCACCGGCAATTGCATTACAAACATCAATAAAGAACTGGCCGATTCCTGTTTTTTC
>CAMJNC010000230.1 GCA_946407195.1 uncultured Treponema sp. | reverse complement strand
AAATTACAGCACCTTCGCTGTCGAGCTGGAAGTGAACTTCCGGCTGGTTTGTAAATTCATCTGAACCTACGATAGCAGATTTTACATGCTGACCATCGAGGGCGATTTCCTTCTTTACAACAACCCAGTCATAGCGTTCATCAAGACCATATTCGTCTTTTCTATATTCACCGAAAACTTCGCAGTCTGCAGGAATAACAGAAGGATCCATCAATTCGCCAACAGCATTAAAGGTTGTTGCAGGATTCTGAGCGTAGTATGCTTTGAACTGATTTGTAGCGTCCATATCAACGAGACGGAAGTTCAAAATACCCTTACCCATAATCAATGTATTGATTGCGTCTGCCTGAGCAGCACCAGGAATTTCGATGTAGATTCTGTCATCGCCCTGCTGGCGGATAACAGGAGAAGTAAGACCAAACTTATCGATACGGCTTGAAAGATTTTCAATAGCATTTGCCATAGCTTCTTTCTTGAAATCGCCAGCATTTTCATTAGCAACTGCATCACCCATAGAAGCAAGTGCTGCATCGAGGTCTGCCTTAACGATAATGTTCATACCACCAGAAAGGTCAAGACCAAGCTTTACAGAGTTTTCGTAATAACGCTTTGCCTTAAGAATTTCCTCACGATAACGTGTCTGGAAAACTGTCATAAAATCAAGTTCGCTGTCATAAGCAGAAAGAACATCTTTCCAGGTAAGATCAGCTGGAACTTTCTTATCAAGAGACTTATATCTCTTGCTTACATCTTTTTTAAGCCATGAATAATCATCAGTAACAGCTGATGTCAAATCAAGCTTCTTAATTGTACGTACATCTTCTGCAGCCTTAAGTTCAGCATAATTCTTAATGTTTTCTGTTGAACCCAAAGCAAGCTGCTGTACCTCTTTTGGTGTTCTTCCATACCAGCTGATTGATGGCCAGAGGAAAACGAAACAAAGGGCAATAACAGCCAGCAGAACCAATAAACGAGTTCTCTTGTTCATTTTTTTATAGACTCCAATTATTTGTTTTCTTCAGTTGTGTCTGCAGCCTTTGCTTCTGCTGCATCTGAAGATTTTTTACCTTTGAAAAGTTTTTTGCTCTTTGCTTCTTCAGCAAGCTTTGCTTTTTCAGCTTCTGTGAGCTCTACAGAAGAAATAGCTGTGCGGTTGAATTCGAGCTTGCAGTCATCATCAACTTTTACGATTACAGTATTTTCTTTAACAGAAGATACAGTTCCGTGGATTCCTCCGATTGTGATTACTTTGTCGCCCTTCTTCAATGCGTCGAGCATTTTCTGTGTTTCTTTCTGCTTCTTGTTCTGTGGACGAATCAAAAAGAGATAAAAAATAACGATAATAAGCAAGAAAGGAAGAAGGCTGCCTACAAGACCTGATGATGTTGAAGCACTGCCTGCTGCACCTGCCTGCAAAAATGGGATAAATGACATATATGTTTCCATCCTGTTTTTAAAATCTGATTATGAAATCAGTCTAAAAATTATAACACGATTTGACATGCTAATCAATGGTAAAATTTGACCGGATAATAAATTAAACCTGCATTAAAGTCCTGGAAACGGAGATTTTACATCGTAAGCTATACCATTGAGAGTAAAGGAAAGGTGTGCGGCATGAAGATAAAGACGTGAAGCTGCTGCTCCGCCGTAAAGAGTATCGCCAAAAATCGGGAGGCCGCGGCCTGCGAGATGAAGGCGAATCTGGTGGGTACGGCCGGTGTAAAGTGTACACTCAATAAGAAGGCACGGGCGGCCTTCGACTTTGAGGTGTCTGGAAACAATAAAGTCTGTTTTAGAGTACTGCCCTCCGCGCGATTCGGGCAGTTCACCCCACTTCCCCTGCTGCGACTTTCCGGAAGTTCGTCCCATAAACATTTCTACCGAAAAAGTTTTTCCGTCATCCATTCCACCATGAGGTTCTTCCACCACAGCAAAATACCGTTTGGTTAATTCGTGCTTTTGAAAAAGCTCCGACATCTCCTTATTCACCGCACGGGTTTTAGTAAATACAATTACTCCGCTTGTAGTGCGGTCCAGTCTATGCATTATTCCCACATAAGGAGGATTTCGCAGCGCAGGATTTCTCTTCCATAAATAATCAACAACTGCGTCATGCAGGTTTGCACGGTTTCCAGTGATAGTCTGTTCTACAGGAAAATCAGCCGGCTTATTAACGAAAATAAGATTTTCATCCTCGTACAAAACTGCCTCGTCTGTCATTTCAAAAGCAACATCGTCGGGCTGTTTTTCATAAAAGAAACGCTGCGGGTCAAAGTTTACATCGACAGTGCTGCGGCCGCGGAGCTCAAAGGCAGGCCGCTTAACGACTTTTCCGTTTACCTGCACGGCGCCGGCTAATATGAGGCGGCGGATTTTTGAGTTTGAAATATTTATGGCTGAATGTTCGCTAAGTGACTGAGATGAACCTACTGCTTCAGGAAGCATTAGCCGAAGGAATTCATCCAGCCTTTGATTTTCAGAATTAAATTTAAAATTATAAAACACTGTAATCCGGTCCTTCTTCTCCGGTAAAAATCTTTACCTTACAGTGCTCCATGCAAACATCTTCGGCAAAGGCTTCAAGATCAAAAGCTTCCGGACCGAGTAAATCATCCGGATTATAAGAAGTGGTTATTGTGCTCTCTTCACTCTCACCGGCTAAGCGCGACATTGCACCGTTAATCTTTACAATATCATGCATAAGGCTGATAAGAGAATGACAGTGCTTTTCTTCATATTTTTCATCCAGGAAAAGCAGCTGCATTTTCTCAATTGCGTTATGCTTTTCTGCCTCTGGAACAAAGCCACTTTTATAGCTGCAGTTATTTACACGCTGCCATTCTGCAAAATCAGAAAAGAAACGTGAAGGATAAATTCTAAGAGGCTTTAATATAGAAAGAAACCATGGAACGGCACGTCCTGCTGTATAAAAGGTTCGGCAGGCAAAGGCAGTGTCGCGGCAATAGCGGATATCAGCCGCAGAAAAGGTTCCGCTGACTTTAGCTTCTACCTCTTCATTTTCTGTCTGTGGAAAATCTATGTGATTCGGATACTGCTGAACTGCAAAATCAAGGCGCTCCATAAAAAGTTTCTGCGAGTCACCCGGTACTGTTGCATAAGTAAGCTGAAAACCAAATACAAGACCAGCATCATTCAAAAGCCGCGCCTTATTTGCATAGAATTTTTTATCAAAAAGAAGGTGTCCGCCCTTTTGTGTGCATTCAAGAGGAATATCAAAAGAGCAGAAAAGATTAGAGGCTGCTGCAATTACCTCGCGGTCAATTACAGAAGCCTCAGTTAAAAAGGAAACAAAAACTTCCGGCGCATGCTGCGCCACAAGCTTCATAAGGCGGAGGAGTCTGTTCTTATCACCGGCAACCTTTTCATCGGTTACTGAAAGCTCTGTTATGCCCTTTTCTGTAAGGTGCGCTATCTGAGCTTCCAGTTCCTCTGCCTTAAATTTATATTCTTTCATTAGAGCAGCTCAATTCCGTGCTTTTTACAGTCGGCCTTGATTGCGTCTGTCCATACGCTAACCTGTGTTTCGCCGATGTGAGCCTTGCGGAGCAGGAACATACAAAGACGTGACTGGCCGATACCACCACCGAGTGTCTGAGTAAGCTCGCCCTTAAGAAGGCGTGAATGGAATTCAAACTTAGCACGTTCAGGGCAGCCGCGTTCTTCAAGCTGTGCCTTAAGACTTTCCGGACTTACGCGGATTCCCATAGAAGAAAGCTCGAAGGCTCTTTCAAGAACAGGGTTCCATACAAGGATATCTCCATTAAGTCCACGGTGTCCGTCTCCGCATTCTGTAATCCAGTCGTCGTAGTCTGGAGCACGTCCGTCGTGAATAGTTCCATCGTCGAGCTTGCCGCCGATACCTGTAATAAATACAGCACCATACTCTTTTGCAACCTTATCTTCACGCTCCTTTGGAGTAAGCTTTGGATACTGTCTCTGCAAATCATCTGCATAAAGAATCTTTATATCCTTTG
>CAMJNC010000229.1 GCA_946407195.1 uncultured Treponema sp. | reverse complement strand
ACCTGGATTTACGCCTTATAAAAATCTTGAATGAAGTTGATGTTGTGATGAATATTAGAACGGATTTTGAATTGAAGTAAGAGGACACTTATGAAAGCATTTATAGTTTACTGTCATCCGTCAGAGGATTCTTTTACAGCTCATGTCCGCGATTCATTTATCAGGGGAATTGTTGATTCAGGAAATGAATATTTAATTTCTGATTTATATAAAATGAATTTTAAATCTGATATGTCTGAAAAAGAATATCTACGGGATTCGAATTACAGGGATACTCCAGATCTTGAAGAAGATGTTCTTGCGGAACAGAAAAAGATTAATGATAGTGATGCAATTGTTTTTATATATCCTGTTTTCTGGACCGAAGCTCCTGCAAAACTTGTGGGCTGGTTTGATAGAGTCTGGTCTTACGGCTTTGCCTATGGCAATAAGAAAATGAAAATGCTTGAAAAAGGAATGATTCTTTGTTCTGCCGGTAATCCTGTTGATAGACTTGAACAATTTGGCCTTTTGAGTAGCATGAAAAAAGTTATGTTTGGCGACAGACTTTTTGGACGAATTAAGAAAAGCGAATTTGTTTTATTTGATAATACCTCAAGGGAAAATAAGCTTCGTGATAAAAACTGGGATAAGAATCTTTTGAAAGCCTATGAAAAGGGGAAGAATCTTTTCTCTCCAGAAAAAGAACCCTTTACAGTAGAAGACAGATTTTTTACTGCAGTAGAAAACTCTGAATCCGGTGAAGTATCAGACAAAACAATTTTCGCATATCATCAAAAAGACAATACAATATGGGCTGAGTATTCCGGTGGAAGTGTTGTAAAAGGATTTTTGGTTGGAACTATGGATGAAAATCAGAATCTGCATTTCAGTTACCAGCATATTAATACAGAAAGTCAATTGAAATCTGGTTCTTGTGATTCTGAACCAAAAATCGAAAATGGAAAACTCAGGTTTTATGAAAAATGGAAATGGACTAATGGCGAATCAGGAACTTCGATTATTGAAGAAATTTAATTGATGAGATTATCATTTAAATTTTTCCAGCGCGCTGTTCATATTCTCATCATCTTTTTTCTCCACAATTGTAGTTATGATAATACTGCTTGAAAAACTTAAGATAAAAGCAATTGCGGTTAAAAGCCAGGGAAGCTTTGCACTTGCTGAAAACCAGCCGCAGATTAAAATCATAATTACCAGAAGAATAAAGCACAGGACAAATAGAATTATCTGTCGCAATACACGAGGAAGTTTTTTAATCATATAATTCGAATACATAAAGTTTTTCAATAATGCAATCAGGAAAGAAAGAATAAAAAACTGAAAAATGGCTTTTACAGGAAGAGCAATTTTTCCACTTTCAAATAAGGTAGAAATGCCGGCAGCCTGGTCTCCGATAAAAAAAGTAAGGATTGCAAAAATAGCTGTGAGCATTCCAAAAGCTGTTAAAGTTCCATCTATGATTTTCTGAATTGTTTTCATTTTCATACTCCAATTTTTTTTCTGAGCTCATCGGCATACATACGCGAGGCAATAATCTGATAGCCGTTTTCCATTGTGATTTTGATTTTGCGGTCAACTTCTGATTTTAATGATTTGATTTTGCTAAGTGAGCAGATTGTGTTTTTACTTACCCTGACAAAATTGTATTGGGCCAGAGCGGCTTCCAGTTCATAAAGCTTCATTTCGGAATCAAAAACTTCTTTGTCGGTATAGATAAAAGTTTTTCGTTCCAGGGCTTCAATATAAAATATATCAGCCAGATCAATAAGGCAGACTGAGTCACCTTTGTTTGCGGTAATCTGTTTGTCCAGAATTCTGATTGCAGCAAGAAGCTTCTCTACCTGTGGTGTAAGTTCTTTACAGGTTACAAGTAGAGAAGTTTCTGCTGCTGATGGTTCAACATTAATCGTTATTTTCATTACTTAAAGTAAACTGTGAAATCCCGAGACATGTCAAGCCGATACCAAGCATAGTCAAACCACTTGATGGATCGATTTTGTAGATGATACTTAACACTGAAACGGCAACTCCCATTGCAAGTCCTACAGCCTTAAATATCAGGTTGATAAAAGCTTTTGTTTTTGTTGACATAATATTACTCCTTGCACTTTTGTGTGCTGGCACTTTTCGTGCCTTTTTCTTTGATGACTCAAATATAAATCAGCCCCAGTTCAAAAGGAATAATGATAAACACAAGTTGCCAGATACAGAACATGAGTTTCCAATAAAAGTAGGTTTATGATAAAATATGGAAGAATGAAATATCCAATTGATAAAGAATTAAAAAGCATCTCAATTTACAGCGGCTCAATGGTTGGGCGTTTATATCCGATGGTGAACTTTGCTTACGGTTTTATAAAATGTAAATCGGATGATTATGTAATGGTGAAAAAATACTCTACTCCAGGTTATGATGGAGCAAAGCTTTCAACCTTGGTAATCGAACCGCGTCAATATGAAGGTGAGCTTCCCTGCATTATGTTTTTCCATGGCGGCGGATTTTTGATGAGGGCATCTGCTGCTCATTATCAGATTGCAAAATGGTATGCCCGCCAATTGAAATGTAAGGTTGTCATACCCGATTACAGATTGCTGCCTAAACACCGTTATCCTCTTGCGATTGAAGACTGTTACAGCACTTATACGTGGGTTTTGCAAAATGCAGAATCACTGAAAATCAACAAAGAAAAAATCCTCGTAACCGGAGACAGTGCCGGAGGAAATATTGCCGCTGCGGTAACTGCGATGCTGCACGACAGAGACCAGCCCCTTCCAAAAGGTGCAATGCTCATATATCCGGTCCTTGATAAAAGAATGTGCACAGCTTCAATGAAACGCTTTACCGACACTCCAATCTGGGATTCGAATTGCAATAAACTTTTCTGGGATATGTATTTGAAAGAACAGGAGAACAGCCAGACAAAATATGCATCGATTTCAGAAATTGAAGATTTGCGATTTTTCCCGCCAACCTATATTGAGGCTGCAGAATACGATTGCCTTCACGACGAAGGAATTGAGTTTGCAGAAAAGTTAAAAGTCCAGGGCGTCCCTGTTGAAATACATGATATGAAAGGCACCTGCCACGGCTATGAGACAGCAATAAAAAGTTCAATTGTTGAAAAGTGTATGTCGCGGCGAGTGGGGTGGATAAGGAATATACTGTAAAGAGGAAAATCCGTGTAAATAAAAACCGAACACCTTACAATTACAACTTTCTCACTAGATATGGCCCAGAGCGTCTACGAAAACTCGCAGGACGATGATACCAGACGTTTTGTCCCTGATGAAGTTTATGATTCTGTTGAAGAAGCCCGCAAAGCAATAGATTTTTTGATATCACGCTACGACCGCAATGACGGCCCTTTCGTATATCCCATAATCACTCATGACGGCGGCAAAAACCTCGCCTCTATCCGCGTCCTGGAAAAATTAAAAACTGATATTGTTTGGAATTTTTTGAATTTGACATTTATAAGTATATGCAATATATTGCATATATGCAGATAACAAATGATCAGATTCTTAATATGATGCTGCCTCAGTTTGGATTGTTCGGGCTTCTTTTTGCTTTTATGAACAGACTGCAGGCAGCAGGAGATTCTTTTTATGAAGAGATAACCTGCAAGCAGTGGTTTCTTCTGGCTTGTATGAATCTCTATTCAAAAGAGGCGCCCACTGCCAATGACCTTGCCGAAACAATGGGCTGTTCCAGGCAGAATGTAAAAGAGATTCTCAATGCTCTCGTAAAAAAAGAAATCCTTGTTCTGAAGCAGGATGATAATGATAAACGCAAGCAGCGGATTTATCTGACGGAAAAGCAAAAAAGGCTTTCAAAAAAATATCAGAATAAAGAGATGGATTTTTTAAAACTTTTATATAAAGGCATTTCTGATGATGAAATCAAAAATGTATTTCAAATAATTTCCAGAATGGAAAAAAATCTAACAGGAGCGGCATGACAAAATGAAAACAATCGTAATTTACACAAGTCAGACAGGCTTTACAAAAAGGTAC
>CAMJNC010000228.1 GCA_946407195.1 uncultured Treponema sp. | reverse complement strand
TTAAAATCAAAAAGCGAGACGGAGATTTTTTCAACGTCTCACAAATGTCATTAAGATAAGGGGTAATTGGGAAATCCATTTTCGTCTAAACTATTTTTTCAGAACAATAATAGTAAGGTCATCATTCTGCTCACGTGTACCACAGAAAGAATAAATGTTATTAGCAATAAAGCCTACCTGTTCAGCAGCAGTTTTTTCAATATTTACTCTTACAGCTTCCAGCAGGCGTTCCTTACCAAAGTATTCTTCCTTTTCGTTTTGAATATCAATAACACCATCAGAAAAAAGAATCAGCTCATCACCGTCTTCAAAATCATAAAAAAGCGATTCATAGAAAACCGGGAATCCTGCAATACCAATTACACCGACAGATTTTTTTCCAAGCTCAACGTATTTGCATTCGCCGGTCTTTTTCTTATAGAGAATCGGAGCCGGATGTCCTGCATCAACAAGCTCAAGCTTATCATCAAAAAGGCGCACAAGAACACCAGTAAGGTAATTTTGAATTTCGCCCTTTTCTTCAATAACTCTATCGTTAATTTTATTTACAATTTCCCAGAGTTCTGAATCCTTCTCGTTATAAAATTCCTGATGGATAATATTCTTTACAAGCATTGTTACAAGGCCCGAAGAAATACCGTGACCCGAAACATCAAAAATACCAAGACCATCGAGCTTCTCGCCGCTCTTGTAAAAGTCATAAAGGTCTCCAGAAACTCCAACCATCGGACGGCTGAAATAAGCAACCTCGTATTTTTTTATATCATCAACTTCCTGACGGAAAAAACTCTGCTGAATTACAGCGGCCATTTTAATTTCATTTTCCAGAGATTCACTGTGAGACTGCAGATAATACTCAATTCTGTAAACGACACGTGTATAAATCAAAATTACAAAAACAATGATAAATACAGTCAACGAAATATTAACACATCTTATTGCAAAGATAATTCCTGGAGAAATTTGTGCATAGGGTTGAATATTTCTGCATGAAAAATAAATATACGTCAATGAACTGACTATTGTTACCGAAAAAGCATACTTCTTTTTATTTTCAAAAATAATGAATGGCAAAAGTCCCAGAAGCAGAATAAAAGAGTGGAAACTTGAATATGAGCCTAGAAAATAATCAGCCAGAACCTGATGCATTACAATTTCAGCAAACGCAATCATATAAGGCAGAATGTAAGATTTAAGTCTTGGAACTAAAAATAAAATAAGCAGAAAAACACTTAAACTAATAAAGTTGTAATAGAACATCTGCTTTACATGAATCGCAAAGAAAAAGATACAGATTCCGGTATGATATATAAGAGAACAAATAGTTACAAAGAGCGAAACAAGTTTTGCCCGCTGATATGAGGAAGTCAGACTATTTAATCCGTTATCAATTCTTTTCTTAAATTGCATCAAATTATTATATAATGATTTTGGATTTTTGAGAAATAATATTTTATTCTTAAATATTCCTTCCCTTAAACCGTTTTACCATCCCACTCCTTTGAATGTTCTCTTTCATATCTGATTGCCGCATCAAAGTCCACTTCTGGCGCACAATTTCTCTCAACATTCAAAGCCGCCGTATGCAGACGTCTTATACAATCAGATTTATCCTTATATCCAAGCTTTGATTTTTCAATACTGTCTCTAAGCACGCGGATTGACTCATCATAAATCTTGAGTGGAACGGGGAATGGATGACCGTCTTTTCCACCGTGCGCAAAACTGAAGCGTGCAGGGTCCGCAAAGCGGCTCGGAGTTCCATAAATTACTTCGCTCACAAGTGCCAGCGACTGCAGAGTTCTCGGTCCGAGGCCGGGTGTAAGCATCAGGCTTTCAAAGTCCTTTGGTTGATTTTCGTAGGCAGTTGCAAGCACTCCTCCAAGCCTTTTAAGATCAACATCCTGCTCCCGTACTTCATGATGAGCCGGCATAACTATCGAACGTTCGTTAGTAAGCTCAGGAAATAATTCAAGCTGTTCTGGCACTAAGGAGGGGGAAGTCTCCCCCTCGCTCGCACTTCGTTGCTCGCTACCCCTTCTAACGGGGGATACCCCCGTAACGCCCCCATCTTGTAAAAGAATTATTTCACTAGCCGGTTTTTCAATCTGTAGAATCTCATTTATTATACGCTGCGGCTCTTCCCTGCTCATTTCAAGAATCGAACTTCGGGCTTTGTCTGCTTTTGAATCAGTCAGGTTCAGGATTTTTCCTTTATTGTCTCCAACAACTCCACTATGTGGTTCTTCCACAAACGAGCGCAAATTTGTTGAACACCAGTGATAACGGCGAGCCTTTTTTTCTGCCCCATTCATTCCCTGCTGCACAACAGCCCAGCTTCCGCTTCTGGTTAAAATAAAATTATGCTGATATAACTGAAAGCCATCCTGAACTGCGTTATTATCTACCTTGGCAACAAGCTTACTGTTTCGTACCAGAGCATCACCGTCCAGCCCTTCTGCTTCGGCAATTCCTAAAAGCTCATCCGGTGTCATACGGGAATACTTACCACGTCCACCACAAACATAAATACCAAGCTCCTTAGCTCTCGGATTCAATCCCCGCTTAAGTGCATACATTACACTTGTTGTAATTCCCGAGCTGTGCCAGTCCATTCCCATAACCGCACCAAATGACTGAAACCACAACGGGTCACTAAGCCGAACAAGAACTTCTTCAGGTCCAAAATTTTCTACAAGAGATTCAGTAATCAGCGTACCTAAAACCATCATGCGGTCGGCAAGCCATCGAGGCACCGTACCTGAATGAAGAGGCAAATCTGCATGTCCGCTGTTTCTTATTCCACCCATTTTCCCAAACCCGGTTTTATTATATCATGATTGTTACGAGGAAACCAATGAAAATTAAACAACGTATTTTTGAAATTATTCAGGTTGCAAAGCCAAATGACAAATTGAGTAGAATTTTTGACATCAGCTTAATGTCGCTTATTATGTTGAATGTCTGTCTGGTTATTGCAGATACGTTTACGCTGCGAGAAAATCTTCTTAAAATTTTTTCCCATATCGAAACTGTGTCGGTTATTATTTTTACGATTGAGTATATCTTGCGCGTCTGGACAGCCGACCTGCTTTATCCCGAAAAAAAATATTTTACTGCAAAGCTCAAGTACATTTTTTCATTTCTTGCAATTATTGATTTTCTTGCCATTATTCCTTTTTATTTACCGTTCATTATTCCAATCGATCTGCGTGTTTTGAGAATGCTGCGAATTATACGCCTTTTCAGAATTTTTAAAATCAACAGATACACCGATGCTCTTTCAAATATTTTCAAGGTATTTAAGGATAAAAAGCATGAGCTGCTGTCTTCGATTTTCGTGGTCCTGCTGCTTATGATTGTTGCGGCAGTTCTGATGTACAACATTGAAAATTCTGCCCAGCCAGAGGTTTTTAAAAATGCCTTTGACGCATTGTGGTGGGCACTTGCAACATTAACTACAGTCGGCTATGGAGATATTTATCCGGTTACAATAATGGGAAAAGTTCTGAGTGCAATAATCGCTCTTCTTGGAATTGGACTTGTTGCTGTTCCTACCGGTATTATTTCTGCCGGCTTTATCGAAACAATCTCCGAAGAGAAAAACGAAAAAGAAAAAAAATACTGCCCTTACTGCGGCGAAAGACTGGATTAATAAACAACAGAATCTAAGAGTTCCAGCCTTCCCAAACCTTCTGCTGAAGGCCTACAGTAGCAGCTGTTTTACCGTTACGGCAAACCGGCTGCTTCATCAGCTTTGCCTGATTTTCAAAAAGCTTTGATTCTTTTTCGCTGTCATCCAGATAAGCAATGCTGACATAATCTTTAGCCTTGTTATCAATCAATAAATCAATTGCATCTGAACGTGAACCTGCTTCTCTTGCAAGCGCTGTCACAACAGAGTCGAATTCCCCTGGAGACATTTCCTTTTCTTTGAGGTCAACAAACTGAAAATCTATGCGGCGTTCTTTAAAAAATCTCTGAGCCGCCTTTGTATCAAAAGATTTATTTGTTCCGAATATCT
>CAMJNC010000227.1 GCA_946407195.1 uncultured Treponema sp. | reverse complement strand
ATGGAAAATAAATACAGAAAAGACTTCCCTTTTTTCAAGGCAATTGATGATAACGAAGCCGGAGAAAACAAAGGGCTTATATATTTTGATACCGCAGCCACAGCTCAGCGTCCTTTTATCGTGCTCAACGCAATGACACATTTTTACGCAACAGAGAACGCTAACCCGCTGCGTGGTCTTTACTCGCTTAGTGAGCGCGCAACCATGGCTTACGAAAACGCACGCGATACAGTCGCAAAATTCATAAACGCAAAAGAGGCTGCAGAAATTGTATTTACAAGAAACGCTTCTGAAAGCCTGAACCTTGTTGCTTACAGCTGGGGACTCAATAACCTCAAAGCCGGCGACGAAATCTGTGTAACAATCATGGAGCACCATTCAAACATAGTTCCATGGCAGATGGTATGCCAGAAAACCGGTGCAAAGCTTGTGTTTATGGAATGCGATAAGGAAACAGGAATTATCAGCGACGAAGAAATTGCTGCAAAAATCAATTCGAATACAAAAATAGTTTCTGTAGTTCATGTAAGCAACGTACTTGGAGTAACTAATCCGGTTAAGAAAATTGGCGAAGCTGCACATGCAGTTGGCGCTATTTTTATAGTAGACGGAGCTCAGTCTGCACCTCACATGAAAGTTGATGTTCAGGATATTAATGCCGACTTCTTTGCCATGAGTGGCCACAAGCTTTGCGGTCCTATGGGAATTGGTGCCCTCTACGGTAAACGCGCCCTCTTAGAAGAAATGGAGCCCTTCCTCCGTGGCGGCGAAATGATTGAATACGTTACCCGCGAGAAAGCTACCTGGGCAGAAGTACCTCACAAGTTTGAAGCTGGAACTGTAAGTGCCGGAGATGCTGTTGGAATGGCTGCAGCAATCCGTTATATTCAGAGTATTGGTCTTGAAAATATTGAAAAACACGACGCAGAGCTTGCCTGCCGCATTATCGAAGGAATGAAAAATATTCCTCACGTAAATATAATCGGTTCAAAGGATGGAAACAAACGCTGCGGTATTATAACCTTTACTGTAGACGGTGTTCATCCTCACGATGTTGCAACCCTGCTTAGCGAAGAGCATATTGCAATTCGTGCAGGCCATCACTGTGCACAGCCTCTTGGTCAGTATCTTGAACAGACAGCCACAGCACGTGCCAGCCTCTACTTCTATAACACAGAAGAAGAAGCTGATATCTTCCTCGAAAAGCTCAGCCATCTTAGAGAATGGTCGGGTTACAAGGACTAAATATGGATACTAAGGAATTATACAGAGAGATTCTCAACGAACACAACATTAACCCAACTCACAAGGTTGCTATGGACTCTCCTACCTTCTGCCTGGAAGGCGTGAACCCGAGCTGCGGCGATCAAATAACTTTGCAGATGAAGCTTGGCGAGGACGGAATAATAACAGACGCAAGCTTTACAGGAAGCGGCTGTGCCATAAGCCAGGCCTCTGTAGATATGATGGCAGATCTTGTAATCGGTAAAACAAAAGAAGAGGCTCTTGCTTTAGCTGATATTTTTGACCGCATGATAAAAAGCGAGGTAACAGAAGAAGACCTCGAAAAACTTGATGAAGCAGCTGCTCTTCAGGATATTTCACACATGCCTGCCCGCGTAAAATGCGCAATGCTCGGCTGGCGAACCATGAAAGAAATGCTTGGAGTTGAACCTGCCAAGTCTTGAAACAAACCTCATTTTATGATAATATAGTTTTACTTTGGCGCTTTAGCTCAGCTGGATAGAGCAACTGCCTTCTAAGCAGTAGGTCGACAGTTCGATTCTGCCAAGCGTCACTTAAACTGCTCTTTCGGGCAGTTTTTTTATTTTAAAGGAATTATTTAGTTGGTATTGTAACAGAACCTAAATAAAGAATATTGCTATATACCGATGAAAACGTATTATCTTGAGCAATACCAACAGCATACATGCTAACATACAATTCATCTTCAGAAGATGAGCCATTACTATTAACATCCACATCACCATCTTTTGGAAGGTCTGAAGAATCTAAATCTGGAAAATTGAATGATAACTTGTTTTCAACATTTCTTACAGGTAAAATTCTGGTTGAACTATTATATATATTAACATTATTGACAGTAATTTGGGCAAAATATGTATCTGAATAATCATTTAATCTGATATACACTTTTGAATTTGAATTATAAAAGTAATCAGCATTCGTATCTGCCGATGTTGGAATAAGAACAGCTTCCTTTAAATGTCCAGCAGCTCTCAAAGGTTGATACCCATATGTTTCAATCATTTTTCTAGCAGCCGAAGTAGATGAATCATCTTTATTTGAAATATTATATAAATCTTGTACTTCATTTTCCAATTTTGAAGAACTCTTATAAATTTTATAATAAACATTCGTTCCAAAGAATTTTATTGGCAAATCATCATCAGGTACAACAGTCCAAAATTCAAAGTAAAAATCAGACTTTTCAATAGAATTATATTCAGGCTTATGTTCAATACTGGTTGGAGCATCAATAACATAAAAAGTATCGAGTCCACAGGAAAGGGTAAATAAAATAAGGCATCCTATAAGCATAAAAGAAGAAATACATCTTTTAATATAGAATGCCTTATTCATATATATATCAAATTTCAGAATGGTTTATTAAATTTTTCCGTCTTTCTTAAGAGCGATAAGTCTTGATTTTGCGAGATCTGCCCATGTGTCTCCAGCGAAAGCATCATTAAGCTCATTGTAAGTAGCAGCTGCTGCAGCATAATCACCCTTTTCCTCAAGAAGGCGGCCATAGTTGAACATTGCATGAGTTCTCATAACAAAGTCGTTGTTATCTGCAGCAAGCTTATAGTTCTCTGCAGCTTCATCAGCCTTACCAATTTCTTCATAGCAAGCAGCAACATTAAAATATGCCAGAGGAGCAAGATATGACTTCTTAGCCTTTTCTGCTGTAGCCTTCCAGAAATCTGCAGATTCAGCAAACTTCTTCTGCTGATATGTGATTTCTGCACAAAGCATATTTGCACGTGCACCTACAATTCCACTCTTACCAGTATAAGCAGAAGCCTTATCAAAAGCTGTACTGAGTCTTGTGGCAATTTCTGCCTCAGTAATATCTGAGCTCTTGTTTGTCATTTCAAAAGAAATTTCATCAAGTGCCTGCAAGCCTTTTGCCTTAGCTGAGCTTGAAACTGAAGCAAAAACAATATAACCTGCTAAACAACATACAAGAACAATAAGAATTGCAATAAATGCTTTCTTGTTTTTTTCAATAAAACCTGCAAGCTTTTTACTTGCGGTCATTTCTTCGTAGTCTGCCATTTTATAAAATCCTCAATATAAAATATTTTATAATTTACTGCCTTCGAATGTGCAGTTCATTCATCAATCGTATCACATAAGTGCGCTGTATTCCAAGCACAGCCGCAGTCTTAGTCTGATTCCAGTCGTTCTCTTCCAGAATCTTTTTAAGATACTCTTTCTTAAAGGTATCTATTGCAGTTTTAAGACTTTTGTCTTCGCCAATACTTTCTGCTGCCTTTGTAACAACAGAGCTTGTATCAACTGCTACAAGTCCAAGATCAGATTCGCTGATTACAGGAGGTTCTCCTACAATAAAAGCTCTCTGTACTGCATTTATAAGCTCATCTGCATTTCCCTGCCAGAAATGTGAAAGAAGTGCTTTCTGAGCGCTTTCAGAAAAAGAAGTAAATTCAATTCCACTCTTTTTACTGAAGGATTCAAGGTAGCTCTGGGCTATAGGAATTATATCTTCCCTTCTCTGTCTTAACGGCAAAATATTCAGAACAACAGAATTAAGCCTGCAATACAAATCAGAAAGAAAAGCGCCAGCGGCAACAGCCTCTTCGAGCGGTTTTTCTACGGAGCAGATTATCCTGAAGTTCAGGTTCTTTCCCGTTACCTTTTTAATAAGCTCAAGAAAGGCATTCTGTAAGGTTATTGTAAGTCTGTCTGCAAAACACACAAACAGTGTAATTTTCTGGTCATATGCAATCAGTCGGCTTACAGTTTCAAAGGCACCAAGAATCTCGGCTTCTGTGAAAGACCTGCAGTTTATCTCAAA
>CAMJNC010000226.1 GCA_946407195.1 uncultured Treponema sp. | reverse complement strand
CTGCTTATTGTCGATATCGTTATTATCATCGGCATTTTTGTCCTGCAATTTAGAACAGATTCCACAATTATAAAAAAAATCGGAAATCTTCAGATAACCCTCGAAGCTCTGGATGAGCAGAATGGGGTAATTAGCTATAAAAACAAGGCCAGAATCTCCTATAATGGTATAAATTTCTTCTTTGACGAGCAGAATCCTGTTTCAATCAAAAAGGATGGAGCTGATTCTGGAGTTCAGCTTAAAAATGTTGAACAGACAGAAGCTCTTTCTATTACTTTAAACTTCACAGAAGATGTAAAGGTTACGTTTGAGCTTGCTTCTGAAGATCCAAATTCTTCACTTGCTATTTTAACTGATTTACCTGAAGGAATTGCAAACTTCTCTATGCCATACAGCTATTCTTCTAACATGAATGTTCAGAAGGTAGAAAAAGACAGTGTTGTATTTGCCGGTAAACGTAATGCCTGGGAGCTTTCAGGCCATGCCGTTCGTGCAGGTTATTTTGATTTTACACCTCGTAATTATGTTGCAACTTATTCTGTATACGATGCAAACCAGAAGTTTACCTTTGATTCTATTGTAAACGAGCCTATTGCTAATGCTGCAGAGTTTACAAAGACTGTTGCTCAGCTCAAGCGAAATCTTATTACCGCCTTTGAAACAAATAACGTAGAAACAAATATTACAGAGCAGGTAGCAGTATCTTATGTTGCCGCTCAGGCAGAAAACGGAAGCTTTACCCGTGCTGTAGAAAATGTTCCAGACAGCATAAAGAAGAGCAGACAGAGAACTTATCTTTCTGCTCCATACTTTAATACTCTGGAAGATATGAATGTAAATCTTGAAAAGGCAATGAAGGATTATGAACGCCGAATCTCCGACAGTGCAGATAAGGGTACCTTCGACCTGTTTACAGTTCATAAGATTGCCGACTTTATTTATCTGAATCAGCAGCAGAAGGTTGTAAGCAAGCTTTTGAGCAATGCAGCCGGTGCAGATGCAGAAAACCTTACAATTGCCCAGATTTCAGGTATTCTTCAGGTTTATGCAGACCTTGTACAGCTTTCTTCGCCTTATGCTTCTATTCTTGAGCCTGTTCTGGATGCAGGAATTGAACGCATTACAGATGCCTGCAAGTTTGAAGGTAATATCCTTACAATTTCAGAAAATGACACCTTCCTTTCAGTAAATCAGGCTGTAGAAACTGGTATTGCACTTTTGCGCTACGGTAAAGCAACAGGTAATGAAACTCTCGAAAAGGCCGGTTATGCAATTGTTAATTCATACCTTTCTGAAAGCTCTTCATTTGATCTGCGTACACTCAGTAATCTTTATCCGGTTGTTGCATACGATAATGTCTTCTATCCTCACTTTGAAAAGATTTACGAGGTTGATGGTAAATCAGTATGGGCCTGGACCTGTGCTAAATCAATTAAGCTTGATTACAATAAAGAAGAATATAACTTTACAATTGATTTCCCAGAGGGCGATACACATTATGTTATTCTTAAGGGTATTCCTCAGTTTAATACAATTTATATTTATGATATGGCGTTCCGTACAGACCCACGCTTTGAAACCTATAATTCTTCGGGTTATGTATACAAGAAGCCTTCAGAAACCTTGCTGCTTAAGTCGCGACATAAGACTGAATATGAAAAGGTAAGATTAGTTTACCGTGAAGCAGCGCCAGCTCCGGCACCTAAGGTAGAAGAAGCTCCTGCTCCTGCCGAAGAAGAAACACCGGCAGAAGAAGCTGAAGCTCCTGCTGAAGAAACAGAAGCTTCGGAAGAGAACTAAATCTCTTCGATATAATCCTTTGAGTTTACACGTTTAAGAACCATAAGGGTTATATCGTCGCTGATTTTTTCAGAGCCTATAAAATCACAAAACTTATCCATAATGCGGTTCATAATCATAATGGCACTTTCTTGATGATACAACTGTGCCGTTTTGATTATACGTTCCTTTCCAAATTCTTCACCCTTATGATTGAGGCAGTCGGTAAGTCCGTCTGTATAGCAGATAATAATATCATTTTGAGCAGCGCGGAAGTTCACAGGAGGGAAGGAAACATCCAGACCTTCAACTCCAAGAATTCCATACTGCTTTTTTTCATCCTGTTTAAGCTCAATAATCTTATTTTCTGAAGCACTGTAGAATAAAGGATAAGGATGTCCTGCATTTGCAAACTCTACACTACAGATATCCTTTTTGTTGAATTCACTAAAGCGGAATAGAAGTCCGGTAATATAGTTTTCAACATTTACCTTTTCCTTGATATAAGATTTATTGATATCCTTAAGCACGTTTGAAATAGATTCATCCTGATTCATTCCGTTTATAAAATGCTGGCTGATGATGCTCTTTGCGAGAATAGTCATAAGACCAGCCGGAATACCATGACCAGAAACATCAAAAATACCCATTCCGTCCAGAATGCCGTCTGTAAAGTAATAGTCGTATAAGTCACCCGAAACATTATTGTCCAGAGCATTGTAAGAAATAGCAAGCTCCCAGCCGCGGAAGGTTTTATTCTTTACAGGAAGGAAGTTCTTTTGAACATGAGCTACAGTTTCCAGACCTTTGGAAAGAACATAGTTTGCTTCTGAAAGCTCTTTAGTTCTGAGCGCAACTACATCTTCAAGATGGTTGGTAAATTCAGAAAGCTTGCTGTTCAGTTCTGTGTTATGCATGTACATAGCACCAAAGCGCAGCAGCAGGGCGCCTAAGAAAATCCACAAGGTAATCTGCCAGCCATAAATTGTAAAGAAGGGCAGATTCATATTAACTCTTCCAACCTTGAAGATAATATCAAGTACAACACCAACAAGAACTGGAGAGAAGCCTGCAATCAGATTCAGACAGTTCTTTCTTGTGTCTTTAGACAGCATGGAAACAATAAGGCGTGGAATGCTAAAGGCAAACTGCAATATTCCAAAGACCATAATATAAGGTATATAGCCGTTTAATTGCCTTGTTGTTTTTCTGGTAAATGCAAAAATCATAGGAACAATTAAAAGTATTAGTCTTAAAATTATTTCCCATTTTGGTTCTTTTTTATGAAGATAGGAAATTATAAAAGAATTTGCAAAGTAAATAGTAATGTAGGCACCACCATAGAAGAAAACTCGAGTGAGCATTGTGTAAGAAAGCCATATAGGCTTAGCCCAGGCTATTTCCGATGCAAAGAAAGGCAGAAGAAAGTGTACTGTATAAAGGTTTATAAGTGCAAAGAAAAGGTAAACATTTCTGTTCTCATAATTCTTCATTACCATATAAAGAAACAGATACATAAAAAATATGAGCAGCATTACACCTGCAAAGGTAAGCGTAATTTTGGAATTATAGAAAGTGATGCTCTCGCCGGCTTCGTAAACATCAGGTCGTTCGCCAAGGAACATTTTTGTAGAAATACTACCAAAGGCATCTGGCCAGACTTTGATAAGTACGGTATTTAGTCCATTCTGATTCAGAAGGGATTTTGAAAACATGAAGTACTGGCCGGTAAAGCCGGCACTGTTATCTAGAGGAGGAAAATCTCCGTACTGGCGGATTGCAATATTGTTCAAAAAGAGTAAATCGGCACCGCGGATATAACCTATAAAAAGACCAATATCTTTATCTTTGAATTCTTCTGGAAGTATAAACTGTATTTTCAGCCAGAGATAGTTTCCATCTTTAGAAATCAGCTTTATAAGAGAACGCATGTTCTTTTTTTCAAGATGCTTGAATTCCCCGATACGTGGTAAAACGTATCCTGGACCTGCTTCGGGCGAGGTTTCTATATAACTGACGTAATTGGAAACATCGTAGCGATAAGGCTTTTCCTTACCGCAAGATGAGAAAAAAGTGCTTGTGAAAATAAGGATGATAAACGCAACAAATAAATTCTTCTTCATCTTAATTCTATATTATAAACTACAATATAGAAAAAAGATAGAAAAAAAGAGACGGGAGTTTTAAGGAATTAGAAGCGTTCTGCCTTTTTGCTGCCCTTTTTATAGGCTGCGGCGCCGCCGCTTTTGCGTGAAGATGAGCGTTCGGTCTGGGCGTGTACGTTAGGCTTGTTTCCCTTTG
>CAMJNC010000225.1 GCA_946407195.1 uncultured Treponema sp. | reverse complement strand
GGAAAAGGCTGAACGCATTTTCTTCGCGGCTGTGAGTAAGAACAGAATCTACATCAGCCTCTGTAATTTCATGATCCTTTGGAAAGAGAACAAAAAAGCGTGAGCATTCAGCTGCAAGAGACTGTGTATTATTTTCAATTAATTCAAGAATAAGCTTTGCCGCGCCCTGCCCTATCCGGTATCCGTTTTTACTGAAGTAACTGGTAACCCACGGAAGCTTATCGCTTTCGAACATTTCCCAGAACTTTTTACGGTTGGCAGGAGGAACAAGCTTTTCGAGCTTTGAATCTACGCTGATTTCATCTGAAACAAGAATGAGAACTGCAGACGGCTCTGGATTTGCAAGCCAGTCCGAAATCATCTGTATTTCATCCTTTTTCTTTATAAGCTCTGCATTACGGCAAACAATACAAACTCCATCAGAAAACAAAGTACCACTCTGAAGAATTGTCATTACCTCGCTAAGAGGAGTTTCGAGAAGATAAAACGAATGTTCATCTATTACACCAAACTGTTTTTTATGAGCAGCCTTTACTGCATCTACAGCTTCATTCCGCTTTCCAAATTCCGGACCGGTGTATAGATAGATTGGACTTGTGTTTGCCATGTATATCAGCGCCTGTAGTTTATAAAGTTTAGTAAGTACGAACTATGTTTGAGAGAATTCCTACAATGCGAACGTCTGTACAGTAAATTGCCTGGAACTGAGGATTCTCCGGCTGAAGGCGGATTCTTCCAGATTCCTTATAGTAACGCTTGAGGGTAATAGCATCATCAATAACTGCAACAATAATCTGTCCGTCCTGAGCGGTAGAAGCCTGTTCAACAACGGCAAGATCTCCGTCCAGAATTCCGGCATTAATCATACTCTGACCGCGAACACGCAAAGCAAAATAACTCTTACCAGGACGAACAAATGGTTCTGTAAGATTAACATATCCGTCGAGATTTTCTTCGCTCAAAAGAGGTTTTCCGGCGGCAACTGTTCCGAGAACAGGAACCTTGCCAATAAAAGTTTCCGGCTCTTTTTCACGGCAATCTGAAAGTACGCGAATTGAACGAGCCTTTTTCTGGCTCTGAGAAAGGAAGCCTTTTTTCTGGAGTGCAAGAATATGATCCTGAACAGCGCGCAGAGAAATTCCAAAATGTTCGCTTATATCGCGTACAGTCGGTGGATATGAATTTTCCTCAGTATAAGCAGAAATATAATTTAATACTTCCTTCTGGCGGTCTGTAATACCTCGCATAAGCCTCCTCCTTATTCTTCTTCAAATTTGCTATTAAAAAGTTCTTCAATAACAGAAGCAGCCTCTGACTCATCAGGACCAACAACCTGCATTGTGAGCTGAGTGTTATAGCCAGCACCCATTGCGATTACACCCATAATCGATTTTGCATTTACAGTTGCTCCATCACGGGTAAGAGTAATCTCGCTTTCAAACTTGTTTGAAGTCTGAGCAATGATTGCTGCAGGTCTGGCGTGAATACCTGCTCTGTTCTGTACTGTTAAAATCTTCTCTATCATTTCCTTTTCCTTGGCAGCAGTTCTGCCTGATTTTATATTTTAGTAGGATTCGTCATTACCGTTATAAACGGACTGCGCTTCTCCCGTTTCAATCCATTTAAGAACATTCTGATTAAAGTCCTTAGCGGAGTTATAACCCATATTTTTAAGACGCTCGTTCATAGCGGCAGCCTCAATAATAATAGGAAGGTTTCGTCCAGGGCGAACCGGAATTTCAATTACAGGAACCTTTACTCCAAGCAGCTCCTTGTACTTCGATTCTGTACCAAGACGATCGTAAGCCTTTGCAGAATTCCAGTCTTCAAGCTGAACAATCAGCTGAACTTCCTTCTGGTCGCGGATGGCACCAACACCATAAAGCTGTGAAATATTAATGATACCCAGACCGCGGATTTCCATATGGTGGCTGATTACTGTGTTTGCACCACGTCCAAGAATAATGTTTCCGTTTACACAGCGGATTTCAATAATATCATCTGCTACAAGACGGTGACCGCGTTCTACAAGCTCAAGCGCGGTTTCACTCTTACCTACTCCCGAGTGTCCGGCAAGCAGAATACCAATACCATAAACCTCTACAAGAACTCCGTGCAGAGTCTGATGCGGTGCAAACTGATTTGCAAAAACACGGATTATACGGTTAGAAAATTCTGTAGAGGTAAGGCTTGTCTGTAAAAGCGGACAATAACTTTCTTCTGCAATACTGCGAAAATCTTCTGTAGGCTCAAGATTATAAGTAAAAATACAGCATGGCATTTGAGAACGGAAAAAGTTACGGATTGAATCTGTATTTTTTTCTTTATGCAGCTTTTGAAGGTAGGCTACTTCACCACGTCCAAAAACCTGAACACGGTTACTGGCAAATGATTCATAAAAGCCCGAAAGAGCAAGACCCGGGCGGTTCAATTCAGGGACTGTAATTGCTCGAGGCAAACCGCGTCGGCCCGCAATGCACTTTAAGTCAAGAGCATCGTGACCTGAAAGCTCGAGATCAAGCAAATCCAGAACAGTGAATTTCTTATCTGCCATATAGTTTACTATACACAGTTTAAGATATTTTAGCAATAGCGATTTAGAATTTTGAAAATCTGATTTGTTTTTTCAGTAAACCCGTGGTACTATAAAGGTGATGGGGATGCTCCGAAAGGTGCATAACTATCTACCCGCGTATGTGGGTTTACATCACTTATAGCCGAAGTAAAGCAAATTTACTTCACAAGGAGACAACTATGACACCATCAATTAATGCAGTAGGTTTTACACTTGAGCAGAAGCAGTCAGATATGGTTGAGTCAAAGCTCAAAAGAATTGCTTATGCAGACGACCTGATTGTTGATTTGCTTATGAAAATTAAGCACGACAAAGCTTATGTCTTCGATACAACAGTAAACTTCAAATGGGGCACACAGGCTCACGTAACAGGTGAAGATTTTGATTTTGGCGCTGCCTTGAACAAGATGATGGATGTTCTTGACAACAAGATCAAGAAGGAAAAAGATAAGGTTCAGAAGAAGTAACCATACAGACCGGGCGAAAGCCCGGTTTTTTTATCTCCTGTACGAGTTTTTAAGACCAAGCTGTGCACGGTATTTGGCCACAGTTCTACGGGCAATGCGGGCGCCCTTCTGATTCAACAGCTCGCAAAGCTTCTGGTCTGAAAGATTTTCATTTCCAGGCTCAGAAAGCACCTCCTGTATTTTCTTTTTAATTCTTTCAGAGGAGATCTTTTTACTGCCATCACGGTTTGAAACGCCTGAGGTAAAAAAATACCAGGCAGGGAACAAGCCCCACTCCGTCTGAAAATATTTTCTTCCCTTTTTGGCAGAGGTTCTTGAAACAGTAGATTCATGAATTTTAAGCTCGTTTGCAATCTGTTTTCTGGTAAGCACTTTAAGATGCCCCGGCCCTTTAAGAAAAAAGTTTTTCTGGGCTTTTACAATCGCACAGCCTTGCATAACAATTGTAGACTCTCGGAATTGCAGGGAATTAATTAAAAGCTGGGCCTTTGCAATGGCATTTTTGTCCATTTTGAATTCTGGGGATATACGTATTTCAGGCAGGGCTCCCGAAGCATATTTTATCTGGAAGTGAACATTTTCGTTTCCAGAAACTATACCCTTGGAATAATCATCTTCTGCAGAGCCCTCTTCTTTTGTTATTGCAAGAACTACATCCGGCTGACCGGCATCCAGAGCTCCCTCTGAATTATAGCCCTGTGCAGGATGCAGATTGAGCGAAAGAATAAACTTGAGCGCAGACGCGGCGGTTTGTTCGGTGAGAGGGAGAGTGTCGAGCACGGTTGTACCGGCAAAGGCCTTTTTGTGCCAGGCATCGCGAAAGCTTATAAGCTTACGGTTTATTTTCGAAGGTTCCGGCGGATCGAGAAAATCAAGATGTCCATCCAGAATAAAAAGAGCCAGAGCATCAGGTTCGTCCGAAAGCTGGGCTTGAACCAGAAGGCTTTCTTCCGGAGTTTTACAGCAGGTTCCAACGGGGTCCAGCGCCTGAACCATTTTTAAGCAGCGGTCAAGAAGAGCCCGTTCTGCCTGCGGATTTTTGTGCGGTAAAAAGGTTTCCGGAGA
>CAMJNC010000224.1 GCA_946407195.1 uncultured Treponema sp. | reverse complement strand
AAGAATAAGACTTACAATGATCCGCGAGACACGAATCGTGGAATACGCCCGCTAGCAAGCTGTGCTTGCCGACAGAACGGAGGTTTTTACGGACCTCCGTTTTTTTTGTCCTAAAAATTCGCTGCTATATACAGCACAATCAGATTATCATAAGAATTGTGTCCGCGCGGCATCAGGTTCCAGTAACCACCTACAGAAGGGTAGTAGCGCGATTTTCCTTCGTGTGCAAAATTGTATTCCACCTGAAGCTTAAAGCCGTTTCCCCAGCCGGTAATTCCGTTGTATTCGCCGGCATCGTCCGTCTTGATAATATCAGCTCTAAAACCAAGTGTATAAGCAAGCCCCACATTAAGACCGCCAAGTCCCGGATAAACCTTTATTCCAAGCGGAAAAGATACATGTATTTTATTTGAAGATTCAGAAGCGCTCCAGGTAATGTCCCAGAGTGTGTCGTTTCCAAAATAAAAAGAAATCTGCTTAATAGGGTTAATGTTTACGGTTCCGTTTATACCCAATATCATGCGGTTACCCTTATCAATTTCGCTGCCGGTAGAAACTGCAGAGTTTGAACCATAAATAGGTACTCCCGAAGAAAGTCCTGCAGAAAAACTGAAAAGCCTTTCTGTAGCAGAGAGGGCTGTGCAGGCAATTATTGAAATTACAATTATTGAAAGAAGCTTTTTCATCGGGTTCTCCTTACTTGTAAACAACCTTAAAGGTCTGGAATACAAGTTTGATATCCGGGGTAAACTCAAAGCCGAGAATTGCTCCTTCATCCTCCAGATATTCCTGCTTGCGTTCCTTCCACTCTCCAAGATTTTCGTCTTCACCTTCGAGGCGGGCCATATCCCAGGTAACCTCGTTGAACGGTACTATTTGTACGCTCTGCGTTTCAATTACGCAGCGCGGATTATTTGCTCTGTCCAGTACAACATACAGCTCTCCAGAAACAGGAAGCGGTTCCTGGTCTATTGTGTAGGTTGCCCAGCTTGTAAAAAAGGCGGTTTTATGGTCTGTGAGTACAAGGGTAATCAGCTCGTCGCCTACAAAGCCCTTTGCCTCGAAGTTGAGGTCTCCGGCACAACGGTCTTCTTCGCTGCGGCCTGTTTCCTTTATAAATCTATTCCAGTATTCATCGATATTTGTCAATTTTAGTTCCTCTGTTCTAACGGTGGTTGAGCCTGTCGAAACCACCTTATCGCTTAGCCAGCATTATAATAAATGCAATTATATAACATAGCGCCGGCAGGGCAGCACAAATCAGTGTGGAAACCGGAATACCCCAGAGTCCATATTTAGTTGCAGTAAGAACTCCAAGTTCAATTAAAAGGTCATAAACAAGTGCGGCATATGAAAGTAAAAAGCCCGAAACCATAAAAGACCAGGCTACGGTACGCTTTTTAGACATCAAAAGAATTGCTAAAAAAGCAACAATTCCACCGGCAACGAGTTTAATTATAAATAATAAAATTCTTGGTTCCATAGTCTAATTTTCGACCTCTAGAAGATAAAAGGTGAGTTTTTTAATTTTGTGAATACCCCGCGGTCTGCGCCAAATGGTACTATAGACGGCTGGTTGTATTCCGGGCTGATTAAAATGCCGCAGTCCAGGCAGTGGAGGGCAAAGTCTTTATAGTTGTCCTGAGCTACCTTTGGAAACAAATAAGGGCCTTCGCGGTTCCAGTATTTTGTGAGAACAGGATCGTAAATAAACCAGTCTTTTTCCTGGCGTACCTGAAGTGCTTTTATAAGGTTGTAAATGCTGCGGGTTACGGCTACCTCAAAGGCAAACGGCAGCTTTATTGCGTTGCGTACAAAAAGCAGTTTATCCGGATTTTCTGCAAGCTTTTTTGTGTCTGCAGCGTAAAGGTAAATTGATTCTGCCCACGGTAAAGGTGGTGTTACAATCAGCCCGGAAACTGAGTTAATGTTGATTTTTTCGTTCTGAGCATTCCATGGGCGGTAAACGCTTGTTTCATTTGGAAAAAGTGCAAGACCTGCATCAAAGGCGTCTTTGAGTGAAGAAAAACAAAATACTGTTCTGTCACTTGCAAGCAGCTCACTTACAGCTTTTTGAAGTCGTGGAACTGCTGCTTCCTCGCAGATAAAGCTTCCGGTCTGGCCGCGTGACAAAACGTTTTTGAACATGGTAAAGGCAGAGCCGCCTTCCCAGCCGAGAATTGCGCGGCCTGCTTCCTGGTACAAATCTGTTACGCGCACACCTTTTTTTGTGTATAAAAAGCATCCCCGTGCGCGTGTAACTGCTCCGTAGCGGTTAAACAGTTCTGTAAATAACTCAGATTTATTCATACTTCTATTATAACAAAAAACTGCCGTAGTGTCTTACACTACGGCAGCAAAGTTTACAAGTTAAGGACTAAATGAAAACTTTTATTGGGCTTGTTGGCAATTATTTATTTGCTGGTTTTCTTCTTCTTTGAAACAACGTCGAAGATTACAGCACCAAGGAGTACGAGACCTTTAACGGCACGCTGCCAGTTCATATCTACACCGAGGATTGACATACCATTATTCAATACACCCATGAAGATAGCACCGACAACTGCACCACCTACAGTACCTGTTCCACCGTATGCAGAAGCACCACCAATGAAGCAGGAAGCGATGGCATCCATTTCATAGTTCTGACCAGCTGTTGGCTGAGCAGAGTTCAAACGAGCAACTGTTACAAGAGCTGCAACTGCGGCAATAAAGCCCATGTTTGTGTAAGCAAAGAACATTACGTTGTCTGTGTTTACACCAGAAAGCTTAGCAGCCTTTGCGTTACCACCAATTGCGTAGAGGTAGCGGCCAGGAACAGTGTTCTGTGTGAAGTATGAGTAAGCAGCTACGATAACTCCAAGAAGAATTAATACAACTGGGAGACCACGGTCGCGGGCAAGGAACTGGCCCATAATCATGATTACAACTGAAAGAACAACAAGCTTTGCTACAAATGAGCCTGTAGAAGATACTGTGTAGTTGTTCTTAATCTTCTTGCGGCGACTGATTATTTCAAGAATAACGAATGCAAGTACACAAACAAGGGAAATAATCAGGGTAATCATAAAGGTATATTTGTCTACAAACTCGTCGAAAATATCGAGCTCACCAAACTTTTCGATTGTTGCATCGCTTGGGCTTGGAATAAAGCTTTCGAAGAGCTTAAGATATTTCTGTGGGAATGGAGCAATTGGCTTACCATCAAGAACGATTGTTGCAACACCACGCCACAAAAGCATACCGGCAAGGGTAGTAATGAACGGCGGAATATGAATGTAGGCAATAAAGAAACCATGGAAAGCACCAATCAATGTACCAATAAGGAGACAAAGACAGATTGCCAGCCAAACCGGCATTCCAAGATTTACAATAAATACACCTGCAAGGGCACCTACGAGTGCAACTACAGAACCAACAGACAAATCGATGTTACCACCGGTAAGAATACACAAAAGCATACCGGTTGCAAGAATTGCTACGTAAGCATTCTGACGGATAATGTTTGTGATATTTGCCGGAGCAAACAAAGAGCCGTGATCTCCGATTCTAATGAGAACTTCGAACAGCAGCATTACGCCAACAAGAATAACAATCATTGTGTTACCCTTGAAAATTGATTTAAGGCTGTCGCCAATCTTATTTTTCTTTTCCATTTTTATCTCCTAATGCTTACGCTTCCAAATTAGCGGTCTTACCGGAATTGATAATCTCAGTCATAATCTTTTCCTGAGTTGCATCTTTTCCATTCATTTCTGCAATCATCTTACCTTCGTTCATTACGTAGATGCGGTCGCACATACCAAGAATTTCAGGCATTTCCGAAGAAATCATAATTACAGATTTTCCTTCTGCTACCATCTTGTTGATGATACAGTAGATTTCGTACTTGGCACCAACGTCAATACCGCGGGTAGGCTCGTCAAGAATCAGGATATCTGGTTCAGCAAAAAGCCATTTACCAAGGAGAACCTTCTGCATGTTTCCACCTGAAAGGTTACCAACGTCTTCCATTACAGAGGCACACTTTGTGTGCATGTCCTTTGCCATTGCTTCTGAATACTGGCGCTCTTTATCAAAGTCGAGTACCCAGTGCTTAGAAATCTTTTCTGGTTTAGCAGCAGTAGTATTCTTACAGATTGATTCAGAAAGAA
>CAMJNC010000223.1 GCA_946407195.1 uncultured Treponema sp. | reverse complement strand
CAGGACAGGCAGTTTTACAAGGAGCAGTACCGGTTGAATAACAGTTGATGCGGGCTGTATCGCGGTAATTTTCGTCCCAGTTTGCTTCTGACCATTTATGATTATCAGGAAGAATGTGCTTTGGATAATTTACTTTGCTTCCGTCTTTTTTGCAGAGCTTCTGACCAAGCTTAACCGCGCCGGCCGGACAGTATTCTACACAGCGTCCGCAGGCAACACACTTGTCGCTTTCTGTACGGGCAACATAAGCCGAACGCGACATATTTGGAGTATTAAACAATTGCGAAGTTCGCAAAGCATAGCAGACATTAATATTACAGTTACAGATAGCGAAAATTTTGTTTTCACCATCGATGTTTGTAATCTGATGAACAAAACCGTTGTCCTCTGCACGCTGCAAAATCTCATAAACCTGTTCGCGGGTAATATAGTGACCGCGTTTTGTTTCTACAAGGTAATCAGCCATATCGCCTACACCGATACACCAGTCTTCTGGATCATCGGCACAGCCTTCTTCGTAAGTGCGGCGGGAAAGGCGGCAGGAACAAGGAGATGCAGCATATTTTCCATCATATTTATCGAGCCAGTGAGAAATGTGCTCTACACTGACACTTGAGTTTTCAGCTTCAATTGCCTTTTCAACCGGAATTACATGCATACCAATTCCAGCTCCTCCCTCCGGCACCATTGGAGTAACCTTAACAAGAGGTTCAAAGGTCATGCGGTCAAAAAAGCGTCCCAGTTTTGGATGCTCTTCCAGCTGCTTCTGATTCATGTTTGTAAACTCAGCAGAGCCCGGAACGAACATTGGCAGGATGTACTGCTTTTCGCGTTTTGGATTTTCCCAGTTATATTCAATGAGGCCGGCAATTGCCATATCCATCATGATTTTTTCGAGATACTCAGGTGTCTTACCAGTAAGCTCTACGAGCTGTGGGAGAGTAACAGGTTTTCGCACATCCATTTTGAGTGCAACTTCTGCCATCTCGTCTGTTACAATTTCGTTTAAGCCCCAATACTCAGGGTCGTTTTCGTTGATTTTTCTGCCGAGACGGTCTGTAATTTTCTGACCGAGCTCTAAAATTAAAGGTCTTACTTCTGCCATGTTTGCTCCCATAAAATTTACGTCATGCTGAACTTGTTTCAGCATCTCTTTATTAAGATCCCGAAACAAGTTCGGGATGACGGGTTATTTATTATGTTCTTGAACCTCGTTCAACAACCAGTCTGTCCACTCTTTTACCCCTTCTCCGGTTTTTGCAGAGATCGGGAAGATTTTTACATTTTTATTAAGTTTGCCTACATATTCACGCAATTTATCCATATCAAAATCAAAATAAGGCGCAACGTCAATTTTGTTGATGATAAGGGCATCAACCTTGCTGAACATAAGCGGATATTTGAGAGGTTTATCGTGCCCTTCCGGAACAGAAAGAATCATCACATTTTTTGCAGCACCAGTATCAAACTCTGCAGGGCAAATCAAGTTACCTACATTTTCAAGAACAACCAGATCAAGCCCATCATAATTCAATTCATTCAAGCCCTGTTCTGTCATTGCCGCATCAAGATGGCACATTCCGCCTGTATGAAGCTGAATTGATTTTACGCCGGAAGCAGCCATTGTCTTTGCATCTACATCAGAATCAACATCTGCTTCCATTATTCCTATATTGATTTTATCTTTAAGCTGCTCAACTGTACGCACCAGCGTTGTTGTTTTTCCGCTTCCCGGAGATGACATGAGATTCATTAAAAATGTTTTCTTAGATTTGAGTTTGTCGCGAAGAATCTGAGCTTCTTTGTCGTTATCGGCAAGGATATTTTCCTTTACCTCGATAACCCTTACATCATTCATAAAAAGTAACTCCTGTGATAATGTCACATCTGATAGTAATACTATCAGATAGTTATTATATCACAGAAATCATACTAAAGCAAAGAAAATACTATTTATTTATAAAGAAATACTATACAGAGAAACACAGCTATTTAAAACGGCACAATATTAGGATAATCTGTCATAATACAGTCTGCGCCTACACTCTTTAAATACTGCATATCTTTAGAGTTGTTTATTGTCCAGTATTGAACAGCAAGATTATTTTTGTGAGCATAATTTATAAAACTTACCAGACCAAAATTTACACCTCTGGAAAACACAAGGTTATGATAAGGCAGTTGAAGTACTGTATACTGCGGATTAAAATCTTTATCATTAACCAAACATGCAATGACAAAATCAATTACTTCGTCAGTATTTGCACCGCGTTTAATTTCCGGATACTTCATATCAACATACTTTGGAACATCCTTATTAAAGCACCCAAGAATTACATCATCAAATAATTGTCTTTGTTTTAAAACCTCGTACAATAAGTCTGCAGCTCTTTTTCCAAGTTCTCCCTTATTCTTAATTTCAATTAGATATTTGAAAGAACCTTTTGATGTAAGAAAATCAAGAACCTGATCTAAAGAAACAATTTTTAATTTGGAGAGGATTTCTTCATCCTGAATATCTTTATATGGAGTATTACCGTTATCATCAACAAACTTAATTCCCATATTTAGTTTTTGAAGCTCAGCAAATGTTTTTGTTTCAGGATAAACATTAGTTTCACCAAAAACTTCTTCACAATTTGAAGTCCGGTCTAAGGTTGCATCATGAAGAAGAATCAGAACATCATCTTTTGTAATATGAAGATCAAATTCAAAATAATCAACATTAAAATTATTTAAACACGCTTCAAACGCAAGCATTGTTTCTTCAGGATACACTCCGGCCCCGCTTCTGTGCGCAGAGATTCTGGTATCCTGGTAAATATCAGTGTTTGTTGTTTCATAAATTATTCTGTTTTTAGGATTTGATTTATGAAAATACTGAAGTAGCCATAATAGGAAAACAATCAAAATTAATACAACAAGGCTTAAAAAAACTTTTAATAAAATTTTACAGATTTTTTTCATTTTTCTCTTACTCTCACTCTACTTTTTTATTAAAAAAGGGCACCAAGTATTCTTGAGTGCCCTTCTTTCTATCTTAAAATAAGACTATCAACTATTTAGTAGCCAAAATTGCAATTCCAGGGAGTGTCTTTCCTTCGAGGAATTCGAGAGAAGCACCACCACCAGTAGATACGTGGCTCATCTTGTCTGCAAGGTTGAACTTGTTTACAGCAGCAACAGAGTCACCACCACCAACTACAGTCATAGCACCCTTAGATGTTGCTTCTGCAACGAGGCGAGCTACAGCTTCAGTTCCCTTTGCAAAGTTTTCGAACTCGAATACTCCAACAGGTCCGTTCCATACGATAGACTTTGAAGCAAGAATAGCATCTTTGTAAAGAGCAACAGTCTTAGGACCAACATCCATACCCATAAGGTTATCTGGAAGATCAACTGCATCAACTGCAACTGGATCCTTATCAGCAAACTCAGCACCACCAACATGGTCAACTGGGAGAAGAATCTTTACGCCAGCTTTTTCAGCCTTAGCAAGAAGATCTTTTGCTGTATCGAGGAAGTCATCTTCAACAAGAGACTTACCGATTGAGTGGCCCTGTGCCTTGAGGAATGTATAAGCCATACCACCACCAACGATGAGTGTAGAAGCATTCTTCATAAGGCTTTCGAGAACAGCAATCTTTGAAGAAACCTTAGCACCACCGATAATAGCAGTCATTGGTTTTTCTGGATTTGTTACCATTGGCTGAATGTATTTAACTTCTTTTTCCATGAGGAAGCCGCCAACAGATTCAACTGGCATGAACTTTGCGATAGAAGCTGTAGAAGCCTGATCGCGGTGAGCAGTTCCGAATGCATCGTTTACGAAGATGTCTCCGTATGTAGCAAGTTCTTTTGCCATTACATCGCGCTCTGCAGCATCTTTAGAAGTCTCTTCCTTGTGGAAGCGAACGTTCTCGAGCATTGCAACAGCTCCTTCTGGAAGAGCATCAATAGCAGCCTTCTGTCCGAGTGCATCTGGAAGGAATGTAACTGGCTTTCCGAGTTTTGAAGCGAAATATTCTACAACCGGCTTCATGCGGTTCTTTCCGTTGATGAACTTTTCTGCATCAGCGTCTGTCCAGGTTTTACCAGCCTTTTCAGCTTTTTCCTGAGCCTTTTTTACGTCCTTTTTAGGGTCTCCAAGGTGAG
>CAMJNC010000222.1 GCA_946407195.1 uncultured Treponema sp. | reverse complement strand
TGAAGGCATAAGCCTGTCCGTCGAGCATTTTGCGGATCAAATCTACACCAGTTGTAATGTTTCCCCACTGGTCAGAACCGGCAACCTGCATAATACACTTCTTTTCCTGGAAAAGATGAACAAAGTCAAAGCCCTGGAGAAGCATGTATGAGAACTCAGCAAAAGTAATACCTGTTTCAAGACGGCGGCGGATAATATCCTTGTCGAGCATGTAGTTAAGGCTGATATATTTACCAATATCGCGGAGTGTATCGAGGAATGAGCGGTCCTTCCACCAGTCATAGTTGTCTACGAGTTCTGCAGTAGGAACAAGGCGCTTAATCTGATTGCGGATACCGCCGATATTGTTGTTTACAGTTTCTTCTGAAATAATTTCGCGTTCTGCTGTTGGGCGAGGGTCACCAATACGGCCTGTAGCACCACCGCACAAAAGAACCGGGTGATGTCCTGCATTAGCGAGGCGTTTTGCCATACAAAGAGAAGAGTAGTGGCCGAGATGGAGGGAATCTGCAGTTGGGTCTGTTCCCCAGTAAAAAGCGAATGGAGCTCCGTCCAAAACCTTCTGTAAATCGGCTTCTTCGCCTGCTACGTCTTTAATAAGACCTCTCCATTTCAAGTCTTCGAAAAGTGTCATTTTTCTTGTCTCCTATAATTATATTCTAAAACAAAAAAGGCTTTCCTTTTTACGGAAAGCCTTGTAATTACCTTAATCAGTAAAACACAATCACACTAGCGTGCGGTTTCCGTACGTGCAGAGAGAAAATCATAGCTATAATAAAGGTAAGCCAACGTAGAGGAATTGATTTTCTGTGCCCAACGGACAATGTGCTTCATAATGTGTAAACCTTATCAGATATTAAATTGACTGTCAACAAAGGTTCTGACAAAAAAACTAGCGCTCGCGGAATACGATGCGTCCCTTGTTCAAATCATATGGTGAAAGTTCAACCTTAACGCTGTCACCAGGAACGATTCTGATGTAATGCTTTCTCATTTTTCCAGAAAGATGAGCGAGAATAACGTGTCCGCCTTCAAGTTCTACGCGGAAAGTAGTGTTTGGAAGGGCTTCTTTTACAATACCCTGTACTTCAATAGCTTCTTCTTTTGCCATAATTATCCTTAAAATAAAAATCGTAAAATTTGCAAAAAAGAATTTGTCTTTTTGCCGATTTGCATTTATATTAGTTATTATATACAAAACAGCACGACTTGACAACACAAGTAAAAAAACGTTTTGGGAGGATTATAAAATTGAATAAAGAATTTCTTAAAAAGATGAAAGAATACCTGCTTGAGCAGAGAAAAACCCTCTTAGCCTCTCTGGCAGACCAGAGTGAAGATATGCGTGGCCTTATCAAAACTGTTGAATCAGGCGACGAAGCTGATGTTGCTGCAGATGTAATTGATAGAACTCTCTTAACAGCACTTGGAACTCAGGATGCAAATAGACTTCAACAGATAGACAGCGCTCTGGACCGAATTAATCAGGGAACCTATGGCCGCTGTGTAAAATGTGGAAAAGAAATTCCTCAGGAGCGCCTTGAAGTTCTTCCTTATGCACTTATGTGCATTACCTGCGCAAGCGCACAGGAACGCAAGAACCGCTAGTTTATAACTTTACTATGTTATTTCCAGGATATACCAGCTCGGTATATCCTGTTTTTTTTGCCTGGGCAGCGGCGCGGTCAAAGGCACCGTCAAGCATTGCGGTGGTGTGTGCGTCGGAATTGATGCATACAGGCACGCCAAGCTCAAAAAGGAGCTCCAGGAAGTACTGAGAAGGGTAGGTATCGTCCATAATACCGCGTCCTATTGCTCCTGTATTGATTTCTGCAATTACTCCGGCACGTGCAATTTCCTTTGCAGTAGCCTTTATTTCTTCTTTATACCAGCTTTCTTCGGGATTAAAAAAGTTTAATGGTCCGTTTCTAAGCTTTATTAAATCGCAGTGAGCAATAATGTCAAAATTACCTTTTTTAAGCATTTCGCGTTCTGCGGTAAAATAGTCGCAGACAACAGCACGGCCGTCTATTTCGCCGTTTGTCTTTGAATAAAAACGAATCAGGTTTTCCTTTACAATTTCTACCTTGTGATCAACTGTGAAAAAGCCCTTGTCTGTATTTATAAAATGTACGGCTCCAATCAGATAATCAGGGGAGAATTCTGAATAATCTGACTTTGCAGGAATTGCAGAGCCATAATCAGCCGAAGCAAAATAATCAGCTTCAAAACCAAGGTAAATTTTGATTTTATCTGCGTATTTTTCCTTGAGACGGCGGATTTCTTCTGTATAGGCCTTTATATTTTCTGACGGAATGTGCCAGATGTGGTCAAAAGGCTTGTAAAACTCCGGATTAAGCGGATGCATACAGTGGCTGGAGAAACCAAGCACATCGAAGCCCTTTTCAATTGCTGATAAAACCATTTCTTCTGCCGTATTTCTGCCGTCGCAGAACTGGCTGTGAGTGTGAAAATTACATTTTTTTGCTGACATTTTTTATTCCCTTGTTTTAAGTACTGAAAGACATTTTTGTACAAGGAAATTAGGCTTTTGCGGTTTTACAAGATAGCTTGCTGCACCGGCACTCAATACCTTAACAACAATATCCTTCTGGAGGCTCTGTGAATAAATTACAATTGGAGGCGAATGAGGTCTCTTGTGAAGATTCTGCAGAAGAGAAAGACCTGTCTGGTCGCTGAGGAGAACATCCAGAACAATCAGATCGAATTTTCCGTCTTCGTAGTTATTCAGGAACTCTGCGCCGCCTGTGTAAGTAAAACAGGTAGCACCGGCCTGCTCAAAGTAGTTCTTTGTGAGCTCAAGGCTGGCTCCATCGCTGTCTATAATTGCAATTGTAAGTACGGTTCCTGTTTTCTTAGGAACTTCAGAATCTTCAAGTCCATCGGAAGAAAAGCGTGTTGCGATTGAGGCTGTATCTTCTGCTTCGTAAGAAGGTGTAAGGAAGCGGTTTGTAATGAGGTCTGAGATGTCGGAGGTGATTGATGTGTCTACAAGATCGTTGAGAACTCGAGAAAGGTTTGAAGACATTTCAATTCCGGTATAATCTGAGTGACCGTTTATCATTTCGCGCACAAAGTTACTCAAAGAAAGAATTTTTACATTCTTAGCATGAATTTTTGGACAGGCAAGTACGTTATCAATAAGGAATTCGAGGTTATAACCGTCTACAAAGGTAAGTTCAAGGTTTGTAAGCATGATTACAACCTTTGGATTTTCCAGCTTTTCGCGTTCAATCATTTCTGAAAGTTTAAACTGAAGGAGGGCTATTTTTTCGCGGTTAAGACCAAGGGCAAGCTCAATAAAGATGATATTGTTGTTGCGGTGAAGGTCGAGAATACAAGGAGTTGTATCCATTGAAAGAGGAACACGAACAACGAGTCCGATAGACTTAAAGAACATATCGAACTGAACAGGCTTTTCAAAGTATTTGATTACACCATATTTTGCATAAGCCGCAATATTAGAGCGGTCCTGCTTAGGGCCGGTAATGATTACAGGAATGTCTGCGCAGTTTGTATCGCGCATTTTCTTCTCAAGAAACTCCATTTCCATGGTGTTGTCATCTTCCATATCAAGAATGATGAGGTTTGGAAGCGAGGTAATAACCTTTGTGTAAATATCGCGGTTTTCCTGAGTTGTAATAACTTCAATCTGGTCTTCAGACAATTTCTGCTTCAAGAAATCTCTGAACAACGGATGACTATCTGCAATCAATACCTTTTTCATTCTTATATAATAACATAAAATTTTATAATCGAAAAGATAAAAAACTGTGATGTATAATTTGATATATGGAGATTAATACGCGGTGATTAAAAAATCTGAGATGCGGAGCAGGCACGGGGTACAAACTGCCTCTTGAGCTTTTTGGCGCTTAGCCATAAAAAGAATCCGAGGATTTTCGCTTGCGAAAACCGCAGGATTCTTACACAAAAAAGGGAAAGCGAGCATGTTTGTGCCCCAGTGACAGCGGGAGCAGCTCAGATTTTTAAGTGCTCATTTATTCGATTTTTCTTGCCGAATATCAAAATTTTTTATATCTTTTAAATAAGATTCTGAAACAAGTTCAGAATGACATTGTAATTTATTTTTCGAGGTATAAAAAATGGCAAAACAGTTATTGTTTAGTGAAGATGCTAGAAAAAAGCTTTTGAGTG
>CAMJNC010000221.1 GCA_946407195.1 uncultured Treponema sp. | reverse complement strand
ACACCTGGACTAAGCTTCAGCGCTGGGCAATTATGGGAATTGTAGGCGGCGGACTTGGAAATCTTATTGACCGTTTTTTCCGTCCAGCAGGTGTTGTAGATTTTATCGATGTAAAATTCTACGGACTTTTTGGTCTGGATCGCTGGCCTACCTTTAATGTTGCAGACGCTGCTGTAGTTGTCTGCGGTATTCTTATGGTAGTTTCCTTTATCGTAACTTCAATCCGCGAATCTAAAGCTCAGAAATCAGAGGAGGCATAAAATGGACATGACAGACGAAGAAAAAGCAGAGAGACTTGAACGCCAGAAAAAGGAGCTCGAGCTCCGCGCTAAAAAACGCAATTCACGCCTTTTTTTGTTTATCGGAAGTATATTTGAAATTGTAGAAACCTTTGTAGTTATTACACTTCTGATTGTATTTTTCTCTTTCCTGGTTCTGAGAGTATTTAAGCTTCCAGAGGCTGCCACTACAACAATTATGCAATTTTCAACGGTTGTAAGCTTTATCGGCGGACTTTTCCTCGGTTTTATGATTTATAAAAACTGTGCAAACTTTGTAATTGAAAAGTTTAATCTTACAGATAAGCTTTCAGATGAAATTCTTGGACACTATTCAAAACGCTATAGAAAAGCACAGGAAGAGGTTCTGAAAAAATGATTGGAATTATTGGTGCTATGGACAGCGAGGTTGCAACTCTCTTTACCCGCATGTCTTCTAAAGAAAAAATATCTATAAACAACCTGATTTTTTACAAGGGCAAGCTTTTTGACAAAGATGTTGTAATTGTAAAATGCGGAATTGGAAAGGTAAATGCAGCTCTTTGTACTCAGCTGCTTATTCTGAACTTTAAGGTTTCAAAAATCATCAATACTGGTATTGCCGGTGCTGTTGGCGACGGCCTTAAGATTTATGACTTTGTTGTTTCTACCGAAGCTGTATATCACGATTTTGATGTTCAGTTCTTCGGCTACAAACCTGGTCAGGTTCCTGGAATGCCAGAAGCATTTCTGGCGGATCCAACCCTGGTGAATACTGCAGTTTCTGCATTTGAAAAGACCGATTTTTCAAAGCAGCTTAAAATTGTAAAAGGCCGTATTGCTTCTGGAGATCAGTTTATTTCCGGCGGCGAAAAGAAAGCATTTATCGTAAATACCTTTAAGCCTCAGTGTGTAGAAATGGAAGGCTGTGCAATTGCCCATACCTGCTATGCAAACAAGGTTCCTTTTGTAATTATCCGCTGTATGTCTGATACTGCAGATGAGTCTGTAAAGGAAACTTATTCAGAAGAAACTGCCTCACGCTTGAGCAGCACTTTCTTACTTGAGGTTATTCAGGAAATAGGAGATTAAAATGGAAGTAGTTCAGAGTTTTACAATTGATCATACACACTTAAAGCCTGGTATTTATATTTCTCGCGAAGATAAAGGTTTTACTACCTACGACCTTCGCATTACCGAGCCTAATAAAGAGCCTGCTATGGGCCCTGGTGCAATCCACAGTCTTGAACACCTTATGGCTACCTGGTTCCGCAATTCAGAAGTAAAAGAAGATGTTGTTTATGTTGGCCCTATGGGCTGTCTTACCGGTATGTATATCATTATGCTTGGAAAATATTCAGTTGAAGATATGCGTCAGCTTACTATCCGCTGTCTTGAATGGATTCTTACTCAGAATGAAGTTCCAGCTACACGTCCGGAAGCCTGCGGAAACTATCTTCTTCACGATCTTCCTATGTGTAAGTGGGAAAGCGCACGCTATTTAGACCGTCTTAAGAACGACTTCCACTGTGAATACACAAAGCTTCAGGTTACTCTTGAGGATGGAAAAACCTTCGCTGATGCATAATCAGCCAGAATAATAGATGAACATACTTTCAAAATTAAAGGAAACAGCAGTTTCTGTATTGCCGGTTATGGCAATCGTGTTGTTTCTGGGTTTAACCTTTGTTCCTCTCGATAAGGTTCTGCTCGCACGCTTTACAGGTGGCGGGCTTTTGCTTATTATTGGCCTTACAATTTTTCTTCTGGGTGTTGATTTAGGCATTCAGCCGATGGGTGAACGCTGCGGTGCCGAGCTCACAAAAAAGCGCTCTCTCACACTTCTCCTTGGAGTTGCGCTTGTAATCGGCTTTATTGTAACTGCTGCAGAGCCTGATATTCAGGTTTTCGGAGATCAGGTACGAAGCATTTTTCCTTTTGTAAATAAGCTCAGCATTACCTTTGTAATTGCCGGCGGCGTAGGTCTTTTTATTATGCTTGGCCTGCTCCGTACAGTTTTGAATCTTTCCATTAAATGGACCTTCTTTATTTCTTACTCGCTGATTTTTGCACTGACTTTTTTTACACCAGAAAGCTTTATTGGCATTGCTTTTGATTCCGGAGGTGCAACTACAGGTCCAATGACCGTTCCGTTTATTATGGCGCTTGGTCTTGGAGTTTCTTCTGTTCGTGATGATAACAACAACAGCTTTGGTCTTACAGGCGTTTGTTCCATTGGTCCGGTAATGGCAGTTTTGATTTATGCCATTGTTGTAAGGTCTGCGGTAGGAACGGTGGCTGAGCCTGTCGCAACCACTGCAGTTACCGAAAGCTTTGCACAAATTGTCGGCCACGTTTTCCGCGAATCTCTGTTTTCCATTGCACCTTTGTTTGCGCTTTTTGTAATTTTCCAGATAACTCTTCTTAAAATGACAAAGCGTCAGGTTATAAGAATTGTTATTGGTTTTATATATGCGTTTATCGGTCTCACTATTTTCCTGATTGGTGTAAATGCAGGTTTTTCTCAAACTGGCGCTGAACTTGGACAAAAGCTTGGTACTCTTGCGATATCGCGCGGTGGGGCCTGGTATGTACTTCTTATTGGAACCGGACTTGTTCTTGGCGCAATAATTGTATGCGCAGAGCCTGCTGTATGGATTTTGAGCGAACAGGTTGAACAGGTAAGCGGTGGTACAATCAGACGCAGGGTTCTTCTTATTTTCCTTTCTGCAGGAACCGCCCTTGCTATAGGACTTTCTATGTGGCGCGCTGTTGCGGGCTTTAATCTTAAATATATTTTGATTCCGGGCTACGCAATTGCAATGCTTTTAATGGTTTTCAGTCCTTCTCTTTTTTCGGGAATTGCCTTTGACTCTGGCGGAGTTGCTTCGGGACCTCTTACTTCTACCTTTGTACTTTCCTTTACTCTTGGAGCCGCTGCAAACGGAAATGGAACCGGCGGAAACGATTCTTTTGGTGTAATTGCACTTGTAGCCATGATGCCGCTGCTTGCAATTCAGCTTATGGGAATCATATATAAACTCAAACAAGGAGGCAGAAAATGAATTATAAGCTTCTTGTGAGTATAGTTCCTCATAACAGCGGGGAATTAATATCGAACGCAGCAAAATCAGCAGGAGCTGGTGGCGGTACAATTGCAATGGGCCGTGGCACTGCTTCTAATGGAGTTCTTCAGCTTCTGGGACTGGGCGACACTTCAAAGGATATCGTCTACATCATTCTGGAAGAAGAAAAATGCGAGGCAGCACGAGCTGCAATAATTTCAGCATCAGAAGCAAAAAAGCATTTTGGTGTTATGTTTACACTTGAAGTCGGAAGCTTTGTAAAAGCAGGAAATATAAAAGAAAACGAAGTATCAGAAACTAAAGGAGGCAGATCTATGGCAGCCGGAACATATCAGATGATAAACGTAATCGTAAATAAGGGTTATGCAGAAGACGCAATGGAAGCAGCCAGAAAAGCAGGAGCTGGCGGTGGTACAATCATCGGTGCCCGCGGAACTGCCAGAGAAGGTGATGCCGCATTCTTCGGTATGAAAATTGTTCCTGAAAAAGAAATGCTCATGATTCTGGTTCCAGCAGAAAAGAAAGCTGATATAGTAGCTGCAATTACTGCCCTTCCTTGCTTCGCAGAAGCCGGCAGCGGAATCGTTTTCTGCAACGAAGCCCAGGATTTTACCGTTTTAGGAAAAAAATAACAGAATTCTTTTAATCAACTAAAAAATCTCACAAATTTTAAAAAAAACACTTGCACAATCACTCAAATGTTATTATCATTTGAATGACAATTCAATTGAATGGAGACTCAAATGATATCCGAGGAAATGTTATTTGACCTCGCTGATTTTTATAAAATCTTTGGGGATACGACGCGTGTAAAGATTCTTTATGCGCTGGATCAAAGCGAACTTTGTGTAAACGATATTTCAGCAAAGC
>CAMJNC010000220.1 GCA_946407195.1 uncultured Treponema sp. | reverse complement strand
ATTTCTTTTTCCGGTGTAAGAGCCGCAACAGAGTCTACAACTACAATATCAACCGCGCCCGAGCGAACGAGGTTTTCTGTAATCTCCAGAGCCTGCTCTCCAGTATCCGGCTGTGAAACCCACAGCTCATCAATATTAACACCGAGGTTCTTTGCATAAACCGGGTCCAGAGCATGCTCTGCATCCACGAATGCTGCAACCCCGCCTAATTTCTGCGCCTCTGCAATTGCGTGTAAGGCAAGCGTAGTCTTTCCCGAGCTCTCAGGACCATACATTTCAATTACACGACCGCGCGGATATCCGCCGATTCCAAGAGCCTCGTCGAGCAGAATCGAGCCCGACGGTATTACTTCGATGCCGGCCGCATTTGCCTTGTCGCCCAGCTTCATAATTGCGCCCTGGCCGAACTGCTTCTCAATCTGAAGACGAGCCGCCTCCAGAGCCTTCATTTTTTCTGATGTTTCCATTTTAGCCACCTTCCTCCCACATATAATATGGGCTAAACCTAATCATTTTACGCAGTTTTTTTGAAAAAAATCCAAAAAATCAGCTTTTTTTTATATTTGCTATTTATGCACACTTTGATAGACTGCGCGTCCTGCAAGACAAACCATTCCGTCTTCCAGCACAATCTTTCCTAAAACCTTAACGGCTCTGCTTGTATCAACTGACTGAACTGAATCAAAATGAACTCTCACAGTTCCTTCATACTTTGTAAGGGTTTCATCTCCTACAAGAAGGTCGCAGGTATAAGAACCGTCTTCATAGGTAACAGCATTCGAAAGCTTACCCCCCCAGTTTACCCAGCAATCCAGATAAACAGCAGGCTTTTCGGCAACCTCTGTAAAAGACGGAACATCTGTAATTGAATCAAAATCAGGAATTTCAAAATAGCCCATAAGAAGCCGCGCCTTTTTCTTTACGGCAACAGAAGCATCGGAATTCAAGATTACATTTACTTCTATTTGTGCGGCATTATCTCTGTGAGCCTGAAAATACTGAAGAGCCTTATTATATCGCTTATTGATTTCCTTGCTTGAAAGAACAAAGGCATAAGACTGCGAAGATAAGTCCTTTTCCTTCGCATCTGATTTTTCATCAGCAGAAAGCTCGAGCTTTGTTAAATCTGCACGAGGACCATTATACATCTGTCCTCTCGGGAAAAAGATAAACGCAAAAACACAGCCGAGTATAAAGGCAGTTCCTGCCGCCGCAATTAATGCAACCTTATCCGGGTTGCTTCCCAGCGGCGGATAAAACTGTTCAATTTTACCGGTATCTACCCATCGGCAGATTGTGTCGTAGTTTCCGTTTACACGGATAAACTCCATTGCCTCATCGGCAGTTTTATTAAGAGGATCGTTTTCCTTTATTTCCAGATAATACTGAAGAGCGCGGGCAGTATCTCCGCGTCGAAGAAAAATTGCAGCCTGGCCCAGAAGAAGTCTTGTATCAGTAAGCTTAATTCTACGTGCCAGCTGAAAATAGGAAGAAGATGCACCAATATCACCTACATAAAGACATGCAATTCCGAGAGTAAGGTAATATTCAAAGTTTTCTTCGTAAATCTCCTGCTTTGCTTCCAGACGTTTGATTGCAGTTGCAAAATGACGTCTTCGCATATCAAGCCAGGCAAGACTAAGTGCATCTTTTGCCATAAAAAACTACTGCCTCAAATAGGTTAGAATAGCATCCAGCTCGGCATTCAGCTGTAAAAGCTCCTGCTGATTAACGGATGAAGAATTTTCTTCAAGGGCAGCAATACGATCCAGCAGAGACTGAATGTACTCTGGAGTCAACTGCTCTTTAGACATATTTTTAATATAGAAGTCTACACTAGGGAATTCCGGTTTATCAGCTGATGCTTCAGAGACTGTTTCTCCAGGAGCAGAGAATTCTGTTACTCCATCAAGCACTCCAGGAACTGCTTCCTTACCAGCTTCAACTGAATATGGAGTTATAATTTCAAGTCCGCTGGCTGATTTACCAGCTTTATCTTCTGCTTCTCTGTCCTTAAACTCCTTGCTGTAAACATACTTTTCACCGGTTGCAGGAGTTCCATTTCCAGACAATGCAAGATAGAACACAACCTTTCCTGATTCAGAAGGAGCAAGCTTCATAGGCTTCCAGATTGCACACACTGCAGAGTTATTATAAGAAAGAACTGTATCAAAAACTCTGTAGCTGAGCATATCCGGCTCCCAGCTGTTTTTCTCAAAGGTTGAATAATTTGCAAGAGCTACCAATTCAGGAGCTGTACAATCTGCTCCTGTAAAGAACAGCTGCATTGCGGCATTAATATTCTTTGAAACAAACCATTTCTGATTCTGAAGGGTTCTATACGAAACTTCGTTCTTTACAGGAATGTCTTCCCAGGTATAAAAATGGAAGGCAGCTGCTTCGCCAAGCACTGTGTCTAAAACGGCCTTAAAGGCAAATTCATCGTTACGTGTGCTGATGTTTTTGATAGTGGCAGTTACCTTAACCATATCCGGGTCTTTATCCTTTTGAGAAGCCATGCAGGCAAAATAAACATTTACCTGTGCTACTGAAGGAATTTCATAAGTGATAACGGCACCGTCTTTTGTATGTCTTGCAGCTGAACGAACTGCATTATCTGTAACAAGATTATAGATTTTTTTAGAGTTCTTCAGATAAAAAGCGTTTGATACATATTCGTTTGCAGTAGATAATACCGGTACAGCCTTGTCACGTTCGTTGAGCGCTGAAATATTATATGAACCGATTCCACCTTTAATCTTTATCTGAATTCTACCAAAGCGTTCTGTTATGTTTTTTCTGGAAGATTTAATCCAGCCGGTAAAATCCTTATCTTCTGTTTCTTCGCCGTCTTTTGGAGCAGCCTTTTCTGAATCAGCAGCCTCCGGATTTTCTACAGCTTTTCCGTCAGGAGCTTCAGCAACTTCTGAGTTTTCTCCAGCCTCAACTACTGCATCAGTTTTCTGTTCTTCTGCAGCAGCCTTTGCCTTTTTTGAAGCCTTTGTTGATTTACAGGAAACTGCAGCCAGCAGTAAGCAGACAATTGCTGCAGAGTAAACTATCTTTTTCATTTCCCCTCCGCCTGTGAAGAAGAATTCTTTTCATCGAGAATTCTCTGAGCCTCAAGTGCTTTTTGTTTAAGAAGCTTTAACTGATATTTCTTTTCATCAAACGGCTCTGGATCAGGAATATCCTTTTCTCCGGCCTCTTTTAACTGCTGAATAATACGGTCTGCCTCTTCCTGATTATTTTTAAGGGCAGCAATCTGAAGCTCAAGCTCTGCAATCTGTTTTTCGAGTGTTTCGTTTCTTGCCTGTGCTGCAGAAAGCTTTTGTCTTGTAGAATCCATTGCTTCTGAATTATAAAGACGAAGCTGACGTTCATACTCTTCCTTTGCAGAAAGATATTCTTCACCAGTCTGCTTAAGAAGATACAAAAGCTTTTCTTCCCTGCCCCTCTGTAAAATTGTTTCAAGACGATACTGGGCAGCCGGAGTTTTTGGAGATTCCGGAAATTCTGTTACAATGCGCTCGTAAACTGCGCCTGCTTCATCATATTTGTATCCGGCAAAAAGTGATTCACCAATATAGAACAAAGCATGCGAATATAATTCATCATTTGAAAACTGATGGCAGAAATCGCTGAGCACTACTACAGATTTTTCGTATTCACCAAGCAGATAGAGAAGTTTTCCCTTCTGATAGTAAACACGCGAATAATAAAGCGAGTCTGAAAAGTTTTCCAGGAAGAAATTACAGTCATCAAGAGCTGCCTTATTATCTCCGTCATAAACCTCTGCCATAATCAGCATAAAATAGGTATCCGGATTAAGATTTTCTTTGTACGAAACCGCTTTTTTCAGCATGAATTTTGCGTCGGTCCAGTCTCCTCTGGAATAAGACTTACAGGCTTCTACAAAAGCAGAAGCCGCAGATTCTGAGGCCGAAGCATACATAAAAACAGATGCGCATATTAATGCAGCTGCAGCAATTCTTTTAAAAGCTTTTACCAATCTTCTCAACTCCATTTAAGGCTGCCATTAAAAAAGCAGGAGCCTGAAACTACAATATCTGTACCTGCATCAATTACCGAGCTCAAGGTCTCGTTATTTACACCGCCGTCTACAGAAATCTTATAGCTTAATCCATGCTCCTCCCTGTACCTTTTCAATTCGGCAACTTTTTCCACGCAGGAAGGAATAATCTTCTGTCCGCCCCATCCGGGATTGACAGTCATCACTAATATAATATCGGCA
>CAMJNC010000219.1 GCA_946407195.1 uncultured Treponema sp. | reverse complement strand
TTCCTTTTCAAGGATCTCGCAGACCTTGGCGGTCATCTTGCTGCTGGCAGCTGAATCAACAGAGCCGAGAACTTTTACTTCAACGTAAGCACCCTTGTCGAGTTTCTTACCGCCGAAATACAAATCCTGATTATCAGCAAGATTAATCATCAGGTAGCTTTCAGGCTTATTCATAAGGCTGATTGCTTTTCCAAACTCTGCTTTTAAAACATCTCTTTTTTCAACAGGCAAGGTTCCTGTTACCTTTGCTTCAATCATTGGCATAGTGATTTCTCCTTTTAAGATATAATAACATAAAATTTGGCTTTTTATGACTACCCTCCCCTATCAATTATTTTACATTAACTATAAATATTATATTTTTTGAAATTAAATAACTTTTCAAAAAATATCCAAATATTATTGACTTTTATAACTTTCTGAATTAAAGTTTTAAAAGGTGAGGTAAATTCCTCCTAATGTCTACTTATGTAGATTCTCTTTTTTAAAAGGCCGGCTGACTAATTCCTACTTATGTAGAAAAACTTTTATTTTATTTTTTTATCAGCCGGCGAAATCCCCTCACACCTTATTCTCATCATCTCATTAGGAGGTTTAGTATGTCGCGAGGCAGAAAAACATCAATCTATCTTTCGGATACTTTATCTGAAAAACTCGGCTGTAATCCAATAGTAAAACCGACAAAAGCTGTTGCAACCTTAATCAATCGTCATTATCTGGTTTTCATCGCAGAAAAAGAGAATCTTAAAAAGATTTTCACAAAAGAAGATCTAGCAGTATTAAGTTCTCTCTGTGAGGGTGTAAACTGGGATCCCCCTGAAAAAATTCGCGACGGCGTTTTACATCAGGTTCAAGACTGTTCAGATTATATCTTTAACCAGAATAATCTTTCTAAAACAGACCTTGAAACAAAACTTCGTTCATTATCGGTATCTCAGCAGTATACCCTCGTTGAGCTGCTGGAACGAATCCAATGTAACCAAAAAGCATCATAGAATTCAATACAATTGATTCTACAGGGGATGTCATTCCGACATCCCTTTTTTTACACTTTTCCTATAACTAATTTTTTACTAATATTTAACTAATAAACTAGAAATTAACTATCTTTTAGTCAAATCTTCGTTATTCCTTATTTAAATAACTAGATATTAACTAAATTTTAGTAATATAACTAATACCCCTCCAGACGCTGATAGAAGGCCGTAGAGCGACTTTCCCACCAAAACGACATATATCATTACCCCACCCCATAAAGCCTCTCAAAATCAATCCTAGAGCCTATTTTATTACACTCCCCTATCACCATTATTATTTAGTGATTTAGTTATTATCTAACTAACCATTCTTTATATTTTAGTCATTCTTTCACTAAATATAAACTATTTTTTATATAAAATTTGACAATTTCACTAAAACAACGCTATAATATAAGAAATTGTTTTGGTGGGGACAAAAATGAAGACTATTACTTTCGCTCTGCAGAAAGGCGGAACTGGTAAAACCAGTGTGAGCGTTTCTGTTGCTCTCGAGCTTGCAAAAAAACACAAGGTTATTTTTATCGACGCAGACCCTCAGGGAAATGCCTCTGACTGGATTGGTCCAAACGAACTTGAATATGAATTTTCCGATGCTCTTACTGGAAAAGCTCCTCTTGGCCAGTGCATTGCAAAAACTCTTTCAAAGAACCTCTTCCTGCTTCCAACGGCAGGCCTTGGAGGAACTTTACGTTCATATCAGGAATCGGCAGAAGCTACAAAGCAGCCTTACCACATTGCTGATGATATAATCCCGGAACTTTCAAAAATCTTTGATTACTGCATCATCGATACTTCTCCAGCGCTGGGAGCTATCGAACGAGCATGTTTTGCAGCAAGCGATGAAGTAGTGCCTGTTCTTCAGCTGAACCAGTTCAGTGTTGATGGTCTTACAATTTTCACAAATAATCTTACACAGATAAAAAAAGACATGCGTCTTGGTGATAAGCCAGCCCTCACAAAAATTGTTTTGAATGGTTATGATGCCCGAATTGCTCAGCAGAATGATAACCTCAAGAAGTTCACAGATATGAAAATTTCAGGCATTAAGTTTTTTATAATTCCAACAGACCAGGCATTCAGCAAATCTCAGAAAATCAAGGTTGAACCTCAGGATCAGGTTGCTACAAATGCCAAAAAAGAGACACTGGATGTTTTATCACAGATTGCTAAGAGCTTAGCCAAATAGGGGAGTGTAAAATGCCATCTATCAAAAAAGCACGTGTTGAAGAAATCAAAAGAGAGGCTGAAATCGCATCTGAAAAACAGATGAATGATATTTATGCGGCTATTTCTGGACTTGGATCAAATACTGCCTCTCAGTCAAGAAAAACAGAACCTGAGCCAGAAACTCCTGCTCCGGAAATCAAAACTGTTACCAAACCAGCAGCAGCTGAAGTTGCGCCCGTTGTCACAACTTCAGAACCAGAAAGCAAAGATGATAAGCCGGGATATGTTTCTCTGGTTATTCCAAATAGCCTCAAAAAGAAGTGGAAAATGTACAGCACAGTTCACGGAATGAGCCTTACAGATTGTCTCAAACTAGGCATGAAACTGCTTGAAGAAATGGAGCAGAAAGGCACCATCAGAATCGAAGAAGGCTTCCTGACGATTAACGGCTAAAACGCATTTTTTTAGGGTAGGACGTATTCTTACTCGAAAAATGTTAAAAGATCGCTCAGAAGGGCCTTCTAGATCCTCTGGGGGCCAAATTTTACGACAATTGGGGAAGAAAAAAAATGGCAAAAAAGAAAATTTCGAAAAAAGACGAAAAAAATGACAATCTGCCGATGCAAATGGATGATCTCTTTGTAGTCGAAAAAGCACGTCAGGAAAAGAAGGTTATGGCCTATATTCCTAGTTTTTTCACTACAGCTTCTCTTCCTTTCCGCAACGTAAATAGCCCGATTTTTGTAAGAAAAGGCAGCAACGGGATTACCCTTAAACTTACAGCTCCTGAAAATGTTCCTTATGGCCGTTATGGACGACTTCTTCTTTCTCTTTTCACAACACATGCAGTTTTGTCCAAAGAAAAGGATAGTGCTGTTTTCATTCAGTATTCTAAACTTGGTGATCTTCTGAAGGAGCTTCAGCTACCAAAAAGCCGTGGTAAAGATGTAAAGGAACAGCTTGATTGTTTTGTAAACGCATCATTTGCTTTTGAACAGAAAATCAAGGAATTAAAAGCTGGTTATCTTTTTCAGGATCTTTACGAAGATGGCAATTATCCAAAAAAGGATGTTGAAGTTACTACGGTTTCAACAGGCAACATACGTTTTACAACCGCAGTACAATACAAAGAAATTGATGATGGTTCAAAGTCAAACAAAGTAGGGGCATTTAAGATTATCCTTTCCCCTGAATTTTCGTCTTTCTGCCAGGCTCATGCAGTTCCAATTGATTATACAGTTTATAAAGACATAGACAGTGCAGCAGGAAAAGATATTTACGCATGGCTGGTTTATAGAAACAATGGCATAAAAGAAAATGAACCAGTGTTTATTCCGAAAGAAAAACTGGTTGAACAATTTCTGCCTGTAGGAGATGAGTCTCATCCTAAACAGCTTACAACGAATTACAACAGAATACTTGAGCAGATTTCAGAAATAAAAAATAAATATTATCCAGAATTAAAAGTCAGTTTTGATCAGACTGGAAGTGGTATTACTTTATACAAAAGTCCAACACCTATTCTCAAAGATGATACAAGATATGCTTTAATTACTGCAGATATTTAATGTATTTTGAGTTATCCACAATTTTAAGGCTACTACTATTAGTTTTATATATATTATTAGTTAATTATTTGAATTTATAGTAGGAAATATCAATTCTGTTACCAATGGCAATCAAGGCTGTTACCAGCGACCGTTTTCTTAATTTCTAATTACTTATAATATAAAGAATTAGACAAGTTATCCACAAAAAATCAAAAGTGTTACCAGAAAAAGCAGTTTTCCACATCAATTTTGTGGATAAAGGAATCAAAACTGTTACCACTATAGCGGGATAAAAAGTTCAGTCCGGAATCAAAAGTGTTACCATAGCGGTATAATTTTAAGGTGTGAGGAATCAATGGTGTTACCATGACGGTACATATAGAATAAATGTGGAAAAGAAAGCCAATACAGGTGTTTATTCTGTTTTTTCAGTCTAAAAATCAAATGACGAAATCAAAACTGTTACCACCATGGCGGTATATAAAAGAGGTCTTGGAAATCAAAAGTGTTACCAT
>CAMJNC010000218.1 GCA_946407195.1 uncultured Treponema sp. | reverse complement strand
TAGGTGCTAAATCTATATAATACAAGCATTTACTAATTAATCTGACCTTCAGGTTGTTTTAAATGTTAAGCGAATATTAAGTGCTTAGCAAAAAAACTTGGAGGTTTAAATGGATTCAAATTATCACATCTTCAAAAAATCAGTTCAGTCTAAAGGTAAAACTGTACACAAGTGGTACTATTATTGGAATGATCCTGTCACAGGTGTAATGCGCCAGAAGGTATGCAAAGGATGTAAGACTCAGGCTGAGGCTTATACTTTTGTTTCTGCACTGCCGCCTCTTTTCGTTGAAGAAAAAATCACGATCTCCTCAATTGGAAAATGGATGTATATTCCAGGAAGTTCTCATCTTGAACGTATGGAGAAACTTGGAAAGCAATACACCTTAGAAACATTAAAATGTAAAAGAGGTTTGCTTGATATCTTCCTTGCTAAGTTTGGTGACTTGGAACTCAAAGACCTTACGATTCCGATGGTGATTGATTTCCTTACTGAAGATCCGCACTCTGGTAGTTGGAAGAACAATTTCCTTACTGTAGTTGGTGAAGTTTATGCCGAAGCTCCATTCATGGGATTACCTTATATTCCTGCTCCACAGTTTCCAAAATTCCGTCGTAACAGTATTAAGAAGGATGTATTCACTACTGATGAACTTAACATTCTTTTTGATGAAAGCCTTTGGATTAATTTAAGTTCTACAAAATATGCTAATCATCCTCAGTTTGATGAAGGTCATAAAGCAATATATTTGATGTTTTTATGTTGTATTAAGTGTGGCCTTCGTATTGGAGAAGCGATTGGTGCTCGTGTAAATCAGTTCTTATTTGATCAGGGTATGTTTGTTGTTGATGGATTTTATAGGCATAATCAGCTTCTTAGAACAAATTACAACAAGTGTGGCTCAGAAGAAGATAAGAAGATTCGTGTTGCTCCTTTGCCTGAAGACTTCTCACTGATTATTCAGAAATACATAGCTGAGAACCATCTCTCTGGAGATGATTTCGTATTCCAGCGTTACAATAAACCAATTCGTAAATGGCTTGCCGAAGAATGGTTCCGCCGTGCTGTAGCTAGTTCTGGTATTAAAACAAAAAACAGAGTTCTTACTCCCCATTCATTACGTTACACCTATATCACACGTATGCGTCGTGATGTTGCCGGAGAAACAGTTCAGAAGATTGCAGGTCATACAAGTCTTGCCATGACGGACCATTACACACGTGCTGCAATTCCTGAAATGGTTGAGGCTGTAAAGCCTGCAGTGGAAGCGGCTAATAAGTTGTTTGAGTAATAAAAAAATTGCAAAACTATTTATGTATAGTTTATAAAGATTTGGAGGGTATATTTGAAATATGGGAAAGAAAGACATAGCAGAAAAGAATCTCGAAGCTTGGAATGATGTATTTGCTGATATCGTAAATGTTCTGTTATTCAAGGGTAAAAGACTTATGAAAGAGAAAGACCTTGAAGCAGATACAAAAGATAGTATCATCAAAGCTGATGGTGAGATTCATGAACAGGAACGTGATGTTTCAAAATTCTGGAAGAACGGAGAAATAAGAATCTCTATTCTTGGGTTTGAAAATCAAACTGTGCAGGATTATAACATGCCTCTTCGTGTAATAAGCTACGATGGAGCAAGTTATAAACAAGAGCTTCTGGATAAAAAACTTACACAAAAGTATCCTGTGGCAACACTGGTTCTTTATTTTGGAATAGATTCAAAATGGAAAGCACCAAAGAAACTTCATGATTGCTTTAAGATTCCAGATGAACTTAAGCCTTTCGTGAGCGACTATAAAATTAATGTATTTGATATTGCCTGGCTTAGTGATGAAACAATTGATATGTTTAAGAGCGACTTTAAGTTTGTAGCAAAGTATTTCCAGACAAAAAGAAAGAATAAGGAATATAGACCTACAAATGATGAAATTGTTCATGTTGATTCTTTGCTAAAGATGTTTACTGCATTGACAGGTGACAATTATTTTGAAACGGTTTATAATGATAGTAACTTAAAGAATAAAAAAGACCTGCTATGAAATGTCAATTAGATGATTGAGAATCTAAGGCTTTTTGAGCAAGTTTTGAGACATCAACATCAGGAGGAAAAACAGGAACATAATCAATGTCATTCTTGAGAATTGTGAAGAATACATTGAGAAGTTTATGAGAGATAAATGCAAGAGCCTGCATTTTAGTCTTGCCTTGCGAGAGTTTGTGCTGGTAAGCATAAGCAAAAGATTTGTCATGAATTATGACACAAGAAGATGCAAGCCATAAAGCTCTGCGAAGGTATGGAGAACCACGCTTTGAAACGTGATAACCTTCACCGCGCTTGTCCCCGGACTGTTTTAATTCTGGATCAAGACCTGCGTAGGCAACAAGCTGTTTTGGTTTCTCGAATCGGGAAATATCTCCAATTTCGCTGTAAATTGCAGCGGCGAGTGTTGTACCGATTCCAGGAATCTTCGTCAGCTTGACGTTGAAACTGGAATACAAATTGGCAATAAGTTTGTCGATTTCATCAATCTGAGATTCAAGCAGTTCTATCTGCTCTATCATCTGTTTGATAAGCAGAGAGACTGTTTGTGATGATAAAAGGACTGCAAATGAATTACGAGCCTGATTCTGCAGTTCCTCAGCCTTTTCTTTGTCAAAGCGGCCTTTGCTTGCTTTTCTAAGGATTTCGGCTAGTTTTGCGGTATCAAGGGCAAGAATTTCTTCTGGAGATGCTCCTTCTTTAAGAAGTTCGCGAGAAGTTCTGCCAAAGATATCGGAAAAAAGGCTCTGATATTCGGGGAACATGCGGTCAAGAAGGCAGATAACTTTCTTTTTGACATCAGAAGCCATGTCCACGATGTAAAAACGCTGACGGCATAAATCACGCATCGACATCATGTCGTCATCTGCCAGCTGGGTTTTGGTGTATTTTCCCATTCTGATTACTTCAGCAATGAGAAATGCATCAATCGGGTCAGTTTTTGTACGTCTGATTTCAAGCCGTCTGGCTGCGTCAGATGTAATCGGATTTATGATATGGACTGTAAAGCCCCTGTCACAAAGCCAGGTATAGATGTTCAGCCAGTAATGACCGGTGGCTTCCATACCGAATACAAACTGCGAAATATCCTGTGATATTTCTGCAATTTTACCAAGAAGGATGTTGAATCCTTCAACGGAATTGTCAATCTTAAAGGCCTTGCCGTAGCGTTTGCCGGTATCGTCGATAATGGCTCCTACGTGTGTTCTTTTTGCGATGTCAATTCCTACAATGTACATAAAACTTAATTCCTTTTGGATGAATAGATTTGTAAACATGAACTATCTTAACTCTGAAGGACACAGCCTCGTTCGACATCTGAGAATATGCTCCCATCCTGCTAATCTGTGCATCTCCTTTCAGAGCAAGAAACCCAGTCTAAATTGTGAGGATTTTCCCCAAGGAGGTGACGGGTTATCGGGTCATGTGTACGGGTATACTATCCCAAAATGATTAAGATAATTCAATTACTTGATTATACGAGGAGGTGTTACTATGTGCGATATTGTTCAGGGATTCGTAAATGAAGGAAAAGAAATAAGGACTGCTGAATTGGTAAAAAAGATGCTCGAAACAAATTTTGCTACAGAGCAGCAGATAGCAGACCTTCTTAAAATTTCTGTAAAAGAAGTAAAAAAAATTGCTGCAAAAGTTCCTGTTGAAGCTTAAGCTTTTCTGACTTTTAGAAACATTATATTTCATAGAAGACGGTATACACTTATGGTGTATGCCGTTTTTTTATAATGTTACTAGGTTATATGAAATATCCCCAGCTAATATCCCCAGCTAATATCCCTAGTTAATATCCCTAGCTCAACTGAAACCTCCCAAGTAGATTAAAAATTTTACCAAAACTATACAATTTTGATAACAAATAATGTCGACTGTATTCGACAACTTAAATGGTTATCTGTCGATTATACTCGACAAAATATATCGGCAAAAAATACCATATTCAAACAAAACTCCCAGGTAAACCTTCTGCGTGTAACTTATGTAACTTAATTAACTTGCGTAACTAAGTTACATAAGTTACAATATAATCATGAATGCAGAAGAAATCCTTAAGCAAATCGAATCTCTCCCATCCGGTGGCCTTACTACAAAAACAATCAGAGGTAAGGCTTATACTTACTATCAATGGACAGAAAACGGAAAACAGCGTTCCCGCATTGTAAAAGAAAATGAGTATGAGAATCTAAAACAGCAGATTGAAGAAAGAAAGACTCTGCA
>CAMJNC010000217.1 GCA_946407195.1 uncultured Treponema sp. | reverse complement strand
TGGAATTAGATCATTACCTGCACACGGAAGAGGAACTTGTGCTATCTGTGGAAAAGAAGATATTAAAGTTCTTTGGGAAAAGGAAATTAATGGTCAGACTGTAAAAGTTTGTAAATTCTGTAACGCTAAGCTCAAGAATGAAGCTCGCGTAGAAGCAAGAAAGGCTAAGCCTGCTGCTGAAGAAGCAGCTGCTACAGAAGCTCCTGCAGAAGAAGCTCCAGCTACTGAAGTTGCTGCTGAGTAAGTTCTGTAATACAGACTTTTGTAAACCGTCATCAATAAGGGTGACGGTTTTTATTTTTTAAAGGGAATAATTTTTGATTGCCTTGAAAGAAAAGACAAGTTGAAATATAATATTAGAACAATGAGTGTTGCAACCAGCCATCATATTTCCAGGTATTACGATTATTATCGGGATAAGGAAATAATTTTTACAAAAGCTAATCTTAAGTCTCTTAGAATAGATCCTCGTCAGATATATCTCAAAAGTAATGGTGGACAGTGGCCTTGTATCATAAATTCTTCATCTTTGCAGCAGGCAAAGGTTATTATTGGAACTGCAAGCGGAATATATACAACTGTTCAAAAGAACAGAACAGCTCCTATAAGTATACGCTATTGTTTTTTTGACCAGAATAATGAACCTATTCAGTTTTCGGTAAACTGTACTGTATATGATGTAAAGCCGTTTCAGAATTCTAACGAGCTTGCAATGCTTACACTTAACTTTACTCAGAGACCGCCTGATGATTTGATTCTTCGCATAGGTGAGTTTATTGAGGTTAATGAGAACTTCCAGAACCGTAAGGAAGAGCGTATTGCAATTAATGAGAACTCATTGCGTCTTTTGAATATTCCAAAGGAAGAGTCTTATATTTTCATAGCCGGAGTTCCACGAAAGTGTATCTTAAAGGATTTGTCTTTTGGTGGTGCAAAGGCAATGCTTGTTGGTATTCCTAAATTCCTTGAGAATAAGGCTGTAGATTTACGTCTGTTCTTTATGGATACTAATGAAAAGATTTCTCTTCAGGGAATAATCAAACAGTCAGACTTTTTACCAGGCCGTAAAGATATTTCAATCGTACATATTGAATTTATACCTGATGAAATTCCTATGACTTATAAGTTCCACATCAACAGTTATATTACATCATATCAAAAGCAGTTGATTCAGAATCAGATTAACAACAAGGCTGCTGCAGAAAAGGCTGAAGCTGAAGCTGCTGCTAAAAAGGCTGCTGCTGAACAGAAGGCAGCTGATATTGCTGCAGCACAGAAAGCTGCTCAGACTGCTGTAATGACACAGACAATGGCTGCTGCAGCAAGAATGACAGCACCTGCTGCACCAAAAAGCACAACAACAAACTAAAATCTTTTTTATAAGTGGTATATTATGAATCCTTCAAATCCATTGGAATCTATTTATTTTATTAACATTCCTAAATTAGAAATGTCTTCGAACAGTTCATTCGAAATTGATCCTACAATTCCATTGCCTGTTCAGAAGAAAATTGGCGAGAATGAAGCTGATTTTAATCCTAAGGAAATAAATGCAGAACAGATTCTTGCCGGAATGCTTACAATTCTTGCTTACGACAGCAAAAATGAACATCTTGATTATTACCGTTCAATTCTCAAAAAGGTAAAGCCAAATCTTAAAAAAGAGCTCTGTGAAGCAGCAATTCTTAAGACAAAGAACGAAGATTTTGACCTTGCAGAAGAAATCTTCCGCGCACTTATTGGCTTTGATCCTGAGGATGTTGCAATAATTCTTAATATGGCATTGTTCCTTGATCAGCGGGCTGATTCTTACAGGAATTCTGGTCTTTTTGATGACGCTGATGCTTATGATGCAGATGCGTATTCATATTATGAACAGGCAATGAATGCTGAACCACCGCTTCCGGATGTATATTTTAATGTTGGCTTTTATTACATGAAGCAGCATAAATACCGTGAAGCAAAGGATGCATTTGAAACTTATCTTGCGCTTACCTGTGAGACAAGTGACGAAGATATGGGCGAAAATGGTGTTTACAAAAAGGAACGTGCCCAGGAAATCATCAATAATATTAATAATCAGAATATGGATGATGAAGCCTTTAAGGCTGCTTATGATTTAATTTCAAGCGGACAGGAAGAAAAAGGTCTTGAGCAGGTTAGAGACTTTTTGCAGAGTAATCCTAAGGTTTGGAACGGCTGGTTTATGCTGGGCTGGGGCTTGCGCCGTCTTGAACGATATTCAGAAGCAAAACAGGCCTTTCTTGAGGCTCTTAAATGCGGTGGAGATACTTACGCAGATACTTACAATGAGCTTTCGCTCTGTTATGTTCAGGAAAAGGATTTTTCTGAGGCAAAGAAATGTCTTTTGAAGGCTTTTTCTCTTGAGCCCGAAAGCACAAAGATTATTTCAAATCTTGGATATCTTGCTCTTGCAATGGGAAATAAACAGGAAGCACGCAATTACTTTACTGCGGTGCTTGAGTTTGACCCTAAGGATAGAATTGCAACGAGTGAATTAGCGAAACTTGAGATAGAGGAATAGATGCTGAAACAAGTTCAGCATGACAGTTTTTAAGGAAGAATTACGGCGTCACCTTCGGTGATGCCGTTTTTTTTGTACCAGCCCTGTGGAACCTCGAGGGCATATCTTACAGAAACTGTACTAATAATTGATGACAGACTGTAGGGAGTCATATCATAAATATTTCTGATTTTTCCTTTTGAATCTATATAGGCGATGGAAAGCGGGTGGGGTGTATTTTTCATCCAGAAGGAAAGAATCTGGTCTTTTTCAAAAACAAACAGCATGCCGGTTCCATCCGGAATATTCTTACGTTCCATAAAGCCGTGATTGCGGTCTTCGGCTTTTTCTGCAATTTCTGCTGAGACAATAAACTCTGTGCCGTCCTGGCGGATAATTTTAATATCTTTTACAGGAAGCTTTTTTGTTTTGCAGGAAGCAAGAGAGATGCAGGCAAAAAGAAGGGCAATTAATATTAGTGATTTTTTTGAATTAAACATAGTTGTCACCTTTTTTGGTAAATCCTAAAACGTCCCTATTCGTCTCGTTTTTTAACGGATTTGCTATTATAATCCATCCAGAAACATGTCGCGGGTAATTTCAGTAGGAGATTTTTGAATATTTGAGTAATTTTGAGTCTGCTCAAAAAGCTTGTTGTCTATATATTTAAGGGTAAGAGGCTTTTCAAGGCTCATTGTTACTTCATCGTCCTTCCAGGTTGCAGACTGTGGATTAAAGCTTGTAGGTTCACCGTATTTTTCTGTGAGCTTTGTAAAGATGCTGTAATAATCCATTTTTTCGGGATTTACATTTATTGTAATTATGTAAAGCTCATCAAAGGTAAACTGAAACCAGCAGCGGGTAAGAAAATTTGAGCCAAGTCCGTGTTCTGCATCGGTTTCTATGAGTGTTTTGCTTGAATTAGGAATAAGGGAAACGTCTCTGTCGCCGTGATAGCCAAAATCAGGGTCTTTGACAAGATTTTCCTTTGTTTCTTCCAGGCTCATGCCAAGCATAATGTTTTTATAGCCGTGTGGAAGACTTTCTGCAGTTAAATACAATGAGACTGCTGTAAATGTAATGAGAAAAGCGATTTTTTTCTTTAAAGAAATCATACTTAATTATCGGAAGATAATTGGTTTAGATTATTTATTTTGTTTACGATAGAAGGCAGCAGCTTTCATAAGCTCCTGAGCGTCTTTTATGAAAATCTTACCATTTTCTATGCGAATCTGGTCGTACTGTTCAAAATCGTAAATTGCCTTAGCCTGGTACTGGCTTGCGAGTCCACACATGTTTGCAAGGTCTTTTGGAGTAAATTCTGTCTGCATGGAAACCTTAGAAAGACCAATTTTAACACGCTGCTTTTCGAGCTGAAGTGAAAGCATATCGAGCATTTTTGCAAGTGGCTCTGTAAGTGTTGCATTATCGAGCTGGCGGTACATAGACCACAAGCGGTCTGCAAGGGTAGTTGTAAGCTTTGCTACCAGCTGAGGCTGTGTTGCTACCATCTGATTGAAGTTGGAACGGTTGATAACCATAAGAGTACAGTCGCTGTGAGCAAGAGCATTTGCTGAACGTGGCTTGTTTTCGATAAGTGCCATTTCACCAAACATATCTCCCTTTTTAAGTACGGCGAGAGTTACTTCGTTTCCGTTTACAACCTTAGTGATTGAAACTTCACCTCTCTGGATAATAAACATATCTGAACCAGTCTGAGCTTCAGAGAAAATCATTGTATCTTTTGGATACT
>CAMJNC010000216.1 GCA_946407195.1 uncultured Treponema sp. | reverse complement strand
CTTATCACAAGATTTTACGTTTGAGATGAACAAACCGTCAGAGTCCATAGAGTCCTGCACTACCGGCGACGCCACGGCGCACCGCGTATCACATCTACAAGTAATTTACTGAACATTTTTAATTTTCTCACAATTTATTATCAGAGGTACACTATGAATAAGTACGCAAAGCGTTATCTCATTGACGCTATGTCAGGTATGGCTCAGGGACTTTTCTGCTCCCTGCTCATCGGAACAATCGTTAAGACACTCGGACAGCAGCTGCTCCGTCTTAACAACAATGCAGTTTTCCAGTTTCTCGTAAATGCAGGAAACTTTGCAACAGATGCACATGTAGTTGGTGCTGCAATGGCCATAGGAATCGGATTTGCTATGGGAGTTCCAGCTCTCGTACTCTTCTCACTCGCTGCAGTAGGAAGTGCCGCTAACGTTACAGGCGGCGCCGGTGGTCCGCTCGCAGTTCTTCTTATTGCAATCATCGCAGCAGAAATGGGCTGTCTTGTAAGCAAAAAGACAAAGGTAGACATCATCGTAACACCAGCCGTTACAATTCTTATTGGAGCCCTTCTCACAGTTTTGACAGCTAAGTACATTGGTGCTGCAGCAAGCTCTGTAGGCCGCTTCCTCGTATGGACAACAAAGCTTCATCCGTTCTGGATGGGTATTCTTGTATCTGTAGTAGTTGGAGTTGCTCTCACACTGCCAATCAGTTCTGCCGCAATCTGCGCCGCATTCGGACTTACAGGACTTGCCGGTGGTGCTGCAGTTGCAGGCTGCTGTGCTCAGATGGTCGGCTTTGCTGTTTTGAGCTTCCGCGAAAACCGCTGGGGTGGAATCCTTTCACAGGGACTTGGTACAAGTATGCTCCAGATGCCTAATATCATCAAAAATCCTAAAACCTGGATTCCTGCAATCCTCACAAGTGCAATTACCGGCCCACTTGCAACCTGTCTTTTCAAAATGGAAATGAACGGTGCTGCTGTAAGCTCAGGAATGGGTACCTGTGGTCTTGTAGGACAGATTGGTGTAATTACCGGCTGGTATGAACCAAGTGAAGTTGCAATCGGCCATGGTGCTGTAGCAATTCAGCCGGGCTTTGCAGACTGGCTTGGACTTGTTCTTATCTGTTTTGTACTTCCTGCAGTTTTGTGCTGGGCATTCGGTCTTCTTTTCCGCAAAATCGGCTGGATTAAAGACGGCGACCTCGCATTGAACTAATAAGTATTAAACTAAACTCTTTACAAACCGCCCGTTTAGCATGACAATATAATTATGAAAAATATTGCAATTATTACAGGTGCTTCGGGCGGACTTGGAAAAGAGTTTATTTCCCGCCTTATTTCTGAAGTTGATGAGCTTTGGGCTATAGGACGAAACGTTTCTAAGCTCGAAGCATTAAAAGTTGAAAATGGTTCACAGGGCGAAAAAATCAAGCCGCTCCAGATGGACTTATCTGATATAAAATCCTATGACATTCTTTCCTCAAAGCTAAAGGCAGAAGGCGGAACTGATGGTATTGAAATCAGCTGGCTCATAAATAATGCCGGCGCCGGACGCTTTGGTGCTTCAAAAGACTTTTCTATTGAGGAGCTGAATACCAGCATCATGTGTCACTGTACTGCCATTGCATCAATCTGCAACATCTGCATTCCATACATGAAAGCTGGAGATCATCTTATAAACATTGCCTCACAGTCAGCCTTTTCTCCGCTCCCATATGTAAATCTTTATGCCGCTACAAAGGCTTTTGTATTCAGTTATACACGTGCGCTTTCTGTTGAGCTTAGAAAAACCGGCATTGTTGTAACCGCAGTTTGTCCGGGCTGGATAAAAACTCCTTTACTGCCGGATGTATTAAATGACCGCAAGGTTCATTATCCGCTGATTACAACTGCAGACAAGGTTGCAGCTAAAGCGCTTAAGGACGCCCGCCGCGGAAAAACACTTTCAATATATAAGTTTTCCGTACGCTACATATGCTGGCTCCAGCGCATTACAAGCACCCGTTTTTCCATGAAGGTATGGACCAGCGGCATAGAAAAATATCTGAAGAATTAGTTATTTTTTTCATTCTTATTCTATAAAAAACGGATTTCTGATATAATTATCCGTTGCGATGAATTATGAAAACCCGCTGATTGTTCAGGGCGACCGTTCTCTTCTACTGGATGTGCATGCTCCTCTGGCAGAAGAATGCCGTAATGCACTCATTCCGTTTGCAGAGCTCGAAAAATCTCCTGAACATCTTCACACATATAGACTTACTCCTCTTTCGCTGTGGAACGCAGCCAGTGCAGGCTTTACTGCAGATGATGCAGTTGAAGTACTTAAAAAATTTGCACGCTATGACGTACCTCAATCTGTTACCGCCTGGCTCAAGGAAACCGCAAGCCGTTTTGGAAAAATCAAGCTGATTGAAGGCCCTGATATTGAAGTTCCCGTAAAAGAAGGAAGCGATAAAAAAATACTTGAGCACCACCTTTATCTTGTTGCAGATTCAGTTGCAATTTATAAGGAAATCGCTGCAAATCATTCTGTAAAAAAACTGCTGACAGCCACCATCGACAACGAAGGAGCTCCTCAGTTTTCGTTCTTACTTAAGCTTACAGACCGCGGAACTATCAAGCAGCTTTTACTTCAGGCAGGCTGGCCGGTAAAGGACGAGGTTGCACTTATAGACGGAGAACCTCTTGATATTACACTCCGCGAAACAACCGCAAACGGTAAAAAGCTCGAAATCCGTGAGTACCAGAGTGGAGCTGCCCGCGCACTCGTAGGAGACAAGGGACCTGGTACCGGCTTCGGTACAATTGTACTTCCATGCGGCGCGGGCAAAACCATCGTCGGCATGAAAATCATGGACATGCTCAAAACCTCTACCCTGATTATCACAACAAACATTTCTGCCGTACACCAGTGGATAGATGAATTATTAGACAAAACTAACCTCACCCGCGACCAGATCGCAGAGTACTCGGGTGAATCAAAAACCATAAAGCAGGTAACCGTTGCAACCTATCAGGTGCTCACCTGGAGGCCAGACAAGGAAGGTCCTTACCCGCACTTTTCTATCTTCCATGAGCGACCATGGGGCCTTATTATTTACGACGAAGTACACATGCTGCCGGCTCCGGTTTTCCGCGTAGTTGCAGATTTACAGGCTGTGCGCCGAGTTGGTCTAACAGCAACACTCGTCCGCGAAGACGGCTGCGAAGGCTATGTTTTCAGTCTTGTTGGTCCAAAGCGTTACGATGTTCCATGGAAGGAGCTGGAGCGCGACCAGTGGATTGCTACCGCAGAATGTATCGAAGTGCGCATAGATCTTCCTGCATATCAGGAAATAGATTACGCAGTTGCAACCGTTCGCGAGAAGCACAAAATCGCAAGTATGAACCCGGACAAATTACCGGTTGTAAAACAAATCATTGAACAGCATCCGGATGATAAGATTCTGGTTATAGGACAGTACCTTCAGCAGCTGGATGAAATTGTAAAAATGCTCGGCTGCCCCATTATTACCGGAAAAACTCCGACTGCAGAACGCGACAGAATCTATCAGGAATTCCGCGAAGGAAAAATCCGCGTGCTTGTTGTTTCAAAGGTTGCAAACTTTGCAATCGACTTACCGGATGCCTCACTTGCAATTCAGGTAAGCGGAACCTTCGGAAGCCGTCAGGAAGAAGCTCAGAGACTTGGACGCATTCTCCGCCCTAAAGAAAGAAAATCACGCTTTTTCACACTGATTACACGCAGCACTGTCGAAGAAGAATTCGGCTCTAACCGCCAGAAGTTTCTTGCAGAACAGGGATATGAATATAAAATTTTACGCTACGACGGGGAGTTAAATCTGGATGATTAGCAGCGACCTTTCACGCTGGCAGGAAGCAATTGCCTCTTTGCCGGACAAACAGTTTTTCAACACAATGCGTCTCTACCTCGGTGAAATAAAAACACCCTACAACAAACAGAGACTCACTGAGCAGCTTGCAAGCTTTATCCGCAGAGAAGAGAATCTTAAGAGCATTCTCACCCTCATGGATTCCTTTGACGTTGAAATTCTCACTGCCCTCTCGCTGATTCCCAAAGCCTCTCAGGAAACTCTGATTCAGTTTTTCCGGGGTGCTTATACCATAACAGAGCTTTATGCAGAAATCATAAATCTCACAGAACGACTTTTAATTTATACCGATAAGGATGAGCTTACAGGCAAAGAGTTTCTTGCAATAAATCCTCTGCTCAGAGATTCGCTTACTCCTTATCTTGATACAAAAATTATTTTCCCTGATTT
>CAMJNC010000215.1 GCA_946407195.1 uncultured Treponema sp. | reverse complement strand
AAACGCCGGCTGCTGCGCTAACTACAACACTAAGTCTGTCTTCTTTTGCGCGGTTTATGATAATATCCGCAGAAGCAAGAATACGTCGGGCATTAGCCATCGACGTTCCACCAAATTTAAGAGTAATCATTATGTACCACCTTGCCAAAGTCCGCAATTTCCCCGAATATCCGGGCGAGCGCCCCGTTACCCTCGCGGGCACCGGCACGTCGGAAATCAGCTATGTATTTCTTCTATAATATTGAATTGTCAGAAGAATGGCAATTACTTTAGTTTTTCTTGAAGATGATCCAGAATGACAATCTTAAGTCCGCGTTTTTCAATCTTCTTTACATGCTCCGGATTCGGCATTTTTTCAAACACTACCCAACCACGGCCGGTCAAATGCTCACCTGTTGAACCACCGTTATCATAAATCTTTTTTACAAGCTCAAAGGCTGCATCTACATCGCGAAGTATTTTATGATCGAGCTCAAAGCGTTCACCCTGCACGGTTTTAAAATGAGGCATTGGAGAAACCTTGCCATACAGACGCTTGATTTTTTCTGTCATTTCGCGGCGGTAAGCACGCTCTGCAGCCTGCTCAAGAATCTGTTCGTTAGAAACAAAGCATTTTTTTCCTTCGGCACTTGTCATGATTTCTTCTACAGTCTGTCCTGTTTTTATGCATTCAGCCTTAAGGCAAAGCATTGTCATAATTGCATCATCTTCTGATTTATGGCTCTGATATTTTGCAACATTTACACCAAACTCAGTTGCCCATTCAACAAGCTTCTGCTTTTTTTCATATTTGTGTTCGAGATATCGTTCAAGGTCAAAGGCGCGGAACTGAATATATGGCAGCTCGTAACGCTCATTCGCATCATTTACAAAGCCCACATCATTGCTGACTGCAAAGCCCGCAATGTAGCGGTTACCTGTGGTAAAAAGCTTTTTGATATCTTTATAATATGCCTCGTAATTCGGCTTTTCACGGAAATAATCTTTAGAATAAGCAAGCTTACAGTCGCCCTTGCCGGAAAGCAGATACCAGTCAAAATCACATTCCGGATTCATTACAACATCTTCGCTTTCAATAATATTGAGGTCATCATCGCAGATTACATAACCAAGTGAACAGATTTTTCCCACGCCATCAAAGGTATTGGCACACTCACAGTCAAAAAAAACAAAACTCTTGTGATTCATTATTCTATAATATATAATTTTTCGAAATTAGTAAAACCATAAACGAGGTCATTATGATTTCCTTTGATTCCAAGAATAATTCTTTCCGTCTGGATACCCCTGCATCAACCTACTGCATTTTTATTAACGAACGCGGCTATATCGGCCATGCTTATTATGGCAGTAAAATCGGCAATGATGATGTTTCTTACCTTACCCGCAATAAGGAATACGGATTTTCTGACAATAAGATTTTCCGTGAAAAGGGTTCATTTTTAGACTTCTTTCCACAGGAGCTTCCGACCGATGGTCTTGGAGATTTCCGTGAATCAGCTCTAGCTGTATGCGACAGCGAAGGCCACAACGCAATTGAATTAAAATATAAAAGCCATAAAATCAGTTCCGGTGCAAAGGCTCTTCCAGGGTTGCCGGCTGTTTTCGGCAATGACGAAGACTGCTCTGTACTCGAGCTCACAGCAACAGACGATATTCTTGGTGCAGAAGTTACCCTCGTTTACACAGTTTTTGAAAAGCTTGATGCAATCGTGCGCTCTGTGAAAATCAAAAACAACGGAAGCAAAAACATCTTTGTAAAAAAAGCACTGTCCCTCGCCCTCGATATTGATGATGATAATTTTGACATGATTTCCCTTCATGGTTCATGGGCCCGCGAACGCCACATAGACCGCCGCCCTCTTCATATGGGAAGACAGGGTGTGTATTCTAACCGCGGAGAAACAAGCCATCAGGAGCATCCATTTATTGCCCTTCTCGATCACAATGCCACCTGGGACTCTGGCCGTGTTTATGGAATCAACTTTATCTACAGCGGAAACTTTATAGCTGATGTTCAGAAAAACCAGTTCAATAATGTACGAGCCGTAATGGGAATTAATCCTGAAAACTTCTGCTGGAAGCTCGAAGCAGGCAGCGAATTTGACACCCCTCAGGCTGTACTGGTTTATTCTGATTCTGGCCTTAATGCTATGAGCCGCACCTTCCACGACCTTTACCGCGAGCATCTTATCCGTTCACCTTATAAAAAATCTGCACGCCCTGTTCTCATTAACAACTGGGAAGCAACTTATTTTGATTTTGATACAGACAAGCTGATTGATATTGCACGCGAAGCCAGCAAAGACGGAATTGAAATGCTTGTTATGGATGACGGCTGGTTTGGTCACCGCTCGTTTGATGACAGCTCGCTCGGCGACTGGATTGTAAACGAAGAGAAGCTTAAGGGTGGCCTTAAGCATTTAGTTGATGAAGTAAACAAGCTTGGCATGAAGTTTGGTATCTGGTTTGAGCCGGAAATGATTTCCCCGGATTCAGATTTGTACCGTGCACATCCAGACTGGGCTATCCAGATTCCAGGCCGTGAACCTGGCATGAGCCGACAGCAGCTTGTGCTCGACATTACACGAAAAGAAGTTGAAGACTACACTTACGAAAGTGTTGCTAAGATTTTAAGAAGCGCAAATATTGAATATGTAAAATGGGATATGAACCGCCAGTTAACTGATATCGGCTCTGCTGCACTGCCTGCCGACCAGCTTGGAGAGTTTTACCACCGTTACGTACTGGCTGTTTACCGCCTGCAGGAACGCCTTATTACAGAGTTTCCAAAGCTTCTGCTTGAAAACTGCTCTGGCGGTGGTGCACGCTTTGACCCGGGAATGTTCTTTTACAGCCCTCAGATCTGGTGCAGCGACGACACAGACGCAATTGAACGCCTTTCAATTCAGGAAGGAACAGCTCTTGTATATCCTCTTTCTACAATGGGAGCTCATGTTTCTGTCTGCCCTAACCATGCAGTTGGCCGTGTTACTCCATTTAAAACCCGCGGTTATGTTGCCCTTTCCGGCACCTTCGGCTACGAGCTGGATATTACAAAGCTTCCGCCGGAAGAACGCTCCATGATTCCAGGTCAGGTTGCATTGTATAAAAAATTTGGAGACCTCGTACGAAACGGAGACTACAGCCGCATTGCGAGCTACAGTGAGAATAACGAATACGATTGCTGGGCAAGTATTTCTAAAGATAAGTCAAAGGCCCTTGTAACCTTTGTTCAGGTTTTAACTCACCCGAACTATAAAACCCGCTTTATAAAAATCAGCGGGCTTAAGCCAGAAGCAAAATACCGCGTAAGCTGGCCGGATGAAAAACCGGAAGATTTCCCGGCAATAGAGTTGTACGGCCGCACACTTGCAAAAGCCGGTTTCCCGATCCGCCGCGACTGGGGAGATTTCCGAAGTCAATTAATCTATATAGAAGAGATATAATATTTTTTTCCACACGGATTCGATTTTGCTAACGCAAAATCAATTAAAAAATGAAACGACGTTAGTCGTTTCGAATCCGTGTGGTAATCTATTTTAATCAAGAACTCTTTTAATCATTTTCAATTGAAAACCAGCCCGAATAAGAGCCTCAGTTAATTTCTCTCCAGATTTTGTCTTCGACAATTTCTCATACGCCTTGCGGCAAATCTCTTCCTCATCGTGTTCTGTAAAAAATTCGTCGAGGGCCTGTTTTGCCACATCGCGGTCAATTCCACGGACCGCAAGCTCTGCAGCTAATCTGCTTCTTCCTTCGTAATGATTGATACTTCTTGTATTAAGCCAGGCAGTTGCAAAACGGAGATCGCTTAAATACCCGCGCCCCTCCAGATAAGTGAGCGCGTCTTCCACATATTTCTTTTCGTGTTTTTTTTCTAAAAGTTTTCTTGTAAGTCCAAAACGGCTCTGCTCTGCCCGTGCCAGGTAGCTCACAGCCTTTAGCTCTACTGCACAGGTAAGACCGGCATCCAGCAGAGAATCAGTTTCAGTCTCATTAAAATCAGCGCCAACATCAATTCTTTCAAAAAGACCTTCGGGTAAATATTCTGCCCTTACAAAAAAAGCAGCCCCCTCTTCCGGCGCAACCTTGAACATTCCACTGTACGATGTCTCTGCAATTGATTTTATAACCATGTTTTTATTTTAAACAAAAAAAACGCAGCGGTAAAGACCACTGCGTTTGTATAATCGAAAGTATAAACTAACGCTTTGAGAACTGGAAGCGGCGACGAGCACCCTTCTGTCCGTACTTCTTACGCTCAACCATACGAGAATCGCGTGTGA
>CAMJNC010000214.1 GCA_946407195.1 uncultured Treponema sp. | reverse complement strand
GTACAGCCGATGGCCATTCAAAATCTTATTTCCTCAGCCGTAAACTCTGCAGACGTTATCATGCTCGGCTATATCGGACAGACTGCAATTGCAGCCTCTTCTCTTGCGGGTAACGTAGCCTTTATTCTGTTTATGATTTCTACAGGCCTTTCTTCGGGCCTTGTTATGCTTGGCGCACAGTACTGGGGAAAAAAGGATACTGAATCAATAAAGACACTTCTTGGAATAGGACTTCGTATCTGCTGTACAGTAGAAATCATAGTTGCACTTATTGCAGCCTTTTATCCGCGAATCCTCATGCTGATTTTCACCAAGGATGAAGCGCTGATTGCAGAAGGCTGCCGATATCTTAGAGCTGCAAGCTTTTCTTATGTCTGCCTTTCTTTTTCTCAAATGTTTCAGGCAGGCTTTAAAAGTATTGAGCGTGTAAAAATCGTTACCATTACTTCTACCACCAGTCTCTTTTTGAACATTGGCCTTAATGCAGTTTTTATTTTCGGATTATTTGGTGTTCCTAAAATGGGAATTACCGGTGTTGGAATCGCAACCTCAATTGCACGCTTTATTGAAATGGTAATCTGCTTTATTTATGCAAGCCGCCAGACAGATGTTAAATTTTCAGTCAGCTGTGTATTCCGACGTAACAAGCTTCTTACCCACGACTTTATCCGCTACTCTATGCCGGCAGTTGGAAACGAGCTTGTATGGGGTGCAGCCTTTGCAATGTACTCGGTAATTATGGGCCATCTTGGAGAAGATATTGTTGCTGCAAACTCTGTTGTAAATACTGTCCGCCAGCTTGGTTCTGTTTTGTGCTTTGGTATGGCTTATGGTGGTGCAATTGTTGTTGGCAAATACATGGGAGCCGGCGACATGGAGGTTGCAGAACGAAATGCAAGCCGCCTTGCACGCGTAACAATTTTATCTGGTGTACTTGGTGCAGTTCTTCTTATCTGTATGTATCCTGTGCTTCCTCTTATAGCTGATTTGAATGAAACAGCAGCGCATTACAGAAATATTCTGCTTTTTATAAATTCCTATTCTCTGATTGGAGCTTCAATAAATACAGTTTTAATCTGCGGCATTTTCCGGGCCGGCGGAGATTCAAAGTTCGGCTTTGTTGCAGATACAATCAATATGTGGTGTGTTTCTGTTCCTCTTGGACTTCTTGCTGCGTTCGTACTTAAGCTTCCACCACTTTGGGTTTACTTTATTCTCTTCCTTGATGAGTTTGAAAAAATGCCTTTTGTAATCCGACACTATTTCAAAAAAGGCTGGCTTAGAAACATTACACGCGACTAACTGATTAATACTTAAATGTAAGACGTTGAATTGGGGAAGGACCAAGCTTATGACACACTTCCCTATGCGCTTTAGTCGGATACCCCTTATGCTTTGCATATCCATATTCCGGATACTTTTTATCCATTTCTAACATGAGACGGTCACGGCAGGTTTTTGCAAGAATACTTGCTGCCATTACGCAAGGATATTTTCCGTCTGCCTTAGGCTCACAGCGGCATTCTACAGGAACATCCGGGCAGCGGGTACCATCTGTAATTCCTGAAATTTCGACTGTCTTTAACTCCGGATTTTTTTTAAGCAGCTCTTCAAAGGCAAGCTTCATTGCAAGCATGCTTGCTTCCAGAATATTTATTTCGTCGATTTTTTTATGATCAACAAGAGCAATTCCCCAGCAGGCTTTTTCTTTAATAATTACTTCTGCCGCCGCACGTTTTTTTTCAGAAAGCTTTTTAGAGTCGTTTAAAATTTCAATTGGAAAATCCTCTGGAAGAATTACAGCGGCGGCGCAAACCGGTCCTGCTAAAGGACCTCTGCCCGCCTCGTCAAAACCGACGGTCATTTAAAACCCCTGAACGGAATTATTTTCTTCTGTAAGCTTTGTTGCCTTGTTTGTATAAAGCGGCTGAATTTTACTTGTATTATTTGTAAGACGCGCCTTAAAGCTGTTGTCTTTAAACAAAGCCTTAACTCCAAACAGTTCGGCAATACGACCTGTACCACCAGTTACCAGGAATTCATTTTTCTGAGAACTTATATTTCCACCGTCAGCAGAAATAATTACGCTTGTTTCAGCATTTGTATTGATTGAAGAATTTTTAATTGTAATTCTGCTTTTTACTGCAGCAATAAATGAAACATAAGAAACCGCTTTTGTAGAAGCAATTGTATCTGAAATATTTATAATTGCATTTGTTGCATCAATTACATTTCCGTTACGTGCAAACTCAGCTCCAATCATACAGTTTTTCATTGTAAGAACAGAATTCTCAAGCTTGATTAACGGAACAATTGATTTACTGGTAAGGTCTGAAGTGTTATGGATTCTGCAGCCAGAAATTTCAAAGGTAGAAGCCTTTACAATAAGAGAACCCTTTGGTCCAAAGGTTAGGCGTGCATCACCTTCGTTTTGAATTTCAAAATTTGCCTGAATCGGATATGCATCATTAATCTGCATTTCACCCTTTACACTCAGCTTTACAACACGCTGCTTTACAAGAGCTGATGCTATCTGATCAAACTGTGTAAACGGATGTGCTGCAGTTCCATCAGCCAGTTCTGCATCTGCACTTGAATCAAAATAATAATTAGACTGATCAATTACAACAGCAAACTCAATCGGGCTGCTCTGATTTTCATCGCTCTTTGAATAAGCCGAAACCTTGTAATAAACAGGATTCAATCCATTTTGTGCCCATCTTAATGAATAGCTGTCTCCCTTTACCTTTTTATAATCACCAAGCTTAACCTTTCTGAAAATATCATCACCTGAAGTATATGCCTGACCAGAAACCTCAAGATTCAAAGGCTCACTTAAAGCAATATATAAATCAGCTCCCTTAGTACCCTGAATTTTTACATCTACAGTACCGCGGGAAACAAAGCCTTCTGCATTACTTTTAATAACAGGAATCTGAGGTGGTTTTCTGTTGATATTATATGCAAAGGATATTTTTCCCTGATAAACAGAATTTGAAAATATTCCAAGCGTTACATTTCCAGAAACCTGATCTCCATAAAAGGCATCAATTCCAACATGAGAAAAAAGCTCAGAATAAGTTCCATCTGCTTCGTTTTTTATACCAAGAGAATAAGAATCATCTCCACGGATATAGCAGAGAATACTTCCGTCATCAAGCTCTTCTTTTACAAGCTCCGGTTTAGGAGGAAGTACAAAAAACTCTATAGGATTTGAAGAATCATATTCAAGTGGCTGCCAGGAAATCATATGGCTTGTAGTACGGTCTATTTTACGAGGTTCTGTAGGAAGTCCCCAATATTCCGAATCTACCTTATAGATAAAATTATCATCTTTAATTGTAATTGTTTCCCAATCCGAAATTTCAAATGGTACATCACGGTGGCTGTAAAGGCCTGCAGACTGCGGATAGGTTTTAATGATAAAGCGGTATTTTATATCACGTGCCTTATCATAAACTGTACATGGCACAAAACGTGAAAGTACACTTGAAGAAGAAAGATGAAGTGTACGTGCCGGCATATAGTTTTCTGGAGGAAGTCCCAGGAAGAAAGAAAGTTCAGGTGGAATTACAAGGTCTGAACCTGCACTGTAATTTAAAATTCCACCGTCAAAAAAAGTCTGAACAAAATTCTTATAATCTGTTTTTGAAGCATCATCTGTTGTAACTGTAAAAACAACAGATGTATTTTCCTTTTTTCCACCGGCTGCAATTCGGGTAACATTCAGCTGAACCTTGCCTGTAACATCCAGCAAAACAGGACCATCATAGGCAAAACCAAAGGTTTCCGGATCAGCTCCATCAACTGAATAAAAAAAGTCTCCACCATCTGAATTATCAATTACAAGCATCTGCCTGTTTGCCCATTCTCCTTCAACAGGGCTTAACAGATTGATTTCTGCTGCAAGCTGAAAAGGAAAAACAAGCAAAACAAATAAAACGGCAAACAATGAAAGAAACTTTTTTTTCATATCAATTCCTTATTTTAAGCCTCAAGGAACGGTCCAAGAATATCTCGCAATTCCGGATCCTGTGAATAATAATTTTTCTCAAGCTCTTCTTTTGAAAGGCCTACAAGCTCATGGCTCATATAGTGAATCCAGCGGTTTTCATCCGGATTGTTAATTACAAATTTACGGCACCAGTAATCCGGCTGAATTGGAAGCTGCTCTTTCTGGTAAGTAAAATACTTGTAGTCGTGAACAACAACCTTAATATCCTCACGAGGCATACCGCGGCTGTTAATAAGTGTTTCTACAAGAGAATTGATTGTACGGCCTGAATCGAAAATATCATCAACTAAAAGAAT
>CAMJNC010000213.1 GCA_946407195.1 uncultured Treponema sp. | reverse complement strand
GTAACAGACGGCGTAATTTCTATGGTAGACAACTCACTCGCCGCACACGAACTCATCAAAGTAAAATTCAACGAATATAAAGATGAAGCTAAAGAGCTGACTGCAGAAATCTGCGAAAAATGCGATGCAACACTCGTACGCGTAATCGGCTTTACTGCAATTCTTTTCCGCGAGGCTGAAGAGGAAGAGGACAGAAAGATTAAGCTGTAACCTTACCAAACGCCCAGCGCACCAGTGCCAGGGCGTACTTCATCTGCGACTCCGGCAGGAAGATGTAATGCTTCTGTTCACCTTCTTCGCCGGCAGCCGTAAGCTGCATAACACTATTAGAAACAGAAAGAACGGCAGAAAGACTTGAGAGCGGAAGCTCTGTTGCGCCGGTTTTTGTAAAAATTACTACACGCTGATTTGTAACAACAAAATCACCTTCATTATCCTTTTGAACGGTTTCCGTTGCATAAAAAATCTTCTCATTCTGATTCAGCTTGAGGCGCTGAAAATGTACAAGCGGAGTTTTTGAATCAGCTGAAAGCGGAAGCTTATAAAGATTCGTATCAACATAAGGATTTTCGTATTCTGTTTTTTTGCCCGCAGCACGGAAATTACGCCACAAAACTAAAGCAAGAATTACAAGGAAAAACAGGAAAGCATAAAAGGCTCTGCCAAGACTACGGCCACTCTGACGCTTTACAGAACGCGGAACACGTTCTTCGTCTGGCTTGTCAGAAGTTTTTTCTGATTTTTGTTTTTTATCTGATGCAGGAGAAATCTTTTTTTCTTTTTTGCTTGGACGGCCCGGATTTGCAGGAGCGTCGTAAGCAGTTTCGCCGCCGGAGTATTTGAACGGAAGGGAAACTCCGCCAGTATTATATGAAGGCTCGAGTAAAAGTATAAAAGCTACGATTGCAATATAAAGAACTGAACCTGCTGCCGTGATAATCAGCTTGCGCTTTTTCTTCCAGGCTGTCATAAACCACATAAGAGCAAGACCAACCGGTATAAGAACTATGCTGCAAAAACAGGCTATTGTAATGATTGAAAGGACTTTATCTCTCTGCATTCGAAATCAACTCCAAATGTATACTTTAAATTATCTGTATTCATTATAGCAGAGGGAGAACCGAAAAGCACGGATTTTTTTGCTGGAAGAAGAAGGATCTTGTCGGCAAAACGGGCGGCTAAGTTGATGTCGTGTACGGCCGCGAGAACTCCGAGATTTTTGGTGTGAGCGGTGTCGCGGAGCAGCTGCATGAGGTGCGGCTCGTAAACGTAGTCGAGGTTTGCGGCCGGCTCGTCTAACAGGAGAAATTGCGGAGTTTGTGCAAGAGCTCGGGCGAGTCGGATTTTCTGGAACTCACCGCCGGAAAGTGCATGTATGTGGCGCTGTGAAAATTCTAAAAGGCCTAATTCGCTAAGCACCCCGTCCACCACTTCGTAATCCGCCGCAGCGTAATGTGCGGACCTTGTATAGGCATACCGTCCCTGAAGCACATAATCGCGTACAACAAAATCCCACTCGGAATATTCGTTCTGCTGCATGTAAGCAAGAACTTTAGCAGCATCGCGGCGGGAAAGCTTTAAAAAGTCTTTAAGCTGTTCACCACCACCAGAAACTTTTAGAGACGCTTCCTGCACACCTGCCATTACGCTTAGCAGAGTTGACTTACCCGCTCCATTTGGACCACACAGGCAGACAAACTCACCCTGTTGTAAGGCAAAGCTAACTTCATGCAGTACTTCTTTTTCTCCAAAAGCCGCCGAGAGACTTATAATTTCAAGCTGACTGCTCATTTTCGCCTCCCAAGACAAAGTGCCAGAAAGAACGGCACTCCAAGAATCGAAGTAATAATTCCAGCCGGTAATTCACCAGGTGCAATAATAACTCGGGCAAAGGTATCTGAAAGCAGCAGTAATGCCGCACCAAAAATCATACTGAACGGAACAAGCGTGCGGGCACGAGGACCCAGAAACTTACGCACAATGTGTGGTGCAATCAGCCCTACAAAACCAATTGTACCGCCTGCACACACCGCACAGCTCACGGCAAGCGAACCGCATAAAAGCACAAGAATACGCAGTCTGTCTACTTCAACACCAAGTGCTGCCGCAGATTTTTCGCCACCTGTAAGCAGATCCAGAGGGCCCATTATGCAGAACATCAAAACAACAGAGACCACCGCCGGAGCTGCAATAAACATCAGCTCATTCCAGCCGCGGCCATTAAAGCTTCCAAGAATCCAGGTATAAATTGAATGAAGCTCTTTGTTGCAGGTAAGCAGAAGCATCGAACTCAGGCTTGAGTACAAGGTACCAAGCGCAGTTCCGCAAAGCAGCAGCATAACTGATGAAGCCTTTCCACTTCGGCTGAAGGCAAGCGAGGTTACAAGTGCCCCTGCCCCAAGCGCACCGGCAAACGCACAAAGATTTACAGGTGAAATAAAAGAAGCAATTCCGCCGCGGCCAGTCAGTGCCATAATGCCGGGAACAATACTTGCAATAACAGCACCAAGCGTAGCGCCTGAGCTGATTCCCATAATACCCGGCTCAGCCAGCGGATTACGGAAAAACAACTGGAACACTGCCCCGCTTCCACCAAGCAGAAGGCCTGTAACAAATACAAGCAGTACACGAGGAAGCCGCAGCTGCCATAAAATGATATTTTCGAATTTATCTCCCTGTCCAAAAACTGCCGCAAAGCTCACCTTTTCTGCACCGAGCATAAGGGCAAGGATTACAGAAATAATCAGGAGAACAGGTGAAAATATTTTCCAGAAAATATCTATACGCTTCATATTCCTTCTTATTTTATAAAAAGATTAAATCTTTTTCTGCATCCAGAGAAGGTCGTACCAGCGGTCAAACTTTTTGCCTACATCCTTAAAGTGACCTGCCATAACATAACCTTCTTTTGTGTGGAACTTATAGCTGTCTTTTGTAAGATACTCATCATCACGCTCGCAGTAAGCAACCCCTGCAAGAAGATTTACAATTCCCTGATTCTTCAAGCGTGCTTCAAGTTCTGCATAAAGTCGTGAGCCTACACCCATTCGACGGCAATCCTTATCAACATAAATCGAAGTTGCAACCGTCCAGTCGTAAGCCTCGCGTTTGCTGTAGGCACTGGCATAAACATAGCCCACAATTCTGCCGTCTTTCTCGCAAACCAGATACGGATATTTTTGTTTTATATTTTTGATTCTATCCTTAAACTCATCTACAGTCGGAACATCATATTCAAATGAAACTGCAGTTTCCTTAATATAAGGCGCATAAATCTCAACAAGCCGTTGTGCATCCTCAAGCTGGGCATCTCGTATTTTTAATTCTGTGTTCATACCTCGCATTTTAATGAATCGCATAAATTGGTGGAAGTCATTTCTTGTTGAAATCATTAAAGCTGTTATATAATACAATTATGACAAAAATTCAAAAAATACTATTTAAATACGAAGATACAAAATATGCAGATTTCTCTGCCAAGCTCGTACCTACCCTTCCACGCGAAGCATTTATTGGTGTACGTGCTCCAAGCTACAAAAGTATCCTTCGCGAACTTTCAGAACTTCCGCCTTCTGAAACACAAAACTTTCTGGCTGATTTACCTCACAAATATCACGAAGAAAGTTGCCTTCAGATAGCTCTTATAAATAAAATCAAAGATTATGATGAATGCCTTGCAGCCCTCGAAAGCTTTCTGCCATACATAAACAGTTGGGCAATAAGCGACGGGCTTAATCCGCCGGTTTTCAAAAAGAACAGACAAAAGCTACTGCCAAAGCTCCAGCAGTGGATGAAGGATGAAAAACCGTTTACTAAACGTGTAGGCATGCTGCTTTTGATGAAGTATTTTCTGGATGATGATTTTAAGCCGGAGTATCTTGAACTTCCTTCGTCAATCCGGAGTGAAGAATATTATGTAAACATGATGACTGCATGGCTCTTTGCCGAAGCGCTTGTTAAACAATGGGACACAGCAATCAGCTATATTCAGAATAAAAAGCTTGATGTCTGGACTCACAACAAAGCTATTCAAAAGGCCTGCGAGAGCTTCCGCGTTTCAGAGGAACACAAAGAATATTTAAAAACACTAAGAATTAAATAATTGAAAAAGTAATTAGAAATATTTCAGAAAAACCCAGAAGCGTTTTATTAAAGAACTTGATTAACATTTTTGTTTTTGATAAGTTGAAGATATACTAAATTTTGGCATCCAAGCCAAACATAAGGAGGTTGAGATAGATTTATGATTCATTCACATTTTACTGATTCTTCGACCTCCGCTGTTATTGCATAATGTAAGACGTTACGTCATTCCCACATTT
>CAMJNC010000212.1 GCA_946407195.1 uncultured Treponema sp. | reverse complement strand
CCAGCATGAATGTAGCGGTGACAGATTTCGTGATAAAAATTTCCGAGACTGATTTTTACATAATTGATTTCGTCCTGCCTTGTCGCCGGAGGAAGAAGCTTTTCAAGTTTACCAAGTAAATCTTTTGTCGTATATTTCAGCTGCAAAACTTCAAGCGGATTCCAGTTTGCAAAATCGTTTTTACCACAAATAAAACCACATGATTTTTCATACCATCCGATTTCTTTCAGAATGTCACGATAAGTTTTCATATCTTCAACCGAAAATCCATCCAGCACAATCATCACATCAATATCACTATTTTCCGTTGCTTCACCACGTAACCAGCTTCCCTGCAAGCCCACATAAAGGAGCCGATTTCCAAAAGCTTCTTTGCATCGCGAAATCAAGTTTTCCATGTAGTTATCAATATTAAAATATTCCATAATTTGTATTACGCCAGATTTATTATCAGTGCTGTTCCACCTTCAACTTTGTAGCAGCCATTTTTATATTCTGCACCTTTTCCTGTAATATGCAAAACTTGGCCCTCTTTCATTTTTACCTCACATTTCTTTTGCGAAGGATTGATGATAACCATACAGGCTTTTCCATCAACAGCAGTCCGTTTATAAACAAGCGGATATCCAGTTTCAATAAACTCAATTTCACCAAGATTTTGAAGTGCCGGAGTCTGCATTCTTAAGCTGATTAAAGCATTTACTTCATGCCACAAAGATGATTTATCTGCCATCTGCTGTTTTACAGTAGGGCGATCCGGAGCCGGATCCTGAGGAATGTAGAGCTTCTTTTTGTCGGCAGAACTAAAACCTGCATTTTTAGAAGAATCCCATTGCATTGGAGAACGCGCACCGGTCCGACCATAGCCTCCTTCTTTTGAAACAAGACCTTCAACATAACGCATTCCAATTTCATCACCATAGTAAATAAAAGGAGCGCCGGGCATAGTCAAAAGAAAAGCAAAAGCAATTTTCATTTCTTGAGGATTTAAACTTCTTGCAAGACGGTCCATATCGTGGTTTCCAGATGGAATACAGATTAAACCTTTTCGTTCAGATTTTTCGTAATTCTCCAGATATTTTTTTACAAACTCTTTTACATCACCTTTTCCACGACTGGAAAAATACGGCTCCCGGCAGCGGAATAAATCATTGTAGTGAGAAGGTCCAAAATGAAGCAGAAAATCCATGTGAAAACCACCCTGCAAAGATTTATCGGGTTCACCCCACTCACTAACCATTGCTGCAGATGGAAATTCCTTATCAAGAAATGTGCGTACATTTTTCCATAAACGAATAGTACCTTTTCCATCTTTATCATTTTTAACAAGCGAGCCTGCCATATCAACTCTAAAACCGTCGGCACCAAGATTCAGCCAGAAACGCATAACATCTTTCATTGCTTCAAGAGTTGCCTGAGGTCCCGGATCATCAAAACTTTGCTGCCAGCTTTCGCTTGGTTTATAAAATCCATAATTTAATGCAGGCTGATGAGAAAAAAAGTTTACAGCGCAGGAACCATCTCTGTCAGAAATGCCGCGAAGTGAGCCATAACCAGCTGGTTCTTTCCAGATTGAATCAGTCCAGATGTAACGGTCAGTAAATTCATTTTTCTGGGCCTTCATTGATTCTTTGAACCATTTGTGTTCTACGGAAGTATGGCCTGGAACTAAATCCAAAAGTACATGCATGTTGCGCTTATGTGCTTCTTTAAAGAGTTTTTTCAAATCAGCATTTGTTCCGTAACGTGGAGCCGCTTTTTTATAATCACTAACATCATAACCGGCATCGCCAAAAGGAGAATCAAAACAAGGATTCATCCAGATTGCAGTACAACCAAGCTCTTTAATGTAATCAAGCTTAGAAATAATTCCATTAAAATCGCCGATTCCATCTCCATTAGAATCCATAAAACTCTGCGGATAAATTTCGTAAAAAACTGCAGTATTAAGCCATTCCGGTTGTTTTGTCATTTTATTTCCTCTTTTTTGCTTCTGGTATTTTCTTGCGGGCAGATTTTATTGTAACATCAGAATTGCAGAAGTTCTATATAATATTCTATTTAATCCGACCGGGCATCGGTTCTCAGCTATTAAAGACTGCTGAAGATGAAGCTCGTCATCAATCTTTGTGTCACCTTTCAAAAGCTGAACCTGAGGCAGCGAGAGAATCTTTTTATCAATCCCGATATAACGGAAGCCCTGCTCTTCCCAGTCGAACGCATAATAATCCCCGCCGGCATTCTGCTGCATGTAAATCTTAGCTTTCGGATTAAGTTCCACAAACGGCAGGATTCCACCCGAATGATCATAATGACCGTGACTCAAAATCACTGTATCAACAACGCCCAAATTTACACCAAGCTTCTGAGCATTACGAATCACAATGTCGCTCGGACTTGAATCAAAGAGAAGTTTATGATTTTTTGTCTCAACATAAAACGAAAGTCCGTGTGCAGCTTCACAGCCACTATCACCCAATTCATTTTCTACAAGATTTATTATTCGCATTTGCTTCCTACTTTTGTGATAACACTTTTTCGAAGAACCACTTATATTCTTCTTCTTTCATCTGGACGTAGTCTGCCCGGTTATTACTTCCGACCTTGGCAAGAATCTCTTCTTTGATTTTATTATATTCATCTACAAGTTCCGGATTTGCACGAAGCTTGTCTCTGAATTTGAGGTGTCGCAGAAGTTCGGCATTATCCTTAACACAAACGTACAAATGATGATCGATGCTGACAGGAACCTTTTCGTGATCAAAAGCTTCACGGCCAGGGATGCCACGGTCTCCTTCATGAATATAGCCGATTTTCGTAAGCTCGTCTTTTAACTTAAGGAACTGAGCTGCGTCTTCAACAACTACATCTATATCAATAATTGGTTTAGCATTCGTCCCAGGAATCGATGTACTTCCAACATGTTCAATGGAAATATATTCAGTGACATTTTTCTCTAAAAACTCTTTGAGCGTTTGAAACTGCTCTACCCATTTTGGATTATACTTTTCTACTACCATTTTGATTTCCTGTTTGTCCTCTTACTCGCTAATGAGATCTTTCATATAAAGCACTTCGTCTTCCACAACCTTCCCCATAACGGTTTTTGTAAAAGACTTTACAAAGGTCATTCCATTTCGCTCAGCAACATGACGGGATGGAAGATTATCAGATTTCATATAGGAAATGATTTGTTTAACTCCTCTGCCCTTTGCGTAGTCTGAACAGGCACGGGCAGCTTCGGTTGCATATCCTTTTCCGCGGTATTCTTTTCTTAAGTGATATCCAATTTCATGAAACAAATCATTTTCAACCTGCTGCATTGTGATTCCGCAGTCGCCAATGAATTCTCCAGACTCCTTTTCTATCACAGCCCAGAGCCCAAAGCCGTATTTTTTGTAATTTTCGATATTCCATTTTATCCAATTTTCAACTTCTTCTCTCGAAAAAGGATGAGGATAAAATCTCATAGACTGTGGATCCGAAAGTACAAGTGCAAGCTTTTCTGTATCATCCAATGTGAGCTCGCGGAGTTTTAGTCTTTCTGTTTCGATTATGTAATTCATTTTTTCCATTAAAATAGTATATCACATAATCATAGTTTTAATACTCTGAATAAATATGATAAAATGGTCATAAATAAAATACTGCTAGAGGGGCACAAAATGTTATATGTAAAAAAAGCAAACCTTGAAGATATCGAAAAAGAATGGGCTTTTGTGCGCGATATGCCGGAAGACGAAAACGGACTGACTAATGCATGGGCCGGGAATCTCGCGTGAAGATTTTGAAAATAAAGCGTTGCCGGACATGCTTCGGTTTGAGCGCGGCGAGAATCTGCCAGACTGGATGGTGCCGGAAACTTTCTTGTTTTTGTGGGAAGACGACATAATCGTTGGTCAGTTCAGAATCCGTCATTATCTGAATGATGCGCTGCGAGAAGGCGGCGGACACATCGGTCAGTTTATTAAAAAGGAATTCCGCGGTAAGGGTTACGGTACTAAAGGCCTCGCTCTCACACTGGAAGTTGCCCGAACAATAGTTCCAGAAGATGAATTCTATCTTCGTGTAAACCGTGATAATCCAGCCTCTCTAAAGGTAATGCAGAAGAGCGGCGGACACATCGTAAAAGAAGATGACGAGCACTATTATGTGCGAATCAAAAAATAAACGTTATCAAATATCATTTTTTTTACTTTCGGGTTCCATTCCTGTGAAAAAAGAACCCCAGATTTATTCTTACTTCCTTGCGGTCGATGTCAGCGTTAGTATAGCAGCAGGTATCAAAACCGATTAACTCAAAGCCTTGATGAAGATAAAAGC
>CAMJNC010000211.1 GCA_946407195.1 uncultured Treponema sp. | reverse complement strand
AGCTCATCAATAAAGAGGATAATCTGTCCTTCGCTTTTAGTAACCTCTGTGATAAGCGCCTTAAGACGCTCTTCAAATTCACCGCGGAACTTGGCGCCGGCTACAAGAGAGCCCAGGTCAAGCGCAAGGAGGCGTTTGTTTTTAAGACTTTCCGGAACGTCGCCACTGGCAATACGGCGGGCAAGTCCTTCTACAATGGCAGTTTTACCAACTCCAGGTTCACCAATGATTACAGGGTTATTTTTTGTACGGCGGCAGAGCACCTGCATAACACGGCGGATTTCTTCGTCACGACCGATTACAGGGTCTATTTTATCCTGGCGGGCAGCGGCTGTAAGGTCACGGCAGTATTTTTCAAGACTGCGTGTTTTTGCTTCCGGATCGTTGCTGTCTACAGTCTGATTTCCACGTACAGATTTAAGTGCTTCAAAAACAGAGTTATGATTTATTCCATATTTACGCAGAAGGTCTCCGGTGCGGTCATCGCATTCGGTCATTGCAAGCAGAATATGCTCTGTAGAAAGATACTGATCATGAAGTGCAGACATTTCGTTTTCTGCCTTTGCGAGCACCTTTTGCATTGAGCTTGAAAGATATACCTGAGCGGCTCCAGAAATCTTTGGATTCGAAGCAACAATTTCGCGTACACGTTTTGTAAGTTCTATAGCAGAAACACCAACTCGTTCAATTACAGGCGCAATAAGTCCGTCCTGCTGCTCGAGCAGGGACTGAAGAACGTGTTCTGTTCCTATTTCTGAGTTATCATTTTTGTTGGCAATTGAAGAAGCCTCCTGCAAGGCTTCCTGTGTTTTGATTGTAAAATTTTCGTAATTCATAATCATCACCTTCATTTATAAAATAATAACGAAAGTGACTAAAGGCAAGTTTTATGTTATTATTCTTCCATGCTCTCATATCAGCACATATTTCATGCAGGAAACCATGCAGACCTTTTGAAGCATTCGGTTTTAATTCAGGTACTCAATTCCCTTAATAAAAAAGAAAAGCCTTATACTTTTTTTGATACTCACAGCGGCAGCGGGCTTTATGATTTAACTGATAACCGCAGCCTGAAAACCGGTGAGGCAGAGAAGGGAATTGCTGCTTTTTCTAAAGCTGATGGAGCGGGTGCGTCTGACGGTGTGCCTCCTGCCTTTGCTGATTATCTTTCTTTTGTAAAGTCGTATCTTTCTGATTCACGCTACCCGGGTTCACCGGAAATTGAACGGAGATTAATGAGAGCTCAGGACACGTTGATTCTTTCAGAACTGCATCCGCAGGAAATTGAAAACCTCCGCTCAAATATGAAAAAGCCATGCGAGGGTGGACCTGTTGTTCAGGTGCACAACCGAAGCGGCTGGGAGATGCTAAAGGCTCTTACACCCCCACAGACAAAGCGCGGTGCTGTTTTGATTGACCCGAGTTATGAAGAGGCCTCAGACTACGAGCTTGCGGCCGATACAATATGCGCGGTTCACAAAAAATGGACAAACGGAATTATCATGCTGTGGTATCCGCTGCTTGCTCATCGCGAGGGCGAGATTGAAAATATGCTCGACAGAATTACTGAAGGTGCGCGGGCAATAAATCAGAATATTGAAATCAGCGAACTTCGTCTTGAGGTTTTTGATAAGACTGCACATAAGGAAGTTTCGCTGGAAGAATATCGTGCTTCAAGCGGAGAAGGAAAGAATCCGCCAAGACTGTATGGAAGCGGTATGTTGATTTTAAACTCCCCGTGGAAGCTCGAAGAAGAAATGCTTTCTGTAATCAGCTATATTAAAAATGAAATCGGATTCCAGCATCAAGAGGAAGAGCAAGCATAAAGCCTGCCTTTGAATCAGATGCACTAAGATTTTTTGCCCAGGTTGGAACTACATTCTGCTGTACATAAAGCTCAAGATAATTATCCCAGAAAAGCCAGTTCATTCCGGCAAAGAATCTTGCGCCTGCAGTCATGCCCCAGTCTTTGAAATCTGTAGATAAAAAACTTACTTCTGCACCAAAGCCTGAATAAAGATTCCAGGTGTTTTTTATCTGAAGGTCTAAAGCATAATAATCTGCAAAGCCTGTAAAAGCATAAGCAAAATCAGAAGAAGCCTTACCAGCCTCAAGACCAAAACCTGCTGTCATAGGAATCCGGCTAAGTCTTATTGTACCAAAAATACGGCCTGTAAACTGCTCCACCTTTACAGAGTTTTCATTTATAAAAAGTCCCGGATATATTCCTGCCTGAATTCCAGCCCCTGTGGCAAAAAGCTTTGTGCTGATAAGAAGTATGAATAAAGCAGTAACTGTAGCGATTTTCTTTGTATGCTGCATTGATTTTCCTGAGGTTATCGGTTACGGAAGAAGTCTGCAATCTTTTCAAAAAGATGCTTAAAGAAGAGATAGATTCTGTAGAAGAAGCCCGGATTTCTCAGGCGCTGAAGTCTTTTATAACCTTCGAGCAGCTCTGCGTCGGTGAATTCCTTTCGCTGGTTGTTTTCTTCAATTTCCATTTCCAGCTGTTCAACTTCTGAAAGATTATCAACTATGTTAGCATTAATGCTTGTCCAGCCAAGCTGAATTGCAGACTGTAAACGACGTTCACCCGCAATCAGCTCGTATTTGCTGTTGAGGGTAATCGGATTCATAAGTCCGTAGATTTTCATACTGTCTTTAAGATCTTCAAGATTACCGAGGTCCTTGCGTACGCGACGTTTAATCTTGATGTCTTTAATTTGTACTAACACAGTTTTAGTCTACTCCATAAGGAAGTTGTAGTCAAATTTTGATGCCGAACTTGTATTGTCTATTTCTTCTTCATCCTCATCATCTGAGCTGTAATTACCAGTAAGTGGTGCATTTAAATCAAAGGTCAAAGGACTTGTGTCAAAATCAAAGCTCATTCTCTGACCAGATTTATACATTTCCTTTTCAAGACGGATGATAGAAATTACAGAGTTAGATGTGCTTGAGTGAATAGGACAGATTTCTGTAGGCTGGGTTCCTTCCAGATACCACTGAGTTGTAGAATGCTCACATGATTCTGTAAGAATCATACCACTGTCTGCACAAACGGTACATTCAATTACACCTTCAAGAGGTTTAATCCAGTTTTTGTATGGAAGGTCTGCGTGTACCTTATCAAAATATTCACCCCAGGCAAAACCAGCAAGAGTAGCACCAGTAATATTAAGACCAAGTGACTGACCAGGCTTATCAAATCCAAACCAGAAGGCTGCAGCATAGTATGGTGTAATACCACAGGTCCATGCATCAGCCCAGTTCTGAGTTGTACCAGTTTTACCACCGGCAGGCATTGTATAACGATGGCCGTTTGCATCCTTGTAATCAAAGTGCCATTTCTGAGCACCAAGGGTACCACCATTGTTTACAGTCTGCTCAAGCAGCTTAATCATTACAAATGAAGTCTGTGGAGAAATAACCTGAATCTTTTCTCCCTTGGCAGCCTGTGCCTTTCTTATATCAAGCTCAGGATTCAAAATTACATTTCCGTTTTTGTCTTCAACTGTACGTATTGCCATAGGTGTAATTTCTTTACCACCGTTAGCAAAGATGGCATAAGCGCGTGCCATTTCAATAGGACGTACAGAACAAACACCAAGACCAAGCGGATAAACAGGAACAAAGCTGCGGCCTTCAAGCTCGTTCTGAGGAATACCCAAAAGCTTAGAGGCACGGTCAATTGCGGCTTCAAATCCAATGCCATCAAGAATCTTAAGAGACGGAACGTTCATAGAGCGGGTGAGGGCGTACCACAAAGATACATTTCCTTCCCATTCACCACGGAAGTTCAGAGGAATATAAGGTTTACCGTCTGCAGTGTGGAATACAACCATACTGTCAGAAATCTGAGTTGTCGGAGTAAACTTACGTGAGTCGATTGCGGCAGAGTAGTAAAGCGGCTTAAAGGTAGAACCTGGCTGAACCTTTGCCTGTGTAGCACGGATAAACTGATTATCAGAATCAAACTTACTACCACCTACAAGCGCATCGATATAACCGTTTGAATGATCGAGGGCAACCATTGTTCCTTCAATAGTTGTTTTTTCTTCATTCTGCTTAGCAATTGCTGTAGCGCGGTTTACAATATTTACCTTGAGCTTTTCTGTACCTGTCATAAGCGAAATAGCATCAAGCACAGGGTTAATTTGATTTATATAAGTATTGTTTGCAACTATTTCAGTTCTCTGCTCGCTAACCTTAAGTTCTGGGATATCAAAAAGAAGGGCAAGCATTTCTGTCATAGGAACATAGATATTTGTTGCTACACCAGTTTTAGAAGAATGCTCTCTCTTGTAGCGGCGGTTTGCATCTTCAATGTATTTTACCATTACATCCTGAGCAATCTGCTGATGTGCAAGATTAAG
>CAMJNC010000210.1 GCA_946407195.1 uncultured Treponema sp. | reverse complement strand
TCCATAGCGTGCAGAAAAAACACCGTTAGACATCTTTACGCTGTCTACCATTCCAGGATCGAAAATAGAACAGATTCCACCCCACTGCCATGGGAACAAAAGATAAACGCCGTCCATTACAGCAGTTGTGTCGCGAGGGTAACCACCGCGCACAGAAGGCTGTGTTCCTCCATAAGAAATTCCTGGGAGTGTGTTTACAGAAGCCATTACATCTTCAACAAGTCCCATGCGGGAAGTTGATTCGAAGGTTTCTTTATCCATAACAACAGATACGCCGGACTGTTCATCAGTTACTCCTGGTGCCGAGCGTTCTACGACAAGTTCTTTTCCTTCAATTACATCAGCCATAGAAAGAGCAGCTGAAATTTCTGTCTGCGATTCCTTAAAGCTGAATTCTTCGCTTTTATAGCCTGGATATGAAAGAGTTACTTTTCCGGCCTTCATAGAATCAGGAATCTCGAGAGTTGCAAGGCCCTCTTCATTTGTAAAGGCGCTGAGTTCGCTTGAGTCGGTAACAGACACCTTTACTCCTTCAAGAGGAAACTCAAGTTCTTTGTCATTTACTGTAACATTGATTTGATATGCGCTAAGACTTGCAGCGCAAAGGATGCTGAATGCGGTTCCCATCACCGCATTCTTAATTTTTTTATTCAGGTTCATTTTTAATCTCCTTCTTATTCAACACTTAAGAAGGAGATTTTTGTTACCAGAGAATAACTTTAATTGTTATATTTACTTTACAAGCTTTTGAACAAGACTATTCAGCAGCTTATAGAGCAGACCAAGAAGAATTGTTCCTGCAAAAACTGCAGCAAAGTAGATTGCCAGATTATAGTTTCCTGCCTTGTAAAGCGGTACAGAAGCGTACGGAGTATTAGGCTTATAAATAAGGAAGCGGAAGGCTGTTATAACAATCAGGTTCATCATATAAGTTTCAAGTGAATACTTACCAAAGAAGCGGCTGATCGGATTTGATACCTTATATTTGAGCATGACTGCAAAAAGCATAACCGGAACCATAATGCTGTAAGGAATTACACAGAAGTAGGTTGCGATTTTTCTGCCAATATCAGGGCCGCGTCCGCTCCACTCTGTCCACCAGCCGAACTTCATCTGGCCGAAGCCTGAAAGAGCAAAGGTAAGGAAGGTTAATACAATAATAAGCAGAAGCTTTGGCCAGTAGAGCTTTCTGAACCAGTCGCGGATTTGTACCTCGTAATGTGCAAAAATCATACCGATTAAAAGTGCAGGGCAGGAATTAATCCACCATTCACCAGAAAGCCACCATACCTGCTGGCGTGCCCACCATTTGCTGTGCAGAGGACTTGCACGGTCGAGCCACCAGTTTTTAGGACCTGCAAACCATGGGAAGTGTCCGTTTACACAGAAGCCCATACCCAGAGCGAGAATTACAACTCCCATAAGCACATAACAGAGCTTCTTGTTTTTGACATTCTTGAAAATAAGATAAAAGGCAATATAAAGAATTGCTGCAATAACAGGATACCATGCGTAAGGGTTCATCATTGTAATACCAATAAGGTTTGTAACCCACTGTAACGGTGCAAAACGTTCACCGCTTCCAAAACGGGCAAGACCGTAAATTACGATGCTTACGTAGTAAGGTATTACCAGAGTTTTGAGGACACGCTTTTTCATAAAGCCGTTCAGATAATCAGGTTTTGTTTCATAGCTTTTGATTAGTCCGTAACCCGAACAGAAAAAGAAGATTGCTACAAAAATAAATCCCGCATTTACAAAAGGACTGAGTTCTCCAGGATTTCCGCGTCCGTTAGCCATTTGGAACGCGCCCTCCTGAGAAATGTGATGAAGAATTACGCCAATGGCCGCAAAGCCGCGCAGTGACTTCATAGCTTCAAGAGAAGAAGAATCTTCATGAAACTGATCCTTTTTGAAACCGGCGAATTTTCCGCCCCAGATAAGCAGCGCAATTATCAGCGCATAGACAGTGTAAGTTAAGTACATTTTATGCCTCACAATTTTTAATATAGTTAAAGTATAAGGCATAAAATGCGGTTGTAAAGTTTTATTTTTCTACACTAGTAAAAAGGTTTGATTAGATTTTACAAGCGAGCAGAAACTGTGCTATCATACACTTATGAAAATTTTAGTAATTAATAATCAGCTTGAACAAAAGCATATTGATTTGATAAAGCAGACAGCAGCAGAGCTTGGTGCAACTGTTAATTTTTATAAGGCAGAGGCTGATATTCCTGAATCGGATTTTGATGCAGAAATTATTTACGGCTTTGCTCCTTCAATTGTAAAAACAAGTAAAAGACTGAAGTGGCTGTGTGTGCCTTGGGCTGGAGTAGATTCGATTATGACTCCAGGATATTTTGCAAATGAAGAATGTCTGCTTACTAACTCAGCAGGTGCTTATGGAGTTTCAATTGCAGAGCATATGATTGCAGTTTCTCTTGTAATGATGCGCCGTCTGAACGAGTTCATGGAAGAAACCCGGGCAGGGCAGTGGTTTTCTCCGCGTGCACAACGCTCCATTAAGGATTGCCGTATTACCGTACTGGGAACAGGTGATATTGGAACCACCTTCGCAAAAAGGGCAAAGGCCTTTGAACCTGCACAGATTATCGGAGTATGCAGAAGCGGCAAAAGCAGCGAAACAGTTTATGACAAGGTGCTGCCTGTAAGCGAGCTGGATAAAGTTTTGCCGGAAACAGATCTGCTTGCAATGAGTCTTCCTGCAACCCCGGAAACAAAAGGAATTCTTTCACGTGAACGAATGGCACTTCTGCCAGAGGGTGCTTATATAGTAAATGTAGGCCGTGGTTCTGCAATAGATGAAGCTGCACTTGCAGATAATCTTGAAAGCGGTCACCTTGCAGGGGCTGCCTTAGATGTTTTCCAGACAGAACCGTTACCAGAGGGCAACAGACTCTGGAAAACAAAGAATCTTTTGATTACACCTCATGTTGCAGGAAATATGACGCTGCCATATACAAAGGATAAAAACGTAAATATGTTCCTTGAGGATTTAAGAAATTACAAAGAAGGGCGTCCGCTGAAATATCTTGTAGACAGACGCCTTGGATATTAAGGTAATAAAAGTAATTAAGATTTTTTACTTAACAAGGGCATGCTTTTGCCAGCGGCGGCTTTTCCAGCGTAACAGCATAACAAGGCCGCGTGTGGTTTCATCGGTTCCAATTCCAAGCCAGAAGCCGACAAGACCAAGCCCGCATTTAAGTCCGAGAATGTAGCTTCCTAAAACCATAAAGGTCCAGTTCGAAAAGATTCCATACAGAACAGGGAAGCGTACATCTCCGGCACCCTTAAGCGCACCAACGTATACCAGATTCAGAGAACGGCCAAACTCAATGTAAGCCGAATAAATCAGCAGGGTGCTTACAAAGCCGTAAACCTCAGGGATGTCCGTAAAGATTCCGATTACAGGTCGCTTTACAAGATTTACAACCACCATCATAACCATAGAGAAGGTAGTTGCTGCCAGCTGATAGCGGAATACTTTTTTGTAGACAATATCATTCTGTTTTGCACCAACAAAATAGCCGGCTTTAATCTGGGTTGCCTGACCAATCGCAATAGCCGCAACAAAGACAAAACGGAGAATTGTCATGGTGTAAACCTGTGCCGACATCGCATAAGTTCCCAGTGTGGAAATCATCGCCATAATCGTAATCTGGCTCACGTTATACGATAAGCTTTCGCCCGCAGTCGGCACACCAACCTTTAATACTAAGCGGAACGCCTCGCGCGGCACCTTTGTAATTCCGTGCAGGTGGAACACAACATCCCGGCGTCTTTTGATGAACACACGGAACAAAATACAAGAGACCACCATTGAAAGACCCGAAGCGCCGGCCACACCAGGTACACCGAGCACTGGTAAACCAAACCAGCCGTACAGAGAAAGCGCGTTACCGAGCACGTTAGTAAGGTTTGCTACGATGGAAACAATCATCGCCTCACTTGTATATCCGTAGCTTCTCAAAATCGCGCCCTGCAGCAGGCTGAACGCATTAAAGAAGCAGCAGATTCCGCCAAAAATAATGAAATATTGCCATGCATAGTGGCGGACAATCGGATCGAGTGTATAACGGTCAAGCAGCCAGCCCGTACCAAAAATTACGAGAGCCGTCATAAAAATCGACATAAAGAAAACCATAATAGCACCGGCCTGTGCAATATGATTCAATTCCTTTTCAGATTTATCAGCTCCAAGGTACTGCGCCAGAACAATTGAACAACCGGTTCCAATTACAGAAAAGAGAATAGTCAGAAAGAAAGAGTATTGAGAAACAAGGCCTACTGCAGCAACTGCATCGTTACTGTAGGAGCTGAGCATCATCGTATCAACAGAAGATACGAGAATACGGAAAAACTGCTCCATTGCAATAGGGAGAGTAAGCTTAAGCATTGGCA
>CAMJNC010000209.1 GCA_946407195.1 uncultured Treponema sp. | reverse complement strand
AAAAAAATGAATATTTGTTTTTGGTTATGTTTTTCGGCAATTGTAGTTCTTTTTATTCTGGAAATGATTAATGTTATTCCAGTCTTAAAAAAAGATGCATCTGAAGAAGAAAAGGTAAAACGATATCCTAAGACTCTTATATTAAACTCATTGCTGATCCTCTTTGCCGGTCTTATGATGGTATCTGGTGTTAAGGAAAAAACTGGTTTTATAATGGGAATAGCATTTGCCGTTCTCGGACTATTCTGTTTGTTTTTTTCTATATTAAAAATAATAAGAAGGAAATAATATTTTGGACATCAAAAAGTATTTATCAGGAAATAAAGTTTCAGAAATCAGGGTGGGCCAAAGCGGCGCAAATGTATATGAAATCAATGGCGAACAAATTTTAAAACATGTTCAGAGGAATATGTTAAAGAACGATATGTTCGATACATATAAAAAAGAGGCCTTGTTCTATCAGAGCAAAATTAATACTTCATCTGAATATCTTCCAGAAATATTAAGTGTGGAATTATCTGATGATGAAATAATCATTCTTATGAAAAAGTATGCTCCGCTTGAACGCTCTAATTCTGATGGTGAGCTTCGAAAAATTATTAATACTTTAGCGCGGATTCATAATGATAAAATACCTGAGTTCCTGAAGAAGAACAGAAAAGAGCCTTTAGATAAAGAACATGTTGAGTATTGTCTCAACGGCTGGAAAAGTGTTCTGAATGAGCATCCAAAAGTTTTTGATGAAGGGGCATTGAACCCTATTGCGGAAAAGATAAATGAAATAATCAGCTGGCATAATAATGAAGACCGTGTTTTAATTCACGGAGATTTTCACTGGGATAATTTATTAAAAACTGATGATGGAAGAATCTGCGTTTGCGACTGGCAGAATGTTGCTATAGGCGGAGCTTCCGAAGATATGAGCTTTTTTATGAGCAGGCTCGGAGCAGATGGCATTCAGATTGATTTGGATAAAATGCTTAATATGTATACCAATGCCGTAAAAGAGATTTCTGGAAAAGCCATAAATCCTGAGCTTATAAAAAAACATATTGCGGCATCAAATGTTATAACAACGTTTGAGTTCTGGCATGAGTTCCTGCATGGAAATCCAGAGGATAGGGTCAAAGGGATTTTTGATAAATTGATAAGTGACTTTCAGACAGTGAATACCATCTGTACCAGAAGCATGTAAAGCACAGTTCCAATGACCACGCTGAAAATTGCATTGCGTTTCCAAAGGTATGAAGCGATTACGACAGACATGGCAATCAGTTCTGGAATTGCATGCGGTGCTTGGACAACAGAGACATCTTTAAAACAATAGACAATCAAAAGCCCCATTGCGGTATAAGGAACAACTTTCCCCAGGTACATTATGTATTTCGGGATTTTTTCATTTCGTCCAAAAATCAAAATCGGAAGAATTCTTGTGGCAAGAGTAACGAGACCCATGACAAGAATTATAATTAAGGAATGCTTAAAGTCGCTCATAGTTCAGTTCTCCTTCTGGTTCGATTTTTTTACGCAAGAGTGTCAGCACAATAATTATGACCACCATTGATGGAATGTGACATTTTGAAGAAAGCCATTGTTCGATGAATACTGTTGTGAACAGCGCCGTCATCGCAAAATCAATTCCGGTTGAATCAAACTCCAGCAACGAACCGAGCAGGCCGCCAAGTACAGAGCCGATAATCCATGACGACTGATTTAATGCGGTTACCAGCACACGGTACAAGCTGACATTCACACCCTCGGGCATTTTGTCTTTGCTTAGCATGGCATAGGTTTCATCGCACAGCCCGTAATAAAGATACCATTTTCTGTGTCCCTCGTCCTTGTATCTGCCAATCATGGAGATGCTGAAAAAGATATGACGCGCGCTGATCATCAGTGCGGTAACTGCAGCCATAAAAAAAGAGGAGTCAGCCAGCATGGCAACGCTTACAAACTGAGCTGTTCCGCTGTAAATAACAAAACCAGAGAGCAAAGACCACAGAGGTCCAAAGCCGTGCTTCTGCATAAGAATTCCATATCCAATTCCTATAACAACAAAGGTCACCATAATCGGAATGGAAGTTCGAAAAGATTCTATCACGGTTTTTCTATCGAATTTTTTCATTGCTTTATAATAGCAATTTTTTGGGGGAGTTTTCCAAGAAAATGTTCTGTTATAAATTTGTATTGCGTTTGTGCGCACAATAGCTTATATTATTATATAAGAGGTATATATGGCAGCTAAAACAGCAAATCTTTATGCAAGAATAGAACCAGAAACAAAAGGTCCTGCAGAAGCAATTCTCGCAGCTCTGGGTATTCCTGTATCTACTGCAATCAATATGTTTTATAAGCAGATTATCCTTAATAATGGATTGCCATTTAAGGCTCAGCTTCCTTCTAACAAGCCTTTGAATCTTTCTGAAATGACTGAAGAACAGTTCAATGAAGAAATGGATAAAGCTTATCAGAGCATTCTCCGTGGTGAAGGAGTTCCTGCGGAAGAAGCCTTTGCTAGAATCAAGAGGGCTAAATAATTGACTTATACAGTTATAGTTGCTCCTGAAGCAATTGATGATTTGCAGAGACATTATGATTATATTGCTTATGAAAAGAAATCTATCATAAACGCCGAAGCACAATTATCTCGCATCCAGGAAGAAATATTAAAATTGGATACCTTGCCAAATGGTTTTAGAAGATATTCTAAAGAACCATGGAAGAGTAGAGGATTAAGATTTTTTCCTGTAGATAACTATCTTGTTTTCTATATGGTCGATGAAGAAAATCATATTGTAAATGTCATGAGAGTTATTGGCGGACAAATGAATTTAAATAGAATCTGGAATTAAACTTTATTCAACACAACAACCGCAGAAAGAACGAGGATAATTCCCAGCGCTGAAAGCACGGTTAGCATTTCTGAAAAACACAAGATTCCAATTATTGTTGCGACTACAGGTTCAAGGGTGGCGATGATTCCGGCCTTGCTGGCTTCTACTGTGCGAAGACCGAGGGTGTAGGTCAAAAAAGGAATTACTGCAGTTACAAGAGCGGTCAGGAAACAAAAGCCAATAAGGAATGGAAGATTTGGAGCCTGGGTAAAGTGAGAAATCATATCGATCGGTTTGCAGATAAACCAGGAACCAAGGCCTGCAAATAAAAATGTATATGTGGTAACGGTATAAGGAGAATAGCGGCGCAAGGCAATTGTTCCAAGAATGCTGTAAAGTCCGTAGCCCAGGCCTGAGCCGAGCCCGAACAGTAAGCCAACCATTGTGATTCCGCCACCTGAAATTCCTGAAACCAAAACACAGCCTGCAAAAGCCAGCGCGAGGGCAATCAGCTTTTTAGCATTCATTTTTTCATGAAAGAAAATTGCCGACATCAGCATAATCCAGATTGGCGAAGTGTACAAAAGAATTACGGCGCTAGAAAGCGGCATAATTGTAATTGCAGAAAAATAGCAGATTGTGAAAAACAAAATACTTCCAAATCCAAGGCCTAAAAAAAGCGGAATGTCGCGTAGGGCAATCTTAAAACCAGAAGGGTCTACAATAAGCTGCACCAGGCAAAAAAACATAGCCGCAAGAGTGAGCCTTATAGAAACTATCTGAATTGCGCTGAAGCCAAAGCTTTCGAGTTTCCTTACAAAGATTCCCATGCTGCCCCAAAAGCATGCTGCGATAATGATTAAAAGTGGGCCAAGATTTGTTTTTGTATTTTTCATTTTTTTGTCCTTAGAAATAGAAAATCTCTTCAAATTTTTTATCAAGTGCGACGCATAAAATCAGGGCGAGTTTTGCGGTAGGGCAGAACTGGCCGGTTTCTATGGAGCTGATTGTGTTGCGCGAAACGCCTACCATTTCTGCGAGTGCATTCTGAGAAAGATTTTTTTCGCTTCGGATTTCTTTAAGATGATTTTTTAAAACAAGTGTGTCATTCATGCTAAATCTCCTTAAAGACGACCGGTCAGCTGCAGAATGAATACTGCTGTCAGCATAATAAAAATTGCAAGATAGCCGAGGGCAACAAAAAGCTCATGCAGTTTTTTCATCTTGAAAAATTTTACGTCAAAAGCAACTGTGAGCATGCCGAAGAAAATCATCCAGCATTGAACGCTTACTCGCTTTGTGAATATCCAGCTGAGAATTGAAACAAAGGCACACAGTCCGAATGAAGAAAAGAATGCTGCTGTGGCCGCAGTTTTCTGAACCTCTAAATCAAATACATCTTTATCGTTGTTTTCTTTTCTGCTTTGTTCAAGGATTTCTTCTTTTGTCATTTTTAATGGCTCCTTATTTATTTGTAATTTTATAGGTTAAAACTTTCTTTGGACAAGTCGAAATACATTCTCCGCAAAGGATACATTCGGCGGTGCGGAGTTCATCACGGTTTCCATCGGCAACAAGATTTTTTACATCAAGACTCATAGGGCAAATCT
>CAMJNC010000208.1 GCA_946407195.1 uncultured Treponema sp. | reverse complement strand
CCATTTCTGCAACCTGAACGTGGCGTGTAGCCTGTTCATCAAAGGTAGAAGAAATTACTTCGCCCTTGATAGCACGTTCCATTTCTGTAACTTCCTCAGGACGTTCATCAATCAAAAGAACTATGAGGTAAACTTCAGGATTGTTTGTTGTAATTGCGTTTGCAATTTTCTGCATAAGGATTGTTTTACCAGCCTTTGGAGGTGCAACAATCAAAAGACGCTGACCTTTACCAATTGGTGCAAAGAGGTCAACAATACGGGTTGAAACTTCTGTAGAAACAGTTTCAAGGCGAAGCTTTTCATTCGGATAAAGCGGTGTAAGGTTTTCAAAAGGAACGCGGGTCTGTGCTACGCGTGGTTCATCATAGTTGATTTTTTCAATACGCAAAAGCGCAAAGAAACGTTCACCCTCTTTTGGAGAACGTGTCTGTCCGTAAACAGTATCACCAGTTTTAAGATTGAAAAGACGAATCTGACTTGGGCTGATATAAATATCATCAGGACCTGGAAGATAGCTGTTCTGTGGTGAACGAAGGAATCCATATCCATCAGGAAGGATTTCAAGAGAACCTTCAGCAAAAATAATTCCACCGTGTTCTGTATGAGCCTTAAGAATTACAAAAATCAAATCCTGCTTTTTCATTGGTGCAAGATCATCAGCTGTAAAGCCATACTGAATTGCACGTTCACGAAGCTCCGGCATAGATTCTTTTGTAAGTTCATTAATTAAAAGACGTGGTTTATTTGCATTTTCTTCTGCAGCTGCTGCAGCTTCTGCTGCCATCATTTCTGCAACTTCCGGACTAGGAGGTGTATAAGAATTACGGCCATAAGGCTTACGCATTCCCTGACCTTTTCTATTAAAATTATTTCTGTTCTGATTATTCTGGTAACGATAATTGTTATTGTTGTTGTAATGCTTTTCTTCTGAATTATTCTGCTGTGACTGCTGTGTTTCTTCTGATTCTTCTGTCTTTTTTACTACACGGCGTTTCTTTACAACAATTTTTCCTGCTTCCTGATCTTCTTCATTCTGCTCAGCGGAAGCACTTTCTTCTCCAGATTCTGAAGGAGTTTCTACTGCCGCTTCTGTCTGTTCATAAGAAGCTGGCTGTTCATTTTGTGTTTCAGTTTCATTAGAACCAAAATCAAGTGTAGCCTGAGCTTCTTCTGCAGGCTCCTGTGCTGCGTTTTCGTCTGTTGTACGACGTTTTCTTAATGCTGCCATTAAAAAATCCTCATGATAAATTGAATTGTTATTTTGATTTTATATATAGTTAAAAAATAAAAAACACCAGATTGAATTGATTTTTTTGGGACAGACAAGATATGAAAAGAAGTCCCTTAAGTTTTATTATCTCTCTTTTTTAATTTTTGTCAAGTATTCAATTTTAGGCTTATTTTATAACATCACTATGTATAATCATAGCCTGCTTGTATTCTGAAGAAGCAACAGAGAATAAATCTACATCCGGTTCCTTCTCAAGCATATTTACATCGCCGCTGAACTCAACATTATTTGCAATTCTTATTCTTGCAGTAGTAATATTTCCATTTACTTTACTTCCAGAACAGATTTCTACACGCTCTGCAGCATTCATATCGCCAGAAACATCACCGCCAGCAACTATGATTGAATTAGCATCAATTTTATCTACCTTACAAACTGCATTTTTAGCAATTTCAAGGTCTCCGGTAGGTGCATTGATTTTTCCGCTGAATTTTCCGGTAATAACAAGTCTATCGCTGAATTCAAGAACTCCATCAAATTCTGTTTCTTCGCCAAAAACTGTGATATTTCTTTTTTCGATTTCGTTTTTATCAGCCATCAATTCACCTGTAATTATTTATTTCTAATTGATTTAATTATAACAATAAATGATTGCATTATCAATATAAATACAGCAAGGCCAATTTCAGCTATTCCTGCTATATCACCTGTTCTTGTAAACAAAGTCTGCTGATTTCCGCTGATAACTGGAATTCTTCCAATTACATAAGCCTCGCAGAATTCAGGAGCCCTTTTTTCAATAATCCCGTTTTGATTGATTATACAGGTAACTCCACTGGCTGTACTTCTTACTGCAGGCACCCTGTTTTCTACACAACGGAAAACTGCCATTGCAAGATGCTGTCTCTGGCACGGAATACTATTAGACCAGGAATCATTGCTTAAATTAAAAAAGCATCGAGAGCCGTTTAATACCATTTGACGGCAAATTGTACTAAAGGTATCTTCAAAGCAAATTGGTGTTGAAAAGCTTAAGCCTCTGTAATTAAAAACTGTATATTCATCACCCTTTTCCCACATATGTGAGTTTCCATTAAGAAGCTTTACATATAATAAAGGAAAAACATGCTTCATAGGAAAGCTTTCTGTAAAAGGCACAAGCTTGATTTTTGAATAAATACCAGGCTCAGGCGGATGTACATTTTTTTCAGACTCAAAAACAAGTGCGCTGTTATACTGCACTTTACTTGCTCCTGCAAATTCAACCTGATGTGCGTTACCTGTTACAAAAACTGCATTATTTTCATCAAAGAAATTCAGCAGCTGAGCTATGAGCATAAAGCGGCTTACATCGGTTCCATATTCATAATTGTAAATAATAGACGGTACAACTGCAGTTTCAGGCCATATAACAAAATCTATATCATTGGAAAGAGCCTGTGCCTCTTCTGTAAGCTGAATAAGATTTTTAACATTCTTTGAGTATTCTTCAATTCCATTTTTCCATGGACTTTCATTATTCTGAATTGCGGCTACAGTAACATATTCATTATGATTTTTATGATGCACACCTATATAGCCATAAACAATAGATGCAGAAAAAATAATCAGCCATATTGCTCCACAAATCCAGGTTAATTTCAAAGAAGCAACAGCAAGAGCCTGTTCTTTTTTTACATAAGCCGAAATATGAGATTTTCTGGCTGAATCAACTGAATTCAATAATTTATTTCTTTCCTGGCTTTTATATATCAGACTAAACAAAAATGCTGAAGGGAAAATCACAATTAGATTTAAGCCAAAAACTCCGGCAAGTGAACAGATTTGAATAAGATATGTAAACTTCCATTGTGTATAAGCGGAAACTCCATAGCTTATTCCAAAAAAACCCAGAGTTTTTACATATTCATATCCGCAGATACAAAAGAACTGAAGAAGCCATCCGTTTTTAGTACAGATTAGATCAGCCCATTTAAGTACCAAAAATAAAAGTGCACAAATAATCAAATAACCCGTGCAGGCAATTATCAGCCCAAGCGGATGAAATGAATGGAGCCAGTAACCGAAAAGACCGTAAGAAATAACTCCATATAAAGCACCAAAAAGCACTGATTCTCCGGAATGAGAGCGTTTAATAAGATATAATACAGGAAAATAACAAAACCAGCCGAGAAAGCCTAAACCATCCGCAAAAAATATATTTGGTTTTGAAAGCCAGAATAAAATACTGGCAGTAATCAATAATACTATTTTGGGAAAAAATGATTTATAAGCCGGAATGATGCTGGTATTGCTTTTCATTTTACTTTTTCTTCAGGTTCCAGAGCTTTTCTTTAAGTATCTGGCCGGCACGAAAGGCTGCTACATAATGAGGTTCAACCTTAATTGTTTCACCAGTTTTTGGATTTCTTGCAGAAGCACGGCCTTTTCTAAGACGTGTCTCAAAAGTTCCAAAGCCTCGTAGTTCAATAGTATTTCCCTTTTCCAGACATTCACGTGCATGCAGTAAAAAACTGTCGATTACTTTTTGAATATCCTGCTTTTCAACATCAGTTGATTTGTAAACAGCATCTACAAGGTCGCCCTTTGTTATTTTTAATTCAGACATTTTTTAATTCTCCTACTTTTTTATATAATACCACATTATAACAAAAAAACCAGTTGAAAGTCATTTCAACTGGTTTTCACATAAGCATTAATCAAAAATGTTATTTTGCTGCAAATGTAGCATTGTAAAGATTCATCATTCTTGACTTTTTGCGAGACACAGCATTTCTCTTCAAAACACCCTTGCTGCGAGCGCTGTCGAGTTCCTTCTGAAGCTGCTTGTATTTTTCTTCAGCAAGTTTCTGATCTTTAGCCTGAACTGCTTCTACAAACTGCTTTGCATAAGTTCTGCAAGTGCTTTTAATTGCTTTATTATGAAGTCTGCGAACTTCGCTCTGTGCGTGTCTTTTTTCTGCAGATGATTTTTTGCCTGCCAATTGGAGACCCCCAAAAAATATAGTTAACTGTCATTCATACTATCAAATTACATATTTTGTGTCAATGAAACTTGTGATTTTTTGGATTTGAATTATTGACACTAGAGCCTTATCTCATTATTATATTTGATACGAATATTCGATTGGAGGCACATAATGGCTGGAGCTAGTAAAAACTCTCGTACAACTGTTGCAACACAAAAATTCATTTGCCCTGACTGTGGTGGCGAAATCATAATGAAAAC
>CAMJNC010000207.1 GCA_946407195.1 uncultured Treponema sp. | reverse complement strand
AATAAAAATGGAAGTGAGTGACAACAAATTGTACTTCTCACTTCCAGTTCCAAAAGCCTAATATTTGTTATTAACCGGCTTACTTTCATCCCAGTTTTCTATGATTTTAGCACCGCTTGAAGTGCCGATTCTACTTGCACCAGCTTCGAGCATTGTAATAAGAGTTCTTACACTTCTTATTCCACCAGAAGCCTTTACTCCCATGTCATCACCTACAGTTTCACGCATAAGCTTAACATGAGATTCGCTTGCTCCGTTAGGAAGCGGATTTCCGTCTATTCCCTTTGGATTAGCAAAACCCGTAGAGGTTTTTACAAAATCAGCTCCGGCTTTTTTAGCACAAAGGCAGGCATTTACAATTGCATTATCATCAAGGAGGCAGGTTTCAAGGATTGTCTTTACAATAATATTTTTTCCAAGCTGTTTACCGGCTTCTTTACAGGCATCTACAACACCCATAATATCAATTCCTACCTCAGAAAAACGACCGTCCTTGGCAGCACCAATATTGATTACCATATCAATTTCATCTGCACCATTTTCAATTGCATTTTTTGCTTCATTAATCTTATCTTTTGTTGTAGTAGCACCAAGTGGAAAACCAACTACAGTACAAATCTTTACATCTGTACCAGAAAGCTCATCTGATGCAGCAGATACATAAACAGGATTCACACAAACAGAAGCAAAGTTATATCTTTTTGCTTCCTGACACAACAATTCAATTTCTCTGATTCCAGCCTGTGGAGCCAGAAGTGTATGGTCAATATATTTTGCAACTTCTTCTTTAGTCATGCTTCAATTATACTTTACAAAATAGATTTATTCAAATATCAGTTGCGATTTTTCGACGGTTGCTGTATTATTTTACATAGATTTTAAATATTTTATAGGAGCAAATATGGCATTTAAAATTACAGACCAGTGTGTAAACTGTGGCGCTTGTGAGCCGGACTGCCCGGTAGGAGCAATTGCAGAAAAAGATGGCGCTCGCGCTATCGATGCTGAAAAGTGCATCAGCTGTGGATCTTGCGCAGCTTCATGTCCAGCAGAAGCAATTGTAGAAGAATAGTTTGAGTATTATAAACTACTTAACGGGGCTCTCTAAAAGACAGCCCCGTTTTTTTAACATTTTTTTTGTTCTCCTTTTTTGTCCTTTTTTTCTTAATGCTCAGGACATCAATAAAATTATAATTGAAAAAGATAAGCTGCCGGTTATTGAGAGCCTTTCTCCTTCCCGTGCAAATACAGTATTAAAAGATTATAACAGCATTGTTGAATCAAACAGAAAAGCGGTAAGCGCCGGTCGTGAACCGGAAATTATGTTCTTTCAATATACGAACACAGAAAACTTTGATGTTATAGGTCTTTCAAGTAGATTATGTATTATTTATGACACCTTGGCCACCTTAAATCAGATAGAAAACGCCCAGGACGATATAAAGAATAAAACAATGATTTTACCGGTTGTAGACGGACTTTTTATAGCGCTGGACCGTGGAATCAACTCAATTGAAGTACTTTTACAGGAAAATTACAGCACCCAAACCTTAACAAAAAACGTCATATACTATAATATTGAAGGGAGAGATTATCTGTTCTTACGCAGCAAACGCTTTACCCTCACAGAAAGAGCATATTTTCTCGACTCTGCCCTCCGGCTACCGCTGGACAATGATGCGTACTGGGTTTCTTCTGAATTCGGAAAGAGAAAAAATCCTTTTTCCGGCGAAATGAAAAACCACAACGGAATTGACCTGGCTGCCGCAGAAGGTACCCCTGTCTACGCCATTAAAGATGGTGCTGTTTATATAGTTATCGAAAACGATGTAGATTTTGGAACCTATATGATTTTAAGTCATGATCAGGGCAAAATGACTAGTGTATGTGCTCACCTTTCGAAGGTATTTGTAGACAGATATCAGTATGTAAAAAAAGGTGATGTAATAGGCCTTGTAGGCCAGACGGGAAAGGCAACCGGTCCGCATCTTCATTTTGAAATAAGACAGGGCGGTAAGGCCGAAGACCCGCGTAAAAAGCTGAATATTAAAGAGTAATGAAAAAGCTGACTTGTGCAAAAACAGTTCTGATTTCTCTCTTCCTTGCTTCCTGGGGCATTGCAACTCTGGGTGCGGAAAGTTTTCGCGTAAGTAAGGTTCATGAGCTTTCGGTTGCACAGACACCTGATTCTGAAGGCACTGCAAAGCTTGGAATAAACGAAGCACTTGCCATTACCCTCCCCGCAGACCAGACTTTTATAGAAGGACTTGAGCTTAAATTTGATATTCCTGAGGCAGTTGCTTCCTGGATGGATTCTGTAGCCTGCTCTGTGTATGCAAATATCAGCCCAACCCCTAAAGCCTCGCAGATAGATTACAGCGGCACACGTGCTTATGTAAGAACACTTCCGGGTAAGCTTTCGTGGGTTTTACAGATTCCGCTTAAAAAAGACAATTCTATAAAATCAAATAATTACACTACAAAGGTTGATACAGTAATAACTCCGGCTAAAAACGTAATTTTTGTGCGCCTTCAGCCGGTTATGAAGGGTGTTCCGGAAGAAACTCTGAATGCTATTATTCCTATTACTGTAAAGCCTATTTTGATGAATAAGGGGCAGCTTACCTTTAAGCTTGTTCCGCCTGAAAAAAAACTTGAACCTTGTACAATCTTTATTGACGACAAAATGCTTCCAGAATCAGATAATCCTAAGGTGCTTCTGGATACTGGTATTCATAATATTTCGATTATTTCTGAATCTTACCGCAACGAAGTTCGTACTGTACGCATTGACCGTGCAAAAACAACTGAGCTTACTGTTGTAATGAAGAGTCTTGAGCCTACCCTGCTTATAACTGCACCGGAAGGTACCGAGGTTACGCTTGATGATGTAAAATGCACAAGCTTTGGCAAGGAATTTGTAATTTCTGAGGGTGAACACAAAATCAAATTCCATATAGGTGACTACGAAATTGTGCGTTCTATTACTGCAATTAAGGGCAAAACCTACACTGCAAACTTCTCTTTAGACCTCGATATTTCAGAAAACTAAAAAATATTTTTTATTTAGATTAAAGATTTCGGGTACTGGGGTCGATAATAAATATATCGGGAACATTTTCCCCTCCCACCCATGTTCCCGATTGCCTGATGGGCATGGCTCGGATCTATTCCGAGCCTTTTTTATTTTAAATCAAAAGTTCTCATTCTGGAAAAATTATATGGGGCGGGTCCCAGCGACGGCAAAACTGAAAAAGGAATCCCCCCGGGTGCCCCGAGAAAAATCTCGCTACGCTTGATTTTTCTCTACCCGTGGTCCTCCTTTTTCATTTTGCCTGCGTCCCTTCCCCATATAATTTTTCCAGGCAATCCCTGTTTATAAAAAAAGACTCGGACTCTCTTTACACGGTGGTTGAGTAGGTCGAAGACCGTATCGAAACCACCATTGCTACTAAGAAAGCGTAACTATTCACTTTTTTGGTACTTTCTACTATAATAAGCTAAATATGATTAAGATTAAAAAATCTGGAATTGTGATCATCTCGCTGTTTTTTCTGGGTTCTATTATCATGGGACTTTTTCTGGGATGGTCTGTTTCTGAAACCCGCAATATAATTAATTCTGAATATATAACTGATTTTGATACTGCGCTTCCTACCAAACTTCTTGATATTAATGGTGAAGTAATTACTGAGTTTGCATCGGATGAAAAGCGCGAGATTATTGCCTACAACAATCTTCCGCAGCAGATGATTGATGCACTTATTACACGTGAGGATAATGTATTTTTCTCTCACGCCGGCTTTAATCTTAAGGCTATTTTACGTGGTATTTCCGGTATTCTTACAGGCCGTTCTCTTGGTGGTGGTTCTACCCTCACCCAGCAGATTGCAGGAACCCTTTACTGTGACCGTTCTGATAAATCTGTAGTTCGAAAGCTTAAAGAGCTCTGGTGGGCCATTCAGATGGAACGCCGTTATTCTAAAAACGAAATCCTTGAACTCTATCTTAATAAGATTTACTTTGGTGGCGGTACTTATGGTGTAAATGCAGCTTCAAAATATTATTTTGGCCACGGTGCTACAGAAATCACACCGGCAGAAGCCGCTATACTTGTAATTCAGCTTTCTAACCCGGCTTTCTATAATCCTTTTGATCATCCTAACCGTGCTATGGACCGCCAGAAGTACGTGCTTGCTTCTATGGTTGATGCAGGCTTTCTTTCTAAGGAAGAAGCTGATGAATCCTTTGAAAATTACTGGGCTAATTTTGACTATACCCGTACTTCTACATCAGCTTATATGATGCGCGACGACAAGGCACCGTGGTTCTCTGAATTTGTACGCCGCGAGCTTTCAGGTATGATTTATGGTTCTGATGATATTTATACTTCCGGATTTACTGTAAACACAACCCTTAATCTTGCACATCAGCAGATTGCTCAGGATGTAATGGTAAAATACATTGAAG
>CAMJNC010000206.1 GCA_946407195.1 uncultured Treponema sp. | reverse complement strand
TTTGCTTGCAAAAACCGCAGGATTCTTACACAAAAAAGGGAGAGCCAGCGGTTTCGCTTATGGCGCAGCGGAAGCACAGAGTTTTATGTAAGTTTTCTGATATTTTTATAACTTGTATCAAAATCAAATATTTGATACTTTATAAATTATTAAAAAGAGGGGAATGTTTTGAATAGAAATATCGAAGTCTTTTCATATCAGATAAAAAAAGAACGCCGCCGCCGTACTGTTTCTTTAATTGTGTTTTTTATCTGTCTTTATATATTCATTAATATTGTAATTTCTTATTTAGTTTATCCTGTACGACAGAATTCGCTTTCTATGATACCTGATATTCCTGAAAAATCAGTTGTAATGGTTTCTTCGGTTTCAAGTGTTTATGAACGTGGTGATGTAGTACTGCTGAATCCGCGAAACGTAACAAAAAGCCTGTTTATTAAAAAGATTGCAGATCAGTTTATACGCTTTTTTACCGGTCAGCAGATATCTTTATTTGAAAAAAACGAGCTTCCAGCTTCAAAGCCGCATTTACGTCGTATTGTTGGTATGCCAGGTGATACAATTTATATGCGCGACTATGTTCTGTATGTAAAACCGGCCGGAGAAAAGCATTTTCTTACTGAATTTGAAATTGTAAGTGAACCATATAATGTTACCTTCTTTGTACCACCGGCAGACTGGGATACAGGAATTGGCGTAAAAGGTTCTTTTGATGAAGTTACCCTAGGCTATGATGAATATTTTGTACTTGCAGATAACAGAAAGGCTTCTGACGATTCACGTCTCTGGGGTGCAGTAAAAAGACAGGAGATAGATGCAAAGGTTCTCATGTGCTATTTCCCGTTTAAGAATTTTAAACTCTTCTAAATGCCTGCAGAAACTACCTCGCTTTATATTCATATTCCGTTTTGTATTTCAAAATGTGCGTACTGTGATTTTTACAGCGTACCACAAGGAAAATCAGTTCCGGAAGAATATGTTAAAGCACTCTGCAATGAAATTACGTATAGAATTGCAGCATTAAAAATCAGCCTGTTAAAAACCATTTATATTGGCGGTGGAACACCAAGCCTTCTTTCGCATGTACAACTTTCACAAATTTTTTCGACAATTAAAAACTGCACAAAGCTTAATCCTGATGCAGAAATAACTGTAGAAGTGAATCCGGATGATGTTACTGTTGAGCTTTTAAACAGTCTTAGGTCCTGCGGTGTAAACAGAATTTCCTGCGGCATTCAGAGCATGAATGATGCTGTTTTGAAAAAGGCCTGCAGGCGTGCTGATGTTTCAATAAACCGCAACGCACTTGTTTTAATTAAAGAATACTGGAAAGGGGATGTTTCCTTTGATTTGATTTCGGGACTTCCGGGTGATGATGAAAAAAGTCTGCTTGCTGGTCTTGAAGAAATTGTTTCGTATAATCCTTCACACATTTCGCTTTATTCGCTCACAATTGAAGAAAAAACGCCGTTTGGCAGACAGCTGGAAGACGGCAGCTTAGATTACGATTTTGATTTTGCAGACAAGCTCTGGCTTAGCGGACGTGATTTTCTTGAAACCCACGGTTACAGATGGTACGAGGTTTCTAACTTCTGCCGCTCTGGAAAGGAATGCCTGCACAATTTAGTTTACTGGACTCATGGCGGCTATGCCGGCTGCGGAAGTGCGGCTTGTGGTACGGTTTATAAAGCGGATGGAACCGGTGAGCGCTGGACTAATACGATAAATATAGAAGAATATATTTCATTCTGGTTGAGCAGGCAGGAAAATGTTACTGAAAAGCCCGGGGAAGTACTTCCTCAAAACTTCGAAGCTATAGATTTAACAACCTCTCAGTTTGAGTTTTTTATGATGGGCCTTAGAAAACTCGAAGGAATTAGGGAAGGTGAGTATACTACAATTTTTGGTGAAAAGCTGCCGGAGCGTTTTTTGAGCCTTTTTAATCAGTGGGAGAAAAAAGGGCTTTGTGTGAGACGCGAAGGAAAAGACGGGGATGTGGTGTATGCTATGAGCCGGGAAGGTATGCTTTTCTTAAACCGCTTTAATATGGAATTGTTATAGTAAAGCAGGAACCATTTTTTTTCTGGGATTCAACACTGATTTTCCAGCCGTGGGTGTCCATAATGCTTTTTACAACTGCAAGACCAATTCCCATTCCTTCTTCCTGTCTGGAATTTGTTCCCCTGTAAAAAATATCAAAAATAAAATCCAGATCTTTTTTATCTATGCCGGAACCTGTATCTCTAATCTGCAGAATAATATTATTCTTGCCGTCTATTTCCATTGTTGAAGCATTTATTTCTATTAAATCATTTTCCTTTGTATATCTTAAGGCATTGCTTAAAAGGTTTTCAAATGAACGGTGTACCAGCTGTTCATTCAACGGAATCTTAATATCTTTCTCAAGGTGTATATTTGTTTGTACATTTCTTTTGAAAACCTTGCCGGTTACACTGGCATATTTAGCAAAATCCTGAATCAGTTCGGTTATAGAATGCTTTACGAGCTTTTCTTTTATTTCGGTATTGTTGAGCTTCATAAAGTTTATGAGAGTGTCTATCATTTCTTCGAGCTGAGTAGTTTTTTGTTCTATAAGCTCCATGGAATTATGGATTTCTTTTTTATCATTAATTACATCATCCATAATTGCTTCGGAATAACCGCGGATTACCGCAACAGGAGTTCGTAAGTCATGGCTTATACCTGTAATAAAACGGTTTTTGCTTACCTGCATTTCCATAAGCTCGCGGCGCATTTTTTCAAGACTGTTGGTAATGGTTGAAAATTCATTCTGGCCGTTTGTTTTTGTATCTGTTGAAATAGGAGTATCAAGCTTTCCTTCGGCAAGCAGCGAACTGGAATGTTCAATCTTACTTAAGCCTATAAATATATCTCTTGAAATGAAAAACAAAAGAACAAGACTTCCTGATGTGATTAATATTACCGCCAGAAGAACCTTAAGGTAATTCTTGGTTCCTTTTGTGCTTGTCATGCGCTGTAAAGGAAGCCTTGTAACAAGCAGAGTATTAAAGCCTGTAGAAGGCAGCTTTGAAAACTGATAGAAATATTTATCTGAGGTGGAAGTTACAAAGGAAAGAATTTCTTCTCTTCCCATAAGTGTTCCGGTTGTAATTTCCGGAATGGAAGAGTAGAGGATTTTATAATCTGTTGTACGGCAAAGGGCTGCTTCTACTCCTTGAGGAAGCATTTTTAATGAAGCCTGAATATTATCAAAATCATTTTCGGTAATAAGCGGGAAATCAGCTTTAGTTAATTGTGCAGAGCCTTTAATAAGGTATCTGTTTGGCGAATGCATATAGGTGTGAATAAGAATAAAGGTTGCACAGAGGATTGGAATAGAAATAATCAGTGAGGAAAGAAGTATAAATTGAGGTTTTAGTCTCATATAAATATACTAACAGTTTTTGGTTATATATTCACTAGAAAAGATGTATCCGTTTCCAAATTCTGTTTTTATGTATTTGCAGTCTGCCGGATTGTCTTCAATCTTTTTTCGCAGTCTCTGAATGTAAACGGCAACGGCAGTAATATCACCGTATTCAACCTTCCACACATTCTGATAGATTTTTTCCGGAGAAATTATCTGTCCTGCATTTTTTACAAGAAATTCAAGAACTTCGTATTCTTTTGAAGAAAGGGAAATTTTCTGTCCGTTTTTCTTGAGAACGCAGCTGCCAAGAAGGAGAGTGTAAGGACCGAATTCAATATATGATTCCATTTTTTCAAGGAAGAAGCTCTGGCGTCGTAAATTGGCTTTAACTCTTGCCATGAGAACGCCTGGAGAGAACGGTTTTGTAACAAACTCATCAGCTCCATAGCCTAGACCTTTTATAATGTCTTCGTCAGTATCACGTGCAGAAAGAATCATTACTGAAGGAAGCTCTTTATTAAACATTTTCTGGAGCTCTTCAAGAAAATCAAAACCGCTCATGCCAGGGAGGTTTAAATCAAGAATAATAAGGTTTGGCTTACGGCCTTCTTTAAGCTCCTTCAATGCGTCTTCTGCATTAAGGAAAGTTTTTGCATCCATCTGTTCTTTTGTCAGATAGAGTTTGATAAGCTTAGAAATAGATTCTTCGTCTTCGATTACATAAATACAAGGTGTGCTATTCATAATAAACAATCCTTTTAATTCTATATTATAATATACAATATGCTGTAATGTTTTGTCATACAAACTTATTTATATAATGAAAATTTATAAGACATAAAACAAATCAGGAATATTTATGCAAATTCAGTCAAAAAAAATGCAAATTTATGTCTAAATTTGCACGAATTTTCCAATTATAAGAAAATAATAATTGAAATATGAAAAAAAAAGATTATAATTATTGTAAGTATAAAAAAACATATGATTGATGTAATGCGGTTAGATGGGAAAAAATATTGGGTGAATCCGCACATGATTGAAAGTATGGAATCGACTCCTGACCTGACACTTACTATGCTGTCGGGGCGTAAAATCATTGTCAAAAATT